>JBEVHL010000730.1:0-3165 GCA_040511255.1 Mycobacterium sp. | reverse complement strand
GTGCAGCCTGCGACCGTGCAACGGATTCTGCGCCACAGCTCCATCACCGTGACCACCGGCACTTATGTCGAGGTGATCGAGGCAGTCCAACGCGACGCGCTGGATTCGATGGGCAGCTTGTTCAGTGCCGAGTTCGACGCCAGCGCGTCCAAGTAGCGCATTGCCGTCAATTGTCGTCAAAACTGTCGTCAAACGGCCCCGATCGTGGGGCCAAAAACGGCTCTCCTGACACTTCCGTGGGTGGGTTGCTGATCTGAGGGGGCGCACGTCGTTGTCGCTTAAGGTTTCTGGCTTATCGAAGGTCAGGAACCAAAGGAGCGGGCAACGACGTGCGCAATGTGAGGTTATGGCGTGGGCTGTTGGGTGTCGATAAGCGGACGGTGATCGAGGACATCGAGTTCGACCAGGAGGGGGCTGACGGCGTCCAGTTGGTGGTGGCGCGGGTGCGGCCACGAAGCGGGGTTTCGCGCCGCTGTGGCCGCTGCGGCCGCAGGGCGCCTTGGTATGACCGCGGTGAGGGTCGGCGCCGGTGGCGGGGCCTGGATTGGGGCACGGTGCAGGTGGTGCTGGAGGCCGATGCGCCGCGGGTGAACTGCCCTGCCCATGGGCCGACCGTGGTGGCGGTGCCGTGGGCGCGTCATCACGCCGGGCACACCTGCGGCTTCGACGACACGGTGGCGTGGCTGGCGGTGGCGTGCTCGAAAACCGCGGTGTGCGAATTGATGCGGATCGCGTGGCGCACCGTGGGCGCGATCGTGGCCCGGGTCTGGGCCGACGTCGACAAGACCGTCGACCGGTTCGCGAACCTGCGCCGGATCGGCATCGACGAGATCTCCTACAAGCGTCACCACAAGTATTTGACGATCGTGGTCGACCACGACACCGGCACGCTGATCTGGGCCGCGGCCGGCCGGGACACGAAGACGCTGCGCCGCTTCTTCGACGCCCTCGGCGCCGAACGCTGCAAGCTGATCACGCACGTGTCCGCCGACGCCGCGGAGTGGATCAGCGACGTGGTCACCGAACGCTGCCCGGGCGCGATCCGCTGTGCGGATCCGTTTCATGTGGTGGCCTGGGCCACCGAGGCGCTCGATGCCGAGCGGCGCCGAGCCTGGAACGATGCGCGGGCGCTGGCGCGCACCGAGCCCAAACGCGGCCCCGGCCGGCCCCGCAAGAACAGCGCGCCCCCGCCAGCTCATGAGCGGGTCCGCAAGCTCAAGGGCGCCCGCTATGCGTTGTGGAAGAACCCCGAGGATCTCACCGACCGCCAGACCGCCAAGCTGGCCTGGATCGCCAAGACCGATTCCCGGCTGTATCGGGCCTATCTGCTCAAAGAGGGCCTGCGGCATGTGTTTTCGGTCAAAGGCGAGGAAGGTAAGCAGGCCCTGGACCGGTGGATCTCCTGGGCGCGCCGCTGCCGCATCCCGGTGTTCGTGGAACTGGCCGGTCGCATCGTGCGCCACCGCCAGGCCATCGACGCCGCCCTCGACCACGGCCTATCGCAGGGGCTGATCGAATCCACCAACACCAAGATCAGGGTGTTGACCCGCGTCGCGTTCGGCTTCCACTCCGCCGAAGCGCTCATCGCCCTGGCCATGCTCGCCCTCGGCGGCCACCGGCCCGCACTGCCCGGACGCGCCTGACACCCACCCTGCCGAGCAGCGCGAACAGCGCGGCCCCGGTGTCCGGGTCAGGTCGGCGGATTGACGCGGGGACCCCTGCGGCGGCTCTCGGGCAACAACAGCGGGCAGGGCAGGCCTGCCCGAGCGCGTTGACCAGCTTAAAGCCGCCGCACCCCGCATAAATCCGCCTCGGCCACTCACCGCGACGAACCGATCAGACCCGCAGTGATCAACAACACCCCACAGAACGCCGCGAACCACAGCACGAAGACCCACGGATGTGTCAGGAGGGCCTAATAATCCTTCGCGATTACGTGCCGAGCGACCTGCAGGACGTGCTGGGTGGGATGCGCGAACAGCTGGCGCCGACACCTTCAGCAAACTGTTCACCCCAACCTTTAAGAACCCCTGGAAGTAGGCGTGCCGTGGAACCGGAGCTGACCGTCGAGGTACTGGCGCGGCTGGAGCGCATATCCGACCGCGCCGACCCTCCGCCGTGGACCTCCTGGGTCGAGGGCCGCGACCACGCGTCTGGCGACAGCTTCATCCAAGTAGGCACGAACGACGACCGGGCGGAAGACATCTACGTCTCCCGGGACAGCGGCCCAGCCTCCCCCGCCGACCTCGACATGATCGCTGAGGCCCGGACTTACCTGCCGGTCCTACTCCGGGAGATCCGACGACTCCGAAACCAGGCCGGGTGCGACTCGTAGGCCTTCAGGAGCGCCGCCGTCCTGCCTGAAGTTCGTTGCGGCGGAAGGATGTTGCCGTCCTCTGCGGTGTAAAGCGGGCTCCAGAGGTTTCGGAACCACACCGAGCCGGCGCAAGGCGGTGCTGGTCACGTCGCGGGACACCGCCGCCACGACCGAACCGACGTAGTAACCGTTGGTCGGCTCGTCATCATGGCATGTCCGCTCGACGAACTGTGCCAGGCACTCAACGCCACCCACCCCGGCAGCACCCTCACCCTGCGCTACAGCACCGAACCCCACCGGTGACCGCACATCAATTCCTGCACCATGTCAGGAATCCTGGGGTACGAGAATAAGGACCGTGTCATCCGCCGCAACTCGCGATCATCGGCGCTGGTAAATGAACGTGTCACCAGGGGCGTTCTGGGGGAGTCTTCCCGCATGAGGCCGAGGGCAGATGGACAATGACGTGCCAGGGACCGTCGGCGGCTGACTGGAGGCTAGCATCACAAAGCAGATCACAGTGTGCCCGGTTGCCGACCTGCCGCCGGGGGCGGTGACCGGTGCGGGACCGTATGCCATCGGAAACATCGACGGCAAATACTTCGCAGTCACGCGGCGGTGTCGACATCTGCGCGCAGACCTGGCGGGCGGATCGATCGAGGACGGGCGACTGGTCTGCCCGTGGCACCAATCCGCTTATGACGTCGAGAACGGGCAGATGGTCCGCGGACCCCAACAGATCTTCGCGAAGATCCCCGGACTCGGAACGACGTTCAAGATGCTGACGAAAGTTTGGCCTCTTGGACGCGGCACCGTATCGGTGTCCGGCAACGACATCGTCGTCGAAT
>JBEVHL010000729.1:0-6282 GCA_040511255.1 Mycobacterium sp. | reverse complement strand
GCCTGGTCCTTGGTGCGCGGCACCAGCACGGTCCAGCCGTACAGGGCCCGGCTCTCCCACCAGTTCAGCTTGGAGCGGTGGGCGACGGTCTTGCCGATGGTGACCACCAGCGGGCCGGTCATCGGGCCCGCCGGGTCGCTGGCACCGATCGCGGCGCGGTCGGTCAGCTCGTGCAGGGACGCCTCGATGCTGCGCTGGGCGCAGGTGGTGCCCTGTGAGGTGACGACGCACGGGGTGGAATCGGACAGGCCGTACTCGATCAGCGTGCGGGCCGACTCGGCCAGATGCGATGCGGTGGCGTGCAGGATCAGCGGACCGGGGGCGGCGGCCAGCGCCGCCCAGTCGACGTCACCACGGACGTCGGCGACGGTGTGCGACGACCCCAGCGGCAGACCGGCATAGGTCGGCACCGCCGTGGTGGCGGGCAGGCCCGGCACGATCTCGAAGTTCAGCTGCGTCTTGGCCACCGCGGTGACCTCGGCCAGCACTGAATCCACCGAGAGCGGATCACCGGTGACCAGGCGGACGACGTCCACCCCGAGGCGGGCTTCGTGCGCCAGCGTCTTGGCCACCTCGGCCGAATCACCTAGTGCGGGCCGGATATCGGGTCCGATGGTCACGACGGGCGGGGCGATCTCGTCGGCCACGGGGCCGTCGGAGTCCGGCCGGGGTGTCGTTTCACTTGCCGTGACGCGGCTTTCGGGGGCGCGAGCGGGCCCCGAGGCCGGTGGCAGTTCAGAGCCGACCAGAGACAGCACCTGCTCAGGCACGTCGGGATCGGTGAAGACCAGGGCGGCGTTGGCGAGTATCGACCGTGCTCGCGTCGTCAGCAGCCCCGGATCGCCCGGACCGGAACCGACGAACATGATGCGGCCCGGCTTCGGCTTGCGGCCTCGCACACCAGCTTGGGGGGTCATGTCTGAAACTCCTGCTCTCATCGCGCGTCCGATATGAGCTCGCGCGCACCCAGTTCGAACAACTCCGCGGCCACGGAGATGCCAAGCTCTCGTGCCCGGCCGGGAGTCCCGATCCCAGACGCGCGGATCACGTCAGATCCGTCAACCGCCGCCACGCAGCCGCGCAACGACAGTTCTTCGAAGAGGCGCCCGTCCTCATCGATCGACTCGACCACTTCAGCGATCGCGCCCACCGGTGCGGAGCAGCCCGCCTCCAGTTCGGCGAGCAGGGTGCGTTCTGCAGTGACGGCCTCTCGGCTGTCGGCGTCGTCCAACTCCGCCAACAGATCCGTGAGCCAGGAATCGCCGTTGCGGCACTCGACCGCCAGCGCTCCCTGGGCCGGCGCCGGCAACATCTGGACCGGCTCCAACGTCTCTGTGATATCCCCGAGGCGACCGATACGGGCCAGGCCCGCTCGAGCCACGACGATTCCGTCGAGATCACCACTGCTTACCCTGTTCAACCTGGTATCTAGGTTGCCTCGTAGGGGGCGAATTTCCAAACCGAGACCCAGTGCTCTAAGCTGCGCCGCCCGTCGCGGGGACGAAGTTCCGATCACGGAGCCGGCTGGCAACTCCCCGAGGACCATGCCGTCGCGGGCCACCAGGGCGTCCCTGGCGTCCCCGCGCGGAGGAATGGCGGCGATGATGAACCTGGGGTCGTCAGCGGTCGGCAAATCCTTGTAGGAGTGCACGGCAAGGTCGACGCGCTGATCGGCGATGGCGTCCCGCAGCGCGGCGGTGAACACACCGATGCCGATATCGGCGATCGGGGCCGACGACCGGTCACCCGCGGTGGAGATGATCACCAGTTCGGCGGCGTACCCGCGGGCGGCCAGAGCGTCTCTGATCAGCCCCGCCTGCGTGGTGGCCAATAAGCTGCCCCGGGTGCCGATCCGGATCACTCGGCTTTCGGTGTCAGGCAAGTGCTACTCGGGCGTTTCGGCGATGACATCGAGATCCGTTGATACGTGCGGCAATTCGCCCGCAGTGGCGACGGCGTCGACGGCGGTCGGATCGAGTTCGAACAACTCGCGCAGCGCTTCGGCGTAGGCGTCGCCGCCGGGAGCACTGGCCAGCTGCTTCACCCGCACAGTCGGGGCGTGCAGCAGCTTGTCGACCACGCGACGGACCGTGCGGCCGACCTCGTCGCGCTGGGCGCTGTCCAGGCCCGGCAGCCGGTTGTCCAGGCGCAGCAACTCCGCCTCGACGACGTCGGCGGCACGCTGGCGCAGTGCGGTCACCGTCGGCGTGACCTCGGCCATCCGCTGACCGGCCAGGTAGGTGGCAACTTCGGTGGCGACCATCTGGCGGGCGGCTTCCGCATCGGCCGAGGCGGCCCTGGCAGACGGTTCCCGCTGGATGCGGTCCATGTCGACCACCCAGACCCCGGGCAGTCCGGCCACCGCGGGGTCCACATCGCGCGGCATCCCGAGGTCGCAGATGACCAGCTGGCGCTGCTCGCCGCCATGGGAATTGCGCTGGGTCAGGGCGTGGTGCACATCGGCCAGCGACACCACCGGGCGCACGGCGCCGGTGCTGCTGACGACGATGTCGACGTCGGCCAGGGCAATCGCGAGGTCGTCGAGGGAGTAGGCGTGCGCTTCCACGCCTTGTTCGCGCAGGTTGTCAGCCAGGCGCTGGGCGCGCGGCAGCGACCGGTTGGCCACATGCACCGTGCTGATTCCGGCCCGGACCAGGTGGGCCGCCGACAGTGCGCCCATCGCGCCGGCGCCGACCACCGCTGCGGAGCGACCGGCCAGGCCGCCCACTCTGCCGTCGGCCATGCCGAGCGCCACCGACACCACCGAGGCGCCCGCGGCGTCGATACCGGTCTCGGAATGCACCCGCTTGCCGACCGAGAGGGCGCGCTGCGCCAGTTCGTGCAGGGTGCGCCCGACGGTGTGGTTGGCCTCGGCCGCGGCGTAGGCGCGACGAACCTGGCCCAACACCTGTGCCTCGCCGATGACGGCTGAATCCAGCCCCGCGGTGACGGAGAACAGATGCTCGACGGCGGCTTCCGCGTAGCGGACATAGGCGTATTTGGTCAGATCGCCCATCGACATACCGGAGTGGTCGGCCAGCACCTGCCCGATGACCGAAAGTCCGCCGTGGAACGCCTCGACAACCGCGTAGACCTCAACCCGGTTGCACGTGGACAACACCATGGCCTCGGTCACCAACGGCGACTGCAACACCTGATCGACGATCTTGGCTTGATCGGATTCATCGGTGGACAGTTGCTCCAAAACGGAGACCGGCGCGCTGCGATGCGACACACCGAACAGCAGCACACTCACAGCGCCATCACCTAGCCCGCTCCCTTGCTGCTACTGGTGAAGAAATCCTCTTTTCACGTTAACCGTTTAGCAGCTAGGGCACCAAATCAGTCAGGCATTTCACACTTGTTTGCCCCGGGCGGAAAGATCGGCGCGCAACCTGGGCTCGTCGATCTCCCAATAACTGTGCTCGACCCCGTCGAGCAGGACGACCGGTAGCCGGTCACCGAACTCGGCCCGCAGCGCCTTGTTACCCGCTGCGGCCTCGGCGTCGACATCCGTTTCGCTCAGCTCGAAGCCCAGCTCCTCGGACAGGATCGCCAACCGTTCGTGCACGCGGTGGCAGATCGCACACCCGTCCCGTGTCAGCAGCTCAACTTGTGCCCGGCCCACAGAGGAAAGTCTGGCACTTCGTTAGGGTTGGTGCGCACAGCAATACGCCGAGAGGGGGTCCGCGATGTTCGGTAGTCACACCGACGACGCCCACGGCCTCGCGGGCGAGGCCAGCGCGGCGCGGGCCATGGAGGGGCTGGCCGACGTGGCCGCCGACACCGCCTCCGCCGCGGACGAGCCCACCGCCCCTCCCGCCGACCTGACCGCCGCGGCGTTCTTCGACGTCGACAACACCTTGGTGCACGGGTCGTCGATGGTGCATTTCGCCCGCGGCCTGGCTGCGCGCAAGTACTTCACCTACGGCGATGTGCTCGGATTCGTCTACGCCCAGGCCAAATTCCAGTTGACCGGCCGGGAGAACAGCGACGACGTCGCCGAAGGCAGGCGGAAGGCGTTGGCGTTCATCGAGGGTCGCTCGACGGCAGAGCTGGTCGCGCTCGGTGAGGAGATCTACGACGAGATCATTGCCGACAAGATCTGGCCCGGCACCCGCGATCTGGCGCAGATGCACCTCGACGCCGGCCAGCAGGTGTGGCTGGTCACCGCGACGCCCTACGAGCTGGCGGCGACGATCGCCAAGCGGCTGGGTCTGACCGGTGCCTTGGGCACCATCGCCGAGTCGGTCGACGGCGTGTTCACCGGCCGGCTGGTCGGGGAGATCCTGCACGGCCCGGGCAAGGCGCACGCGGTTCGGGCCCTGGCGATCCGCGAAGGCCTCAACCTGCGGCGGTGTGCCGCCTATTCGGACAGCTACAACGACGTGCCGATGCTGACGCTGGTCGGCACCGCCGTCGCCATCAATCCCGACGCCGACCTGCGCGACCTGGCTAGGCAGCGCGGGTGGGAGATCCGTGACTTCCGCACTGCGCGCCGCGCCGCCCGGATCGGGGTGCCGTCGGCACTGGCGCTCGGCGCTGCCGGTGGCGCGCTGGCCGCGATCGCGTCCCGGCGGCACGACAACTGAACCGGTCCGCAGGCGGCCCTTGGTAGGCTCCGCGGCTGAGTATCAACGCAGTTCGATCAGGGAACGTCTAAACCAAGGGACCCCTTCACCAGCATGGCTATCGCCCAAGAGATCATCGGGACGCACTATCGCTTCCACGACCACTTCGAGGTCGGCCGCGAAAAGGTCCGCGAATACGCCACGGCGTTGCAGGACGATCATCCGTTCCACCACGACGAGGCCGTGGCGACCGAGGCGGGTTATCCCGGCCTTGTGGCATCGCTCACATTCATCGCCGTCGCGGGCCGCCGGGTGCAGCTGGAGATGTTCAAGAACTTCGACGTCGGCATCAACCTGGCGCGAGTGATCCACCGCGACCAGAAGCTGAAATTCCACCGCCCGATCGTCGTCGGCGACAAGTTGTTCTTCGACTCCTACCTGGATTCGGTCACCCAGTCGCACGGCGCGGTCATCGCCGAACTTCGCAGCGAAGTCACAGACGCCGAGGGCAAGCCGGTGCTGACCACCATCGTGACCATGCTCGGTGAGGCGGTCAGCGACGAGCACACGGACGCACAGGTTGCGGCAATTGCATCCCGGATCGGCGGAGCATAGTGTCGGCGGCTATGACACGGGCCAACGAGCAACCTGACAACGGCAATCTGGCGCCGCGGTTCGAGGATGTTCAGACGCACTACGACCTGTCTGACGAGTTTTTCCGTCTCTTCCTCGATCCCACGCAGACCTACAGTTGCGCCTATTTCGAGCGCGACGACATGACGCTGGAAGAGGCCCAGTACGCGAAGATGGACCTTTCGCTGGGCAAGCTGGGACTGACGCCGGGGATGACGCTGCTCGACGTCGGCTGCGGCTGGGGCGGGACGATGCACCGCGCTGTCGAGAAGCACGATGTCAACGTCATCGGACTCACGCTCAGCGAGAACCAGCACGAGGCCGTGCAGAAAAAGCTGGCTAACTCCGAAGTGGTGCGAGCGTCCGGCCGCCATGCCGAGGTGCGACTGCAGGGTTGGGAAGAGTTCGACGGCACCGTTGACCGGATCGTGTCCATCGGCGCGTTCGAGCACTTCGGCGACGACCGCTACGACGCCTTCTTCAAGATGGCGTACGCGGCGCTGCCCGCCGACGGCGTGATGCTGCTGCACACCATCGTCAAACCCAGCGACGAAGAGTTCAAGGCCCGCGGCCTGCCGTTGACCATGACCAAGCTGAAGTTCTTCAAGTTCATCATGGACGAGATCTTCCCGGGCGGCCGTCTGCCGTTCGTGGCGGTGGTCGAGGAGCACGCGGTCAAGGCCGGTTTCCGGGTGGAACGGGTACAGCCGTTGCGGCTGCACTACGCGCGCACGCTGGGAATCTGGGCGGCGGCGCTGGAAGCCCGCAAGGACGAGGCCATCGCAATCCAGTCGCAAGAGGTCTACGACCGCTACATGCGGTACCTGACCGGCTGCGCCGAGCTGTTCACCGACGGCTACACCGACGTCTGCCAGTTCACGCTCGTCAAGGGCTGAGCTGCGGCGGCACCCGCGCCTACTTGCTCCGCCAGGCGTCAACAATTGTTGACGCCCGCGGAACCCACAGTGCCCCGGGCAGAACCAACGAAGCCGCGATCATCCGACACATGTCGCTCCCTAGGGCGTCAACAATTGTTGACGCCCGCGGACCCCCCCGTGCCCCGGGCAGAACCAACGAA
>JBEVHL010000728.1:0-4133 GCA_040511255.1 Mycobacterium sp. | reverse complement strand
GGCGGTGGCCTGGCCTTCGAAGAGGGCCGCATGGGCGTCGACCAGGTGTTGGCCGGCAAACCACAGTCCTAGGGCAGCGGCACCGACCACACCAGTCTGGTGCCGCCGTCCGGTGCGGTGCCCACCTCAAGCCGGCCCCCGCACTCGTCGGCCCGACTGGCGAGGTTGGCCAGACCACTGCGCGTCGGGGCCGCCGGAAAGCCGGTGCCGTCATCGATGACGGTGATGCTCAGGTCATCGTCGACGGTCACCCCCACATTGAGCGTGGTCGCGCCTGCGTGCCGCACGGCATTGCTGACCGCTTCTCGCACCACGGCTTCCGCGTGGTCGGCCAGTGCGGCGTCGACCACCGAAAGCGGACCGGTGACGTGCAGCGCGGACCGGATGGGGGAGTCGGCGGTCATCCGGGTAACAGCCTGCTCCAAGCGTTGCCGCAGCCGGGTGACGCTGCCGCCGTGCAGATCGAAGATCGCGGTGCGGATCTCCTGAACCACCTCCTGCAGATCGTCCAGTGCAGCGGAGATCCGCCGGGGAGTGTCCACTGCCTCTCCGCCACGGGCGCTCTGCAGGGACAGGCCGACGGCGAACAACCGCTGGATCACATGATCGTGCAGATCGCGCGCGATCCGGTCGCGATCAGAGAGCACGTCGAGTTCGCGCATGGCGACCACCGCGCTGGCCTGCGTGCGGGCCAGCTGCAGCGCCAAGCCGGCCTGATCGGCGAACGCCGCCATCATGTCCAGCTGTTCGTCGGTGAAGGAGACACCGGGGGCGGCCATGCACACCAGCACCCCGGACACTGCGTCCGGTTCGCGCAGCGGCAGTGCCAGCACGGCAGGGTCTTTGGTGCGCAACGGAATTCGTTCGGCGTAGCAGCGCGCCACCAAGGCGGTGTCGATGGCCGCGGGCGCAAGACCCGCCACGACGGTCAGGGTGCCGGTCGCGTCGGGCATCAACAGTGCGCTGGATTCGCTGCCGGTCAACTCGGCGGCCCGCGCCACGATCTGGGCGTGCACGACGGCCGGGTCTTCGCCGGCCAGCAGGTTGGTGCTGATGTCGCCGGTGGCCTCGATCCACAGCTGTCGGGTGCGGGCGGCCTGATAGAGCCGGGCGTTGTCGATCGCGATGCCGGCGGCGCCGGCCAGCGCCTGCACCAACCGTTCGTCGTCGGGGCTGAACTTCGCCCCGTCCGCCTTCTCGGTCAGATACAGGTTGCCGAACACCTGATCGCGGATGCGGATCGGAACACCGAGGAATGACCGCATCGGAGGATGGTTGGCCGGAAAGCCGACCGACACCGGATGGTGCGAAAGAGTCTCGATCCGAACAGGTTCGGGGCTGTCGATGAGCAACCCGAGTACCCCGTGACCCGAGGGCAACGGACCGATGCGGGCCCGGGTGGCGTCGTCGATACCGTGATAGACGAAGCGCTCCAACGTGTGTCGGGATTCGGTGCTGATCACCCCGAGCGCGCCGTAGCGGGCGTCGACCAGTTCCATCGCGGTGTGCACGATGGTCTGCAGCGTGCGCTCCAGGTCCAGCCCGGACGTGACCGCGAACATCGCTTCGATGAGGGCGTCCCTGACGTGCACGCCCTGCGCGTCAACCACTGTGTTGCTGACGCAGTTCCGCCGCCAGGAGCGCGGCCTGTGTGCGGCGCTGCATGCCGAGCTTCGACAGCAGCCGGGAGACATAGTTCTTCACCGTCTTCTCGGCCAGGAACATCCGCAGACCGATCTCCCGGTTGGTCAGGCCTTCGCCCAGCAACTCCAGCAGGGTCCGTTCGGTCGGCGAGAGGTCCCGCACCCGGACGTCGTCCCCGGCATCTTCTTCGGCGGTACGCAGCTTGGCCATCAGTGCGGCCGCAGCGCGGTTGTCCAACAACGACTTTCCCGCTCCGACTGTCTTGATGGCCTCGGCCAGTTCCATTCCTCGGATGTCTTTGACGATGTAGCCGCTCGCGCCGGCCAGGATCGCGTCGAGCATGGACTGTTCGTCGGTGAACGACGTCAGGATCAGGCAACGTAGGTTGTCGTGGGCCGCCAGCAAGTCACGGCACAGGTCGATGCCGCTGCCGTCCGGTAGGCGCACGTCGAGCAGCGCCACATCCGGACGGGCGGCGGGGATCCTCGCCATCGCCTCCGCGACGGAACCGGCCTCGCCGACCACCGACAACTCCGGGTCGCCGCCGAGCAGGTCGATGAGCCCGCGGCGGACGACCTCGTGGTCGTCGACGAGAAATACGCTGATCACGCGTCCAACAGTAGTGCGGTCACCGTGGCGCTCAGGTAGGGACTTTGGTCCCTGGAATGCCCGCTGACGTCGTCACTGTAGGACGCGCTGGCCGGTGCGGAGCGTGTCCAGCAACTCGCGATAGGGCCCGACCAGATAGGCGGTGTCGCCGGCGCTCAGTCGGGTGTCGCGGCGCGGGTGCAGGGTGGTGGGCTGTCCGGGGCGGGCGATCGCGATGACGCGGGTTTGGGTGGACATGTCGACCATCGCCATTCCGTCGAGGTCGCTGCCGGACTCGACCTGCACGCCGCCGACCATGAACGAGCGCTGGCCGACCGAGAACGTCCCGATCACCTGCAGACCCAGGGAGGCGCCGATGAACCACGGCGCACCCAATTCGACTGTGGAGCGGACGTTTTCGAACCCGAAGCGATGGGCGACGGCGGCGCCCAGGGCCCGGTCATAGACCCGCAGCACCACGGGCACGCCGGGATGGTCCGCGGAGCGCATCCAGCGCACCCCCAGCAGTTCGCGCAAGACGATGCCGGTCTCGATGTTGACCATATCGTCGGGCGTCAGCACGGCGATGGCGGTGGCGTCGGCGATGCGGGCCGCTTCCAGCGTCTGACGCAGGGTGGCGTCGCCGAAGATCACCGGCACGTCAAGCTCGGCGGCGGCCGCCAGATAGCGATTGGTTTCGCTGCGTTCGATCACCACCACGTCATGGCCCGCGGCTTTGAGGTCGGCGACCACCCGGATGCCGAACGAGCCGAGGCCGATGACGATGATGTGCTCGCTGAGTTCGCGGACCTTGCGCCGACCGGCGTTGCGCCCGATCCGCCGGGACAGCAGCAGGTCGGCGACAAATGCCATCACCACCGCGGTGGTGGTGACGCCGGCGAACATCAGCGCGATGCCGAACAGACGCAGCCAGGTGGGCTGGTCCTGAAAGCTGAAATCGCCGTAGCCGACGGTGGCGATGGTCTCGGTGGAGAAATACAGCGCATCGATCCAGCTCATGCCCGGCCTGTTGTAGGTGAACCGCAACAACAGTGTGGAGCCGATCAACAGGGTCAGCGAGGCGGCCAGCGCCCGGAAGAACAGCGGGTTGACGTCGTCGCGGAACGCCCGCAGGCCACCGAGTAGCCGCATCGGAAGCGAACGTCGGTGCTGCGCCGCGCCCGTCGGTCGGGCAACGGCGATGCCCTGGGCGGCGAGCTCGTCAGCGGTGCCGATCATCGCGGTCCAGTCGCCTTCGCGCACCCGCAGGTCGCGGCCCGGACACGCCACCACCGCTCCCGGAGTCAGCGATTTTTCGCCGTGCACCACCCCGACCGGGGCCAGGTCGCCGTAGATCTCGCGCAACGTGCCGTTGCGGGGGGCGTCGGTGCCGGAGACGACGAACTCGATCCCGGCTGCCGTGATGGTGTGTGTGGTCCGGTTCAACAGGGCCTCGACGACCGACGGAGCGGCCAGGTCGGCGACGTCCAGTACGGCGCCAGGCCCGTTGCCCAACGCCACCGCTTCGCGGAGCACACTGTTGGCCAGCCGGGCCACCACGCGTACGTCGTCGTTGAGTTCCCTTGCCAGCAAAGCTATTTCGAGATTGAGGGCGTCGTCGTCATCGGCGCAGATCACTGCGGTCGCTTCGGCCACCCCGGCCTGCGCCAACGCCGCTGCACTGTCGACCACGACGACGTCGGTGCCCGCACTCTGGAGTTCCTCGATGATCCGCAATCCAAGCGCGTCGTCACCGCAGACGATGGTGTGGCGCCTCATTGTGGGAGGGTAAGCCAAAATGGACCCATGAGTGGTCCCAAGATCTTCATCGAGGCTTGTATCAACGGTGCTCGCACCCCTGACGCCCACCCGGCCCTGCCCATCACCCCTGAGCAGATCGC
>JBEVHL010000727.1:0-2985 GCA_040511255.1 Mycobacterium sp. | reverse complement strand
GCCCGGCCAGGTAGGTGTCCTTCTGTTCCTGGGTGCCGAACCGCGCCAGGATCTCGGCGTTGCCGGTATCGGGCGCCTGAGTGCCGAAAATGATTGGTGCCCAAGAGCTTCGGCCCAGGATCTCGTTGATCAGGGTCAGCTTGACCGTGCCAAAACCCTGCCCGCCGAGCTCTGGGCCGAGATGAGGCGCCCACAGGCCCTTGTCGCGGACCGCCTGTTTGAGCGGGTCGACGATCTTGCGCCGTTCGTCGGTCAACGGCAGGAACGCGCAACTGGGAAAGAGGACGTCGAGTGGTTCGACCTCGTCCCGGACAAACGACCGGACCCAGTCGAGCTTCTCTTCGAACTCGGGTTCGGTGGAGAAATCCCATGCCATGTTCTGCTCCTACAGGTTACGGAATCCCACCGTCGGACCGCAGAATCGATCCGGTGGTGAAGCTGGACGCATCGGACATCAAAAACAAGGCGGCGCCGACGATTTCGGCGGGGTTGCCGGCACGCTTGAGCGCATGTTGCGGGAACGGCTCGGGGTCGTTCTCGTCGAGGTTCCACGCCTTGCTGATATCGGTGAGATACGGACCCGGCATCAGCGTGTTGACCCGCACTGTGGGCCCGAAGGCCAGGGCCAGGCCCTCCGTCATCGCGTTGAGCCCCGCTTTGGAGGCCGCGTACGGGATGAACCAGGGGGACGGCCGCACGGAGCCGTGGGTGCTCACGTTGATGATGACGCCGCGCCCCGCCGCCACCATCCGCTCGCCGACAAGTGCCGAAAGCCGAAATGGTCCTTTGAGGTTCAGGTTCATCACCGCGTCGAACAGTTTCTCGTTGACGTCGGTCAACTTCTCGTACGTCGGCGACATACCGGCGTTGTTGACCAGGACGTCGATCTTGCCGAACCGGTCGTAGCTGGCGTCGACCAGGCCGTCGAGCTGGTCCCAGCGCCCGACGTGCACCTCGTAGGGCATGGCGGCCCGGCCGGTCTCGGTCACGATCTCCCTGGCGGTCTCGGCGCAGGCGTCGTACTTGCGACTGGCGATGACGACGTCGGCGCCGCACCGGGCGGCGGCAAACGCCATCTCGCGCCCGAGACCCCGGCTGCCGCCGGTGATCAGCACGACGCGGTCGGTCAGATCGAAAAGTGAATCTGCGTAACCCATTACCGTGAGCCAGCCAGCTCGGCCGCCGTGGTGATCAGCCCGGGGATCATCGCGCCCATTGCCTCGGCGACCTGTGGGTCGACCTTGCCGGGGTGGGTGACCGATGCGGCGTAGGTCTTTTCCAGCACGATGCCCAGCTTGAAGTTGGCCAGCACCAGGTAGTAGTCGATGTTCTCGGTCGAGAGCCCGCTGACCGATTCATAGTGGTCGAGCAGTTCGGTCCGGGTCGGCATGCCTGTCATATCCAGGTAGAAGCCGTCGGATTTCGGTTCGTCGCCGTCATAGCCGAGCAGGCACCAGGCCAGGTCCAGCAGCGGGTCACCGACGGTGGTCATCTCCCAGTCCACGATCGCCGCCAGCGTGGCGGGCGCACCGTGGGCGAACATGACATTGGCAAACTGGTAGTCCCCGTGCATGATTCCCGCGGTGTAGTGCGAGGGACGGTTGGCCCGCAGCCAGTCGGCGGCGATGTCCAGGCCGGGCAGCTCGCGAACCTTGAAGGCCGCCAGGAAGCTCAGCCAGCGGTCGACCTGGCGTTCATGGAAGCCGTCCGGGCGGCCGAATCCTTCCAGGCCCTGCGCCCGCCAGTCGACGCGGCCCAGCTTGGCCGCACCCCCGACCAGTTCGAAGGCCAACTCGCGCCGGGCCGTCAGGTCGGTGTCGAACGGGTCCTGCCAGCCCCCGCCCATCGGGCTCCAGCCGTCGATTTCGGCCATCACGTAAAACGGCTTGCCCAGGACCACCCCCGAGTCGTCGGCGGCGATCAGTTCGGCATGCGGAACATCGGTGCCTTTGAGGCCGCGGACCAGTCGGATCTCGCGCAGCAGGCCGTCGAGTCGGGCGGCATCAGCCCGTGCGCCCGGCATGCGCAGCACCATCCGGTGCTGGCCGCGGCGTACGCGGTACAGCGTGTTCTGCGATCCGCCGGTCAACAGTTCCAGCACCGGCTGTTCACCGTCGCCGGGGGCGTCGTGAGCGTCGAGCCACCGGCCCAACGCCGCCGCATCCAGATCTGGCCCGGTGTCTGCCGGTGTCCGTGTCATCAGCTGACCTCCCAGTCTCAGCTGGGAGAATAGCATTCCCCGATGAGGAACTCGGAGTTCCGAACCGCTAGCCCAGGTCGGACGGCCGCACCTGAAGCTTGGCGGCGATACGTGCCACCGCTTGCTGATCCGCGGCGGTCAGCGGGTTGAGGACCATCTCGCGCACTGCACGCATGTGCACCGGCGCGGCGGCGACCACCACGTCGTAACCGGCGTCGGTCAGGCTGGCGATGGTGTATCTGCCGTCCTCGGGATCGGGTGACCGTGCCATCCAGCCTCGGCGTTCAAAACGTTTGACCACATTCGACAGGCGCGAGAGGGAACCGTTGGCCAGGTAGGCCAGTTCGCTCATCCGCAGCCGGCGATCCGGTGCCTCCGAAACATGGCTGAGGGTCAGGTATTCGAACAAGGTCAGGCCGGCGGCCTGGTGCAGTGGCGATTCCAGCCGACCGGGCAACAGCAAGATCAGCGATACCAGCCCGGTCCAAGCTTCCTTTTCGGCTGGGGTGAGCCACCGGGTGTCGTCGGGGGAATCCCCGCCGGAGCTGGAAGTCGCGGCCATAGCGGCACCCTACCGATTCGCGCATGACTTTACGCGTGAAGTGACGATGTGTTAGGTTTACTTCACGCATGAAGTCAATCGAGAGGATCGTCATGAGCAGGCCAGAGTTCTTCGCCACCCCGGGATACGGCGACACCCAACTGAAAAATATGCACTACCAGCAGGCCGTTCGGATCGGTGACCGCGTCGAGATCTCAGGACAGGGCGGGTGGGACGACCACTT
>JBEVHL010000726.1:0-2518 GCA_040511255.1 Mycobacterium sp. | reverse complement strand
GGCGCGCGCCTTCTACCGTCAGCCGCGAGCTCCGCCGCGACACCTCGGACCATGAAAACGTCGAAGTCAACCGTGTTTACAGTGCCGGCGTTGGCGTCCCCTCGTGACGTTCACCTGGTGTGTGGCCAGCTGGCGCCAGCGCCGACCACTCCCCCATGGCCGACGCGGTACCGCCGCCCGCAGCTGATCAAGGGGGCCGCCATCTGGGTCTGCCAGGGGTCAGTGTCCTGCTGGGCGCACCACTCAGCTTCTGCCCACCAAGGTGAGCTCGCCGGCTGCAGCGATTGCTCAACGATCTCCGCTGGCGGCGAGGCGCGCGGTCACCGTAAGCCGATCCCCGTGTGGGACGGCCCGGGCAACCGCGTCAATGGCGTCGCACATCATGAGCGTGGCGGTCGAGCGAGCGATGGTGGCGGGTGAGGAGGTTCAAGGCGCCGACCGCCTCCGCGTTGTTTGGGACGCTCGCCGCCGGTCAGGGCCACAGCGCCCGCTCGAAAGGCGTTTTCGAGCGGGTTCTCGGCGTGCGTGTGATCGCGGGTAGTCGGGGCGAGGAGGGCGACCGTGCATCCGTCGCAGGTGCGGGCGATCTCCGCCCGCCCGCATCTGGGCATCGGTGGGGCCGTCCACCACATGGCGGGGAACGTCCGATGCGTCGAGGCGCTGGCGAGGAATCGCGTCGCGGTCGGACGGATCTCGACCTCGCCATAGGTGGCGGCGGTGGGCGCTCGGCCCGGGCGATCGCGGCATCCAGCTCGGGTATGTCGATCACGCAGGTGCCGTCGAGCTGCCCGTTCGTGTCGGGAAAGGGTCGTCCTGCATGAGCAGGTCACCGGTCTTGCGATTGATCGCCGCTGCGGCCGAGCGGGGCAGCACCTCGGTGGAGAGGAGCTCGCCGGCGTCGCGGGAGGTGGTCGGCGTCCAGATGGTGTCAGGCAGCGACAGCTCCCCGCAGCTCAGCCGCCCCCGGACCGTGGAGCTCGCCGATCCGGACCGTGCGTCCGGTGAGCAGGAGGAACAGGTCGGTTATGGATCCGGTGATTTCTGGGCCGCTGCCGGTCGACCAGGTGTAGTCGGTGGCGGTGAGCCGGAATCCGGCGAGCGGCAAGGACCGAAAGACCTTCGCCTTGCCGCGCCCGTGGTAGGACAACACGCGATTCGCTGCCTCGGCCACCTCGAGGGCAGGTATGTCGACGTGGCGGCCGAGTGGGATGCACATATCGAGGGTGTGGCCGATGGCGTCGATGAGCGACTCGCGGCAGGTCAGGCCCGGGAACAGACGGTGCACCCCGACCAACTGGGCAAGCCGGTCGGTCAGCTGGTCGGTGTCGTAGCGTCGAGCCAGTTCGATCGAGCCTTCCCGGATCACGTGGTTGTTTCCGCCCGGATGCCGGATAGCGAGCCCCACCAGCTGCGGCAACCCAAGGAGCGGCATCGTCAAGTGCGCCGCCACGTCGCGAACCGTCCATCGATCGCACAACGAGGGCGTGTCCCACTCGGATTGGCTCAGGCCGCTCACCAGCACCACGATCGCGTGACGGCGTCGGTCCACAGCCGACCAAACCTCGGTGTCGTCCACGGCGTGTCCTTCCGCGGTAGCCGGATCTAGTACGATAACGATACTACAACTAGTCCTGCATTCGTACTACCCGGAAGGCCATCCTTGGACCGCCAGATCCCGTCCAGCCTGCTCATGTTCATCAGTTACCGCGCTGCCGAGGACCGGATCTTCGCAGCGGTCGCCGAGGCTGGGTACGGCGACGTCACGCGCGCTCAGGCTCGACTGCTCGCCGGCATTGACCCCGGCGGCACTCGGCTGGTGGTCCTCGCTCAGCGGGCACGGATCGCCAAGCAGACCGCCCTGAGCCTGGTGAACGCCCTGGAGTCGGCCGGCTACGCGGAACGGGTGCCGGACCCCACCGACGGCCGCGCGCGGTTGATCCGGCTGACCGCACGTGGACAGAGCGGGTTGCCGCACGCCAGGGCGGAGGAAGCACGGATCGAGACCGAGTGGGCGGCGCAGCTAGGTCCTCGAAGAATGCGGGCGCTGCGGAAGGCCCTGTGGGAGCTCGCGCTGCTGGCCGACCCCGAGCTCCAACCGCCCACCGACCCCTAGCGATCCGGCGGGCGCGGACCGCCGAAGCGCTGCAGGCGCCGTCGCCGTCGCAGCCCTTGAGCCCCTCAACTGTTTACGCGGAACTCGCGGCGCAATGACGAGCCGCACGGTGGTTGGAAATCGGAGCCAGACATGGCAGCGCCGTAGTGCATGACGGAAGGTCTGTCGTGGCGGTGTTTGGTTGTCTGCGCCGGAGCGTCAGGTCAGAGGGTCCCGTAAGCCGAACCACAAACGGTGATGCCGTAGATCAGGGGGCATGTGGGTGGCGGTGCGTCCCTGTTGGCCCGTCCGGAGGTCGATTCCGGGACCGGGGCGGCAACCGGCACGGGTTCGAGGAACTGGTTGCAGTTGGCGCGGACAGGGCCTGCCGGTTGGGTGGGTTGCCCTAGTTTGGCGTTCTGGATG
>JBEVHL010000725.1:0-26607 GCA_040511255.1 Mycobacterium sp. | reverse complement strand
AAGCCGCGTTCGACTACACCGACGGCGCCGCCGAGGATGAGTTGTCACTGGCCCGCGCCCGCCAGGCGTTCCGCGACATCGAGTTTCACCCGACGATCCTGCGGGACGTCGAGAAGGTGGACACCGGCCGCACCGTGCTCGGGGACCAGGTCGCGCTGCCGTTCGGGATAGCGCCGACGGGCTTCACCCGGCTGATGCAGACCGAGGGCGAGATCGCAGGCGCCCATGCGGCGGCTCGAGCCGGTATCCCGTTCTCCCTTTCGACACTGGGCACCTGTTCGATCGAGGACGTCAAGGCGGCAAACCCGCATGGCCGCAACTGGTTTCAGCTCTATATGTGGAAGGACCGCAATCGGTCGATGGCGCTGGTGGAGCGGGCCGTGGCAGCCGGGTACGACACGCTGCTGGTGACGGTCGACGTCCCGGTGGCCGGCGCCCGGTTGCGGGACAAGCGCAACGGCATGTCTATCCCGCCTGCGCTGACGCTGCGCACCGTCGCCAACGCGATTCCCCGGCCGCACTGGTGGTTCGACTTCCTGACCACCGAGCCGCTGTCGTTCGCGTCGCTGGATCGCTGGTCGGGCACCGTGGCCGAACTGCTCGACACGATGTTCGACCCGACCGTCACCTTTGACGATCTGTCCTGGATCCGGTCGCAGTGGCCGGGCAAGTTCGTGGTCAAGGGCATCCAGACCGTCGAGGATGCGCGCGCGGTGACCGACCTCGGCGTGGACGGCATCATCTTGTCGAATCATGGTGGACGGCAACTGGATCGGGCGCCGATTCCGTTTCACCTGCTGCCCTCGGTGGTGGCGGAGGTCGGCACCGAGACCGAGATCATCCTCGACACCGGCATCATGTCCGGTGCCGACATCGTCGCGGCCATTGCGCTGGGCGCCCGGTTCGCCCTGATCGGCCGCGCCTACCTTTACGGGCTGATGGCCGGCGGCGAAGCAGGGGTGGACCGCGCCATCGAGATCCTTACCGACCAGGTATCCCGCACGATGCGCCTGCTCGGGGTGAACTCCCTGGAGGAACTCAATCCGGCCCACGTCACCCAGTTGGTCAGGTTGGCCCCGCGGCCAGCTGAGCACTGATGGCGGTCGGCATCCGCGAGGTCGCCGCGGCGGCCTCGGTGTCGGTGGGCACGGTTTCCAACGTGCTCAACGCACCGGAGCGGGTCGCCCCGGCCACGGTCGCGCGGGTGCTGGCCGCCATCGAGAAACTGGGCTTTGTCCGCAATGACGCCGCCCGGCAGTTACGGGCCGGCCGGTCGCGGTGCGTCGGGCTGCTGGTGCTCGACGTGGGCAACCCGTTCTTCACCGACGTCGCCCGCTCAGCGGAACGACAGGCAGCCGAGCACAACCTGGTCGTCTTGCTCGGCACATCGGACGAAAACCCGGAGCGGGAGCGGACCTATCTCGAAACTTTCGACGAGCAACGGGTTTTCGGTCTGTTGATCTCCCCGGTCGGCGAAGATCTCAGCAGATTGACCGCCCTGCACGACCGCGGTATGCCCATCGTCCTGGTCGACCGCGACGGCAAGGGCACCCCGTTCGCCTCGGTCGCCGTCGACGACGTGGCGGGCGGACACCTGGCCGCCGAGCACCTGTGCGCGCAGGGTCGGCGGCGGCTGGCCTATGTCGGCGGTCCGATGGCGCTGCGCCAGGTCGTCGACCGGTTGACCGGTGCGCGCAAGGCCTTACCAGATTTTCCCACCGCCACCCTCGAGGCCATCGAGACCGCGGAACCGACCGTGCTGGCCGGCCGGTCAGCAGGTGAGCAGCTCTGCACCCGGCCCGCAGGCGAGCGGCCCGATGCGATCTTCTGCGCCAACGACCTGCTGGCCATCGGCATGTTGCAGAGCCTGTCCGGACACGGTGTCGACGTACCGGGGGAGATCGCCGTGATCGGTTACGACGATATCGATTTCGCCAGATCGGCGGCCATCCCGTTGTCATCCATCAGCCAGCCCAGTGCGCAGATCGGCGCCACGGCAATCGATCTGCTGCTCGCCGAGGCCGCCGATCCGCGGCACGTGATGTTCCGGCCCGAACTGGTGGTGCGGGCCTCGACGGCTACTTGATGGTGTAACCGCCGTCGATCAGCAGGTCGGCACCGTTGATCATCTCGGCCGCGTCTGAGGCGAGAAAGACTGCGGCCGCGCCGATTTCGGCCGGATAGGCAAACCGTCCGGATGGGATGAGCTGCTTGAGCGCATCGCCTTTCGGTCCGTCCCACGCCTTGTGCCCGAGCTCGGTCAGTACGACGGTCGGCGAAATGGAGTTCACCCGGACGCCCCGGCCCGCCCATTCGGCGGCCAGCACCTTGGTCACCCCGACGACGCCGAACTTGGACGCGCAGTAGGCGACATGCTGATCCAGGGCCACCGATGCGGCCTGGGACGCCATGTTGATGATCGTGCCCTTGCCTGCCGCCAGCATGCGGATGCCGACCGCCTGGCACATCAGGAAGGTGCCCTTGAGGTTGACGGCGATGGTCGCATCCCAGTAGTCCAGCGACAGCTCCTCGGCGGGCGCCAGCCGGGCGATTCCGGCACTGTTGACCAGGATGTCGATCTGCCCGAACGCGTCGATGGCGGCGTCGACGGTCCGCGTCACGGCGCCGGGATCGGCCACGTCGCAGGCGAATCCGCGGCTTTCGGTGGGCAGCGCCCGCGCCGATTCCGCAGCCCCCTCCTCGGAGATGTCCGCGACGGCAATCCGCGCGCCTTTGGCGGCGAAGGCGGACGCGATCGCCGCGCCGATACCCGAGGCGCCGCCGGTGATCAGGGCGACCTTGCCGTCGAGGCGGAAGTCGAGGTCTACGGATGGCTCTGACATGTCAGGCGTTGCCTCCAATGGCGTATTTCGGGTCGGCCAACCGGACAGGGTCGACCGAGGATCGGCTCCGGATCAGCGCCTTGATGTCGTCAAGGCCGTCCCAGATGTTGACGTTCATTCCGGCCAGTACGCGGTTGGCCCGGTCCAGCCAGAAAACGGTGAACTCCCGCTTGTCGACATCGCCTCGGAACACCGCAGAATCGTAGTCCGGGGCGTGGCCAACGTACTCCATGCCCAGGTCGTACTGGTCGGTGAAGAAGTACGGCAGCTCGTCGTAGGCGGCCGGCTTGCCGAGCATGCCCGCGACGGCGATCGCCGGTTGTTTGAGCGCGTTGGCCCAGTGCTCCGTGCGAATGCGCACCCCGAGCAGCGGATGTTCGGCGGCGGCGAGGTCACCGACGGCGTAGATGTCGGGGTCACTGGTCTGCAGCGACGCGTCGACCAGGATCCCGCCGTCGCCGAGTTCCAGCCCGGCGTCATCGGCCAGGTCGACATTGGCCTTCGCGCCGACAGCCACCAGGACGGCGTCGGCAGGCACCGTCGACCCGCCGGCGAGCTTCAGCCCGGTGGCCTTGACGCCGTCGGTGGTGATCTCGTCGACTTCCGAGGACAGCCGCAGATCCACCCCGTGCTCACGGTGCAGCGCGGCGAACACCTCGGCGGCTTCGCGGCCCAGCGCGGCCAGCAGCGGCAGTTCGGCGCTTTCCACGACAGTGACGTCGACGCCGCGTTCGCGGGCGCCGGCAGCGACTTCCAGGCCGATCCAACCCGCGCCGACGACCGCCAGGGATGACCCGTCCGGCAGGGCCGACAGCAGCGCGTCGGCGTCGTCGACAGTGCGCAGATAGTGCACGCCCTCGGCGTCGGAACCGGGAATGGGCGGCCGCCGCGAACGTGATCCCATGGCCAGCAGCAGCTTGTCGTAATGCTCGGTGGCGCCGTTCTGCAACGTGACGGTATGCGCCTTCGGGTTGATGGCGACGATCTCCGTGCCCAGCCGCAGATCGATGTGCTGGTCGCGGTACCAGGACGACGGGTTGACGGTGAATTCATCCAGAGACTTTTTGCCGACCAGGTAGTCCTTGGACAGCGGTGGGCGTTCGTAGGGCAGTTGCTCCTCGGTGCCGAAAAGGACGATGTGGCCGTCGAAGTCGTTGTCCCGCAATGCTTGCGCGGCCTTCGCCCCAGCGAGACCGCCGCCGATGATGATGAACACCTGCGAGGTGGAAGACATGGCTAAAACCCTACGCGGGGCTCACGAGCTCCCGCAGGTGGTTGTCCAACGACACCCGGACCAGGGCTGCCGCCAGGTCGGCGTTACGGCCCGGGGCCAGCGCCCCGAGCTCGGCGGCGTCGGTCGGCAGGCCCAGTTCGTCGGCGGTGGTGAGCGCGCGCTGGTCGAAGAACGGCCGCACCCAGGTCCAGGTGTCCTGCACTTCCCGCAGGAAGATGCCTGCACCCGTCGCACCGATACCTGTGAAGCCCTGCAGTAGCTTCGCCGCCGCCGCGGTGTCTTCCCCGCTGCGCTCCGCCAACCCACGCAGGTCCCCGCCGTACTCGTCTCGCACCATGGTGGCGATATCGGTCAGCCGGGTGGCCGAGCTCTCGTCGTAGCGGGCGTAGCCGGCCCGCCCGAACGCGGCGATCATCGTCCGCCGCGGGCTGTCCAGCACGGCGTCGGGGGTGCGCAGGCCCTCGTGAAACAGCTCGGCGGCCGCGGCCGTCGCGATCTCGGCGCCGATCGGTTTCGATGCCAGCATGCACAACGTCAGCAGTTGGAACAGCGGCATCGGGGTGTCTTTCAGCGTGATGCCCGCCTCGGCGGCGTAGGTGGTGCCGGCGTGTTTCAGCAGGTTGCGCACCAACGGGGCGTGGTCCGTGGTCATTTCGCCGGCAGCGACTTCGCGTACTCGGCGCCGCGGGTGACCCAGCTGTCCAGCTGCCGCTTGGTCTTGACGCCGTCGTCGGCCACCCGAACCCAGCCCCGCGTCTCCCGCCCGGCCATCACCATCGGGCTGACGTGGGCACGCTCGAGGAGGTCGGCGGTGTCGTCGGGCGGTACCCGCACCATCAGGCCGCCACTACCGCTGGCTGCGACCGCCATATTGCCGCCGATGAGGAACGCCAGGCCGCCGAACATGGCCTTCTCCTGCACGCCGCGGTGGGCGCTCAGCAGCTCGCGGATGCGGTTGGCGAGATCTTCGTCGTAGGCCACGTGCGTCAGTCTCCCTGGGCTGGTGTCCATCCCAGTTTAGGCCCGAGCTTCTCGGCCATATCGGTGATGATCTGTGTGTAGTCCTCCGCGGCGAAGGAGAACGGCAGGGCGAACGCGATTTCGTTGGCGCGCTGGAAGCCGGCGTGATCGAACAGCTGGTCGGCGAGTTCGTCCGACGTGCCGACGTAATCCGGGGAGAACAGCATGCCCCGCGGACCCTGGGGTGTTTTGGTGCGTTCGAATCGGCCGGCGGCGTACTCCCGGTAGCGGCGGATCTGATCCGGTGTCGCCGAATCGGTCGGTATCACCACCAAACCCTGTGACACCCTTGCGGTTTCGGGGTGCGGATGGTGTGCGCGATAGGCGTCGATCTGCTGGCCCTGGATGGTGGCGAAATCCCGGGAGTCGGTGCCGTCAGCGCTGACCACCGAGCTGGTCAGATAGTTGATACCTTGCTCACCTGCCCAGATGGCCGAGGACAGTCCGCCGCCGTACCAGACGCGGCCGGCCAGGCCGGGGGAGTGCGGCTGCACCCGGCGGCTGAACTGTTCGATGCCGAGGGTGCCTTCGAATTCGCTGACCGGCTCACCGCGTAAGTACTGCAGCAACCGCACCACCCGGTCTTTCGAAAAGTTCTCCAGCTCATGGGTTTCCGGGTACAGCGCGGTCTTGTAGTTGTCGTACTGCATCGGCGTGCCGACCGAGACGCCGGGATTGATCCGGCCGCCGGAGAGGATGTCGACGGTGGCCAGGTCCTCGGCCAACCGGAACGGGTTCTCCAGCCCCAGCGGGATGACGGCGGTGCCCAGTTCGATGCGTGACGTGCGCTGGCTGGCCGCGGCCATGATGGCCACCGGCGAGGAGATGCCGGGCTGCAGGTGGCGGCACCGCAGCCAGACACTGTCAAAGCTCAGCTGCTCGGCCCGTTCGATGACATCGAGGGTCTCTTCGATTCCGGGTCCCGGGTTGTCGGCGTCGAATCGGCCGATGGTCAGGAACCCGAGCTTGCGCAATGGTTCTCCGCGTCTGGGCATGGGGCGAGACTATCTCCCGCAACCGTCAACAAATGTTGACGACCTGGGATGCGCAGGTTCTTGTCGCGAGGTTGGGCTCTGGACGCCCCACCGTTGATGCCTTCCTCTCGCAACCGTCAACAAATGTTGACGACGCCAGCAAGGGAGATTGTCACCAGCGGTTCGCATAATTTCCGCATGCCTGACGATCCTCATCCATGGTGGGCAATCGACCGAGAGTTCACGGAGTATCGCCGCCGCGCCGTAGAAGACTTTGACCGCGAGTTGGAGTGCAGCGAACCTCTGGGCCCGGATGTGCCCGACCCGGTTGTTGCCGAATTTTTCACCGGCGCCTGCTGGCGCGAGCTTGCCGACGCGCGTGACGACCTGGCCCGTGCGCGCGACCGACACGATGTAGCCGTGGCAGACGCCCGCGAGGCGGGGCTGTCGTGGGCCGAGATCGCGCGCGTACTGGGCGTGTCCAAACAGCTACTGCATCGCCGGTTCGGCAACCCGCGCGACAAAAAGAAGCCCGGAGCCACCCTTGGGTGACTCCGGGCTCCCTTCGACAATCAGGCAGCGACGGTGGCCGACTCCGCAGCAGGCTCCAGAGCCTGCTTGATGATCTCCGCCACGTCTGTCATCGGCTTCACGTCCAGCGCGTCGAGCACCTCGGCCGGGACGTCGTCCAGGTCGGCCTCGTTGCGTGCCGGGATGAACACCGTCTTCAGACCGGCCCGCTGCGCGGCCAGCAGCTTCTGCTTGACGCCACCGATGGGCAGCACCCGGCCGTTCAGCGTCACCTCGCCGGTCATGCCGACATCGGAGCGGACGTTGCGTCCGGTCGCCATCGACACCAGCGCGGTGACCATGGTGACACCGGCCGACGGACCGTCCTTGGGCACAGCACCCGCGGGCACGTGCACGTGGATCTTGCGGTCCAGCGCCTTCGGGTCGACACCCAACTGCTCGGCGTGGGCCCGCACGTAGGAGAGCGCGATCTGCGCCGACTCCTTCATCACGTCGCCCAGCTGACCGGTCAGCTGCAGACCACCCTCGCCTTCGGTGGAGCCGGCCTCGATGTAGAGCACATCGCCGCCGAGTCCCGTCACGGCCAGGCCGGTCGCGACACCGGGAACCGCAGTGCGCTCCTCGGAGTCAGGCATGAACCGCGGACGGCCCAGGTACCCAACCAGATCGGGCTCGTCGATCACCAGAGGTGTGGCATCGAGTGCCAACTTGGTGGTCGCCTTACGCATCGCCTTGGCCAGCAGTCGCTCGAACTGCCGCACGCCCGGTTCGCGGGTGTAATCCGCGGCGATCTTGCGCAGCGCCTCGTCGGTGACCGTGACTTCCTCGCCGGTCAACGCGGCGCGGTCCCGTTGCCGGGGCAGCAGATACTCACGCGCGATGGCCACCTTGTCGTCCTCGGTGTAGCCGTCGATCTGCACCAGTTCCATCCGGTCCAGCAGCGCCGACGGGATGTTCTCGATCACGTTGGCCGTGGCCAGGAACACCACGTCCGACAGGTCCAGATCGAGATCCAGGTAGTGGTCGCGGAACGTGTGGTTCTGCGCGGGATCCAGGACCTCCAACAGCGCGGCACTCGGATCACCGCGGTAGTCAGAGCCCACCTTGTCGATCTCGTCGAGCAGCACCACGGGGTTCATCGAGCCGGCCTCGCCGATGGCCCGAACGATGCGGCCAGGCAGCGCGCCGACATAGGTACGGCGGTGACCACGGATCTCGGCCTCGTCGCGCACGCCACCCAGGGCGACGCGAACGAACTTGCGGCCCAACGCCCGTGCCACAGATTCGCCCAACGAGGTCTTGCCGACCCCGGGAGGCCCGGCCAGCACCATGACGGCACCGGAGCCGCGGCCACCGACCACCTGCAGTCCGCGCTCGGCGCGACGCGCCCGCACGGCCAGGTACTCGACGATGCGGTCCTTGACGTCGTCCAGCCCGTGGTGATCGGCATCCAGGATCTCCCGCGCCGACTTCAGGTCGGTCGAGTCCTCGGTAGCGACGTTCCACGGCAGGTCCAGGACGGTGTCCAACCAGGTGCGGATCCAGCCGCCCTCGGGGCTCTGCTCGCTGGAGCGTTCCAGCTTGCCAACCTCGCGCATGGCGGCCTCACGCACCTTCTCGGGCAGATCGGCGGCTTCGACGCGAGCCCGGTAATCATCGGACCCGTCGGGTTCGCCCTCGCCGAGCTCCTTGCGGATCGCGGCCAGCTGCTGGCGCAGCAGGAACTCCTTCTGCGTCTTCTCCATACCGGAGCGGACGTCGTCGGCGATCTTGTCGTTGACCTCGGTCTCGGCCAGGTGGCTGCTGGTCCAGTCGATCAGCACCCGCAGCCGGGCAGCCACATCAGCCGTCTCCAGCAGTTCGCGCTTCTGGACGTCGGTCAGATACGAGGCGTAACCCGACGTGTCCGCCAGCGCCGAGGGATCGGTCAGCTGGTTGACGTAGTCGATGATCTGCCAGGCCTCACGCCGCTGCAGCATCGCGAGCAGGAGCTTCTTGTATTCGGCGGCCAGGGCTTTGGTGTCGTCAGAGGCGGGGACATCCTCGACCTCGTCGACCTCGACCCACAGTGCGGCGCCCGGTCCGGTGGTGCCGGTGCCGATATGCGCGCGGCGTTCACCACGCACCACCGCAGCGGTGCCACTGCCACCTGCCACGCGACCAACCTGCACGATCGAGGCGATCACGCCGAAGGTCGGATAACGATCGTCCAGTCTGGGGGCGATCAAGAGCTTGCCGGATTCGCTTGCACGTGCTGCGTCTACGGCGGCCTGCGCTGCGTCATCGAGTGCGATGGGGACGACCATGCCCGGGAGCACGATCGGATCGGCAATGAACAGCACCGGCAGAGATAAGGCTTGCGCCATGCTTTCCTCCAAAGTTGATACTGATCGGCTCAACCTAGCGGGACGGCGGTTTGTTCCCGCCCCGCTTCACCACCACGATCGTGGCCACCACCAGCACGCCGATCACCGGCAGCGTGATGGCCGAGTTGACGCCGTTCGCGACGTCGACCGACACGTTGGCGATCACCGCCAACCGGATGGCCACCTCTACGAGCAGCCCGACCCCCCACATCGCCGACAGCCGGACGTGGATGCGGCGCGCACCGTCGTCTGATTTACCGAAGCGATCGCCGACCACCTGCGTCAGCGGGGTTCCGATGACGCAACTGCCCAGGAAGATCAACCCACCGATCCCGTTCACCAGCGTGTTGCCGACGAGGATCGACTTCGGATCGTGGGTGACCAGGCCGACGGCCAGACTCAGGCCGAAGGTAAGCAGTAGATACAGCGCAAACGGATCCAGTTTGCGTGCCTTGATTGCGGCGTAGCCGACGCGCAGTCCCGACACCACGGTCGCCGTCAACAGCGCGACGTATTCGGATGCGCCCGCCGCGCGTAAGCCGTAGTAGGCCACCAGGGGCGGGGCCACGTCGAGCAGCACTGTTTGGAGAACCGGACGGATGGACCTTCTGGTGTCCTGATCGGCTTCGGTCACCGCCTCGACAGTATGGACGTCCGCTGTGGGGTCGCTGTACGGGAATAGCTCCCCGGAGTCCCCGGTAGTAGCTGACATGCCTAAAGCAGTCCAATACGACAGATATGGCGATATCGACGTACTCGAGGTGCGCGAGGTACCCCGCCCCGTCCCGGCGAACGGCGAAATCCTTGTCGCGGTCAAGGCGGCAGGAATCAACCCGGGCGAGGCGATGGTTCGTCAGGGCGCCCTGCACGACCGGTGGCCGGCGACGTTCCCGTCCGGCCAGGGCAGCGACCTCGCGGGTGTGGTCGCCGAGGTGGGCCACGACGCCGATGGGTTTGCGGTCGGTGACGAGGTGATCGGCTACTCCGAGCAACGCTCCAGCCAGGCCGAGTTCGTCGCGCTACCGGCCAGTCAGCTCACGCGCAAACCAGCGGGTGTGCCGTGGGAAGTGGCCGGCGCCCTCTATATCGCGGGTGCCGCGGCCTACGCCGCGGTGCGCTCGGTCAATCTGCAGGCCGGTGACACCGTGGCGGTGTCCGGCGCGGCAGGCGGCGTGGGCACCATCGCCGTCCAGCTCGCAAAACGTTCCGGTGCAACCGTTTTGGGGATCGCCGGGCCGTCGAACGACGACTGGCTCTCCGCGCACGGTGTGCTCCCGGTGAACTACGGCGACGATCTTGCAGGCCGGTTGCGTGCGGCAAGCCCGTCCGGCAGAGTCGACGCCTTTCTCGACCTGTTCGGCGGCGGCTACGTCAAGCTGGCAGTCGAGGAACTCGGCATCAAACCCAACCGGATCGACACGATCATCGACTTCGCCGCCGTCGAAGAATACGGCGTGAACCTTCAGGGCACGGGCGACGCCTCCAGCGCCGCCGTGCTGGCCGAACTCGCCGAGCTGATCGCGGCGGGCGAGCTGGAAGTGCCTATCGCGCAGGTATTTCCGCTGGCACAGGTGCGCGACGCCTACCGGACCCTGGCCGACCGCCACACCCGCGGCAAGCTTGTGCTGGCGATCTCGTGAAAGTCGTCGCGATCACCGGGGCCAGCAGCGGCATCGGCGAAGCCACAGCCCGGCTGCTTGCCGCCAGGGGTGACACCTTGGTGCTCGGCGCCCGCCGCACCGACCGCTTGGATCAGCTCGCCGACGAGCTGCGGGCGCAGGGTGCGCAGGTGCTCGTCAAGACCACGGACGTGACTCGTCAGGAGGACCTCGACGGTCTGGTCGCCGGCGCGGTCGAGGAGTTCGGCCGGCTCGACGTACTGATCTCGAACGCGGGCGTGGCCAGCCTGGGCCCAGTGGCCGACGGTGACGTCGACGGCTGGTCGGCGATGATCGACGTCAACGTGCGGGGCGTGCTGTACGGCATCGCCGCGGCAATGCCGGTGTTCCGCAGTCAGGGCCAGGGCCACTTCGTGACGACGTTGTCCACCGCCGGGCTCAAGATCGTGCCGACCATGGCCGGGTATGCCGCGACGAAAAACGCGGTGCGCACGTTCTTGGAAGCACTGCGTCAGGAGTCCACGGACGGCGTGGTGCGCACGACGTCGATCTCACCGGGATACGTCCGCACCGATTTCAACCCGACCGATTTCGGCATCCCGGCGGACGCGGTGGCCCGGGCCATCGCCTTTGCCATCGACCAACCCCACGACGTCGAAATAGGCGATATCACCATCCGCCCGACCGCTCAGGGCTAGAGCTGAGCTGGCGCAGCTCTCTGCGCAAGATCTTTCCTGCCGCTGACTTAGGCACGGCGGCAATGAATTCCACCTGTCGCACCTTTTTGTACGGCGCCACGATCGAGGCGACATAGTCCATCACCTGAGCGGCTGTTAACCGGGTACCCTGCCGTCGGACCACGAATGCCTTCGGTATCTCCTCGCCGGTGCCTGGTTCGACCACTCCGATGACGGCGGCGTCGGCGATGTCGGGATGGGTGAGCAGCGTCGCCTCCAGTTCAGCTGGCGGCACTTGGTAGCCCTTGTACTTGATGAGCTCCTTGAGTCGGTCGACGATGTAAACGCAGCCGTGGGCGTCGACGCGCGCCAGGTCGCCGGTATGCAGGAAGCCCTCGGCGTCAATGGTTTCCGCGGTCGCGGAAACATTGCAAAGATAGCCGGCCATCACGTTCGGACCCTTGAACAGCAGCTCACCGGGGTCGCTCAACCCGCTGCGCGGAATCTTGATATCGGCTCCGGTCTCCTGATCCACGATCCTGCTCACGGCGTTGGGCATGGTCCAGCCACACGAGCTCAGCGGAGCTTCGACTCCCCTTGACTCCAGCCCGCCGTCGAACGGCACACCGTGGCTGACGGGGCTGAGTTCGCTCATCCCGTAGCCCTGCACCACCCGACACCCGAGCCGGCGGCTCACCGCACGCCCCAGTGCCTCGTCCAGCGGCGCAGCCCCCGACACCACCGTCCGCAGCGAGGACAGGTCATAGTCGTTCACCATCGGGTGCTTGGCCAGCGCCACGGCTATCGGCGGAGCGATGAACGCGACCGTGCACCGGTGAGTGGCGATGCTGCCCAGGAATCCGGCCAGATCGAACACCGCCAAGATCACCAGCTTCGCCCTGGCGTGCAGTGCAGAGTTGAGCAGAACCGACATGCCGTAGATGTGCGAGAACGGCAGCACCGCTGCGACCACGTCGTCCCGGCGCAAACCGAACTGCTCGATCTGCGCGACGTTGGCGACCAGGTTGCGATGGGTCAGCATGACGCCTTTGGGATGGCCGGTGGTGCCCGAGCTGTATGGCAGAGCTGCCAGGTGGGATGAGGGATCGAACACCGCCGGGCGGGGATCACGGTCGGTCACCGGCGAGCAATCGTCGATAACCAATACATTTGCTGGCGAGAGCCCGGCACCTTGGCCGCCGTCAACGGCCTTCGTACGCAGCGCCTCGACGGTGACCACTAGCCGGGTGCGCGAGTCCGTCAGCTGTTTGGCGATGTCATCGGCGGTGGACAATACGTTGAGTGTCGTCGCCGTGGCACCTGCCCGCAGGATGCCATGAAAGGCCACGGCGAACGCCACACCGTTGGGCGCGAGGATGGCCACCACGTCGCCGACGGCGATGCCGCGGTCGGCGAGGATGCCGGCGAAGGCCTCGACGCGACGGGTGAGTGACCGGTAGGTCAAGCCGTCCCCACCGGTGGACTCGATGAGTGCAGTCCGGTCGGCATCGGCGTCGGACAACTCCCCGAACAGGTACTCGTACACGCTGACGTCGGGAATGACCACATCGGGGAACGGACTACGGAATGTCATTGCATTGTTCCTTGATTCGACCTGGAAGAGGTAAAAAACCGGAGCGGCACCATCGTCAGGTCCCCAGTGCATCGTCGAGCGATGGTGGGGGACCGAGAATCTCGATACCATAGCTGCGCGCAATCCGCGTCAACTCCGCAGTGTTCACTGAGTCATGTGGTGGAGCAATACAATTGGGGTTCACCATCGATCCCGCGGCCAGAACGAGCCCGTCGAAATCTGCCGGCGTGTGCACGGTCAGGTAGCGAGCCTGCGGGCTTGTGATCACGAAGGCGTGCGAACGTTGGCGTGGTAGGAACACCGCACTGCCTGGGCCCGCCGGCTGAAACTCGCCGTCGAGCTCCACGCTGAGCTCACCTTCAAGCACCAGGAACGTCTCGTCTGCGCGCAGGTGCCGATGCCTCGGGCTGCCGAAGCCGCGGGCGCCGACATGGTGGATCACGGCCAACTGACCCGCAGTTTGCGCGCCGCCCATGCGGAGCTGAACCAACGAGCCCAGAAACCAGACCGCCTGCTGTTCCTCCGTCATCTCGTCTCCTCCATTGCCTCGTAGATGAGTTCGAGGTAGCGGCGCGTGCGTTTGGAGCCGACGAGGTCTTCCGCCATATGGTTCATGGTGTAGGCGATCGTCGCCCGCCGGTGCAGATCCATCACGACCAGCGATCCGCCCCAGCCGCCCCAGAAGCAGGTGCGCTCGGTCTTGAGGTAGGGCAGGAAATCGGGGGTGGGTAATGCCATTCCCAGACCCCACCTGACCGGGGTGCCCAGCACCAGATCGGGTCCGGACGCCTGTACGTCGAAGATGCGCGCAATGGTCTCCGGCTTCAGCAGCGCGACGCCGTTGGCCTTGCCGCCCCGCGAAATTGGGGACAATGCCCGAACCAAGCCGCGGGCGTTGGTGTGGCCGTTACAGGCGGCGACCTCGGCACGCCGCCAAGCCGTGGTGTTGGCGGGCTCAGCCGCGGCCGGGGGAGCAGAAAATACCTTGCGCATCGGATTGTCCTGCGGAAGTGGCGGCAGCTGTATCGGGGGAGGAGTGATCAGCTCGGCGACCCGGTGGTCGTCGGCGGCCCGAGCACCGATCTGGACGTCGGCTCCCAGAGGCTCCGCGATCTCGCGTCGGACGAAATCCGTCAGACTGGTCCCAGTGATCCGGCGGATGATCTCCCCGACCAAGTGACCGTAGTTCTGGGCGTGGTAGCCGGCCTTGGTGCCCGGTGTCCACCAAGGGGCCTGCTGAGCCAGGCGAGCGACGGCCGCGTCCCGCTCATACATCTCCTCCTGAGTGAACGGCTCATTCCAGCCGGCGACACCGGAGGTATGGGAAAGGACATGGCGAACCATGATGTCCTGCTTGCCGTTTGCCGCGAACTCCGGCCAGTACCGCGCGACGGGCGCGTCGAGGTCGAGCAGCCCGCGGTCGACGAGGATCAACGCCGCCAGGACGCACACCGGTTTGGTGGACGACCACACGTTGACGATCGTGTCCTCGGCCCATTCGGCGCTTCGGGCGCCGTCGACGTGTCCGCCCCACACGTCAAGGACGCTGACGCCGTCGATGTCGACCGCCAGGGCAGCTCCCACTTCGTCGCCATTGGTGAGCTCGTCCTCGAACGCTTTGGCGAGATCGCCGAATCGCTGGGCGAATTGGCCGTGGACGACACCATTATCTGACTGTTGCATGACTTTCCTTACTTGTGTCCGTCGAAATCCAATGACAGCCCGATCTCTCGCCGCTGTTCAGGAATGGCGACTGCTCACGCCCTCGGCGAGACGACGCGACTGGTTCGGTACGTCGTACTCGTCGGTGACGGCTTCGTGAAAACCCGCTGATACGTTGAACGATGAGCGGTGTCCAAAGCTTCGATCAGATCGCAATTCGTTCGCACGGTGATCGCAGTGGCATGCGAGCATCGGTAGCTAGGCGGCTTGGTCCGGGCGCTGGCCGCCCTCCTGTCGATGTTGCCCAGCAGATCTGGCGAGTGAGCGACGCAGCGCGCCCCGGCTACGGTGCATCCTGGTCAGCACTGTATTCATCGGCACACCAAGTAGTTTGGCGACATCTCGGCAGAGCATGTCTTCCACGACGACGTGGAAGACCGTGGTCTGCATCTCGTCAGAGAGGTCACCGAGGGCCGCGATCAGCCTGGGATCGACTTCGAAGCTGAGTGCCTCAGCCTCCGCGGAGCGCACCTCCACGTCTCCGGGGTTTATCACGGCGCCGACGCCGGCATCGCCGATATCGCCCCACAACGTCTCGGGCGGTCGCCGACCCGCGGCCCGGTGGTTGCTGATCCAGGTGTTTCTCATGACGGTGAACAACCACGCCTTGAGATAGGTTTCCGGGCGCAGCCGGGGGTAACCCCGGAACGCTTTCAGCAATGTGTCCTGCACAAGGTCTTCGGCGTCGGCGTGGTTCGTGGTCAAGCGCAGGGCGAGCCGATGCAGGTCCTCCCGCAGTGGCATCACGTCGTATTCGAAGCTTCCGCTGAGGCTGTCCGGCTGGGAGTCGATGGTCATGGCGTGGTCCCGTCGTGGTGGTTGAGGTGCGATGTCGTCACGACGCGCGACATTGAGCGAGGTGCCGGATCGGTAGCGATCCGCGGGTGCTGCAGCAGTCTGGTGAGATGCCACGACGCACATGGTTGTCGTCAAAAGCAGGTCGGGGCTTGAAGGTTTTCTGAAGATTCCGTGTCGTTGTGAACCCGGGTATCCAGTCGATTTCACGGCAGCACTCCTCCCTGGATCTATTTCCAGCGTCCCGTCGCCGCCGCCTGCGGGCTAGATCGCAAATCACGAAGTAATGGCCCCGACTTGGTGATTTTCACGAAATAAAGGAGTGACCCGGGATAGCCGACGCCGCGCTCCCGCACAATTGACGAATGGAGCAGCACTTCAGCTCGGCCACCGAGGAGCGCATAATCGCCCTCTGCAACGAAGTGACCAACGAACTGGGCCGGCTCGTCCCCGGCGTAGTCGACGAGATACGACGGCAGGTTCCGGAATACGACGCTGTCGACCGCACGGAGCACGAAGTCAGCGTCACCGAGCAATACCGGGGGCTGCTCAGCGGGCTCTCCGAACGCAGACCGCCCAGCACCGAAGAAAGGACCAGGGCGCGAAGCCTTGGGCAGCGCCGAGCCCGAGAGGGATTGACCCTGGCGGCCACCATGAGCGCTTACCACATCGGGTACCGCGAGATGTGGAACGTGATCTTGCAACGGACCGATAGCCCGGCAGAGAGCTCCGAGCTACTGGCTCTGGTCGACCTGGTGTGGACGTGGGTGCAGCACGCAAGCTCCGCGGCTGCGGAGGCATTCGAGGAAACGACTCGGCTCGAGGACGCCGCCCGGACAACCTTGTTGCTCCGGCTCCTCAATGGAATTTACGGCGCTGCGGTGCCGCACGCCGACCTCGAACATACGGCGCGCGCACTCGGTTTCGATCCAGCCAGAGCGTTCCGGGTGACGGTCAGCCCGGCAGAATCCTGGGAGCCGAACCGGCTCAGCCGATATCGACGCCAACTCGCCAGGAGTATGTCAGGCGCAGTGGCACACGCGGAGGTGCGCGGGACGTCGTTGGTGACCATCAGCCAAGGGGTTCCGGCGGACGACCTCATCGCGACGCTCCACAGACACTGCTCCGATCTCGTGATCGGCGTAGGGGTGGAGCGGACCGGCCTTCCCGGAGCAGCCGACAGCGCTACCGATGCCGAGGAGTCCCTGCTTTACGGGCGAGGACTAAGGGATGGCGGTGTCGTATGGTTCGAGGAGGACTGGCTGGCTATCACGCTCTTCCTGCGTGAAGCCAGACTTGCCCCCATGCTGGACCCCTACCGTGGGAGCTCGAGCCTGTACGGGGATGCCGCGGTGGCCGTCAGCGGTCTGATCGACAACGGGTTCTCGTTCAGCGCAACCGGCAGGGCTTTGCACCTGCACCCCAACACCGTCCGCTATCGCATCGACAGATGGCAGCAGTTGTCCGGGTGGGATGTCAGGACCCGGCAGGGACTGTTGCGCAGCATCGCCGCTCTCGGGCTGGCTCAACGGAGAGCCCAGGGCTGATCAGTCTGCGACGGAGGCCAGCGCCCGCTGGATATCGAACCGGCGTTCCTCGATCGCGCGGCCGATCTCCTGCAGCAGCACCGGCTTTCGCAGCACCAGCTCCTCGAGATGTTCGCGGTCGATCTGCAGGACCGTCACCTCTTCGAGTGCGGTCGCGTCCGCCCGAACGGGCTCGCGGGTCAGGGTGGTCTGCCCGAGGAAATCGCCTTCTTCCAGAATCCGGACCGGCACCACCGCCCCGGCGTCGGCGGTCACCGTCAGCCGCACCCGGCCGCGCACGACGAACGTCATCCGCTTGGGGATCTGTCCGGTCAACTGCAGTGCCTCGTCGGCGGCGTAGCGGGTGATGGTGATGTGGGGGAGCAGCTCCTGCTGATCGTCCGCGTTGAGCCGTAACGTCGGCGCGATGATCCGCAGCGACTTCTCGATCCGCTCGGACGCGCCGAAGTCGTCGGCGGCTTCGTCCAGGTGCAGGCCTGCCCGCCGCGACGCGTACCAGATCCAGCGCAGAAACGTCGCCCGCGCGCTGCCGTCATCGGACGGCGAGTGCAACGGGATGGACGTCTTGTACTCGTTGGCGCCCACCGGAACAGCTTTTGGGAACGAACCGGTGCGCAGGTGCGGCAGTCGCCCGGCCACCGCGGCGAGCATGGCGCAGACGTCGTCGGGCGGATCATCCACCGAGAACACCGTCACCACCGAGATGGAGTGGGCGCCGGGCGGTCGGCTGAGGTTGGTGAACGAAGCGGCCGCCAGCATCGAGTTCGGGATGACCTGCAGGCCGCCCCCGGTGTCGATATGCGTTGCGCGCCAGTTCACCTCGATGACGCGGCCGCGGGCCGACGGCACGTCGAGCCAGTCCCCGATCTGGAAGGGTTGTTCGAACAAGAGCAGCAGGCCGGAGATCACCTGGCCGACGGAGTTCTGCAATGCCAGACCGAGCACGATGGACGAGATGCCCAGCGCGGTGAACAGGCCACCGACATTCGCACCCCAGATGTAGGAGAAGATCACCGCCAGGCCCACCGCGATCACGATGAACCGCGCCACGTCGAGGAAGATCGACGGAATCCGCTTGCGCCAGCTGCCTTCCGGCGCCCCTTGGAACAGCGTGGCTTTCAGCCCGGACAGCACCAGGATCAGCACGACGAAACCCAGTACCGTCGCGACGATGCGAACCGGTGTCGCCTCCGCCGAGACCTGGGTGGCTTTCACCAACAACAGCAGCAGCGCACCGAGCGGCAGAATATAGTTGCGCAGCAAGCTGATCGGCCGCACCAGCACGCTGTTCCTGCGGGCCAGCGCGTTCTGCAGTTCGGTCAGCACCACCAGCCCCAGCGGCAGGCCGATGGCCACCGCGACAGCCCAGTAGAACCAGGCGCTGTCGACTATCCGGGTCATGAGTGACGCTCGATGAGCCGCCACACCGGCTCGGGCACACCGTCGACGGTGACCTCCCCGGCGGTGGCGAATTGCCTGCTGTCGCGCATTGCCTCGTAGACCCCGGAGGTGACGTACACGCCGGGTTGCGGTGAACCGCTCTGCACCTGGTAGGCCAGGCTGACAGCCGAACCCCACATGTCGTAGGCCAGGCTGGCCCGCCCGACCAGGCCGCTGGTAACGGTGCCCGTGTCGATACCGGCGCGCAGTTTCAGCTCGTGCCCGGACTCGACGTTGAACCGGTCGATGATGTGCTGCATCTCGACGGCGAAATCGACTGTCCGGCGGACGTTGTCGAGGCGAGGGACATTGAGCCCGCAACTGGCGAGATATCCGTTGTGCAGCGTCCTGACCTGCTCGACACCGAGATTCTCTGCGGCGGAATCGAATTGGCGCACCAGCTTGTTGACGATGGCGAGCTGCTCGTCGGAGGTCAGATCGGCGGACAGTTCGTCCAGGCCGACGATATCGGCGAAGATCACCGTGACGTTCGAATGATCCTGGGCGATGGTCTCTTCACCCTCGCGGTACCGCTGCGCCACCGGTTCGGGCATCAGCGACAGCATCAACCGGTCGTTTTCCTGGCGCTGCTCGTTGAGCAGATCCTCCTTGATCGACAGGTTGCGGCTCATATCGTTGAAAGCCACTGTCAGATCGCCGAATTCGTCGCGGGAGTGCACCGGCAGCGTCACGCCGTACTCACCGGAGCTGATGTGCTGTGCGCCGGCTTCCAACCGGCGGATCGGTCTGACGAACAACCGGGCAAACAGCATCGCGGCCAGGCAGACGATGAAGATGATGGCCACTGTGGACAACACCAGCTTGCGGGTGAAGACGGACACCGGCGCGAACGCCTCATCGGTGTTGATCTTCGCGATGATGGCCCAGTGCAGGCCGGGGATGTCCACCGGCGCATAGGCCTGCAGCGTCTCGTTGCCCAGATAGTCCGTCTCTATCTCGGTACCGACCTGCCCCTGCAGCGCGCGCTTGGCCGCGTCAGCAGCGATCGGTTGGACCAGGGTGGTGCCGTTCTGCCGGATCGACTCCTCGGCGACATCGGGTGGCGTGCCCGCCGCCACCACTTCCCGTTTGAAGGCCTCCGGGTCCTGCACGAACAGCCGCGAGTCCGACCGCATCAGGTTGTCTTCGCCGACGAGGATCGTCTCGCCGGTCTTGCCCATGCCGACCTGCTCCCAGCGCTTGTCGGCGGTCATCAATTCATTGATCGTCGATACCGGGAACTGGAGGGCCAGCGCACCCTCCACGCGGCCCTGCGGCCCCACCGGCGCGATCAGCCATGCGGTGGGCTCGTCAGCCGGCTGATAGTCACCGAAGTCGGTGACGCCGACGTAATCCTTCGCGTTGGAGGCCATGGCCTTGGTGTACGCCTCGGTGAGGTTGCCCCCGCGATACGGCCCGGTCAGGATGTTGGTGCCCAGATCGACGCCCTTGTAGGCGGTGTAGACGACGTTGCCTGTGGCGTCGATCAGCAGGGCGTCCTCGAACTGGAATCGGTTGACGATCTCACGGAAGAAGTCGTTGTATTGCGCGTTCGCCGCTGACCACAGGCTGCCGTCGTGGGCGTCGTCATTCATGATGGCGGCGTTGTAATCCGGGTATGGCGCGGTGTAATTGGCCTGCAGGTATCGCTGAGGGTTGGTGTTGGGCAGCAGATTGGCGACGTTGACGTCGTTGCCGGTCTGCGCGTCTTCCGCTTTGGCGAAGGTGTTGTTGTAGTAGTCCAGAATCGACTGCTGCTGACCGGGATTGATCAGCGCGTTGTCGAGCTGATTGAATCCGGCGGTAAACGCATCCAGCGCGTTGGTGGTGGTGGATCCCCTGGTGTAGATCACCAGCGAACTCTTGAAGTCCTCGAATTGGGCCTGCAACGACCGTGATTGCGATTCACGAATTTCGGTCAGCCGGTCGAACACCGACGCCCGCAGAGAGTTCCGTCCCGACTGGTAGCCGATGGCCCCGACCACCGCCACCGACAGAATGCTGGTCACCAGCAGCATCACCAGCAATTTCGACTGAATGGTCACCCGGGAGAGGAACCCGCGGTTGGTCCGCCACTTGCGCGGCGCGCTGGGTTCGACCGGGTTGGCGGCCTCTGTCGGTGTCGTCATCGGTTCTGAAGATTAGCCTGCTGATCAGTACAACTACGGTGAAGTATGTCCGATAGTTATCAACTGACCCGTTTCGTCGACGCGCAGGCACCGGTCTACGAGACCGTGCTGACCGAACTTCGGGCCGCGCGCAAACGAAGTCACTGGATCTGGTTCATCTTTCCGCAGCTGGCCGGCCTGGGCAGCAGTTCGACCGCGGCCCACTACGCCATCTCCGGTCTGCCCGAGGCGCAGGCCTATCTGGCGCACGACGTGCTGGGCCCGCGGCTGCATGAATGCGTTGCGCTGGTCGCCGCGATCGACGGCGTGAGCATCGAGGATGTGTTCGGCTTCCCGGACTACCTCAAGGTGCGTAGCTCGCTGACGCTGTTCGCGCGCGCCACGGCGGACAACGGTGCGTTCCTCGCGGTGCTCGACAAGTTCTACGCCGGCGAGCAGGACGACAAAACTCTGGCGCTGCTGGCCGGCCAGTAGTCCTCAGACGGGTCGCAGGATCAGCCAGCCGTGTGGCGGCACGCCGGTCTCGGTGACCTCTTCTTCGGGTGGCGCACCCGAGCCTGCCACCACCACGCCACGCTGCTGACCCAACTTGGCCAGCTTCAGTGACATCGGTTCGTCGCCGATGTTGAGCGCGACGATCAACGCGTCATCGCCGCTTCGGGTCTCGTACACATACTGCCGGTTGTCCAGCAGCAGCTTGCGGGTGCGGGCGGTGTGCAGCCACGGGTTCCGGCGGCGCAACCCGATCAGGAACTGGTGCAGCGCGAACGTCTGCACCCCGGCTTCGTCGACCTGCATTGGGGGAGCAAAGAATTCGGGTCGGACTGCGTCGTCACCGCCGAAACGTTCTTCCTTGACGCCCTGCAGGGCGAACTCGTCGCCCGCATAGATGCTGGGCACCCCGCCGGTGGTCAGCAGGACGACCAGGGCCTGTGCGGGGTGTGCGGGATTGGTCAGCTGGCTGGCAATGCGGGTGACGTCGTGATTGCCGATGAACGTCAACGGCGAGAAGGCGTCGAGAAACTCGTTGTGGCGGGTCAGCGCGTGGTTCAGTTCGTGGAAGTTGCCGTCGTTGAGGGCACTCCAGGTGGCCTTCCACAGTTCGTACTGCGTCACCGAGTCGAATCCGGCATTCGATACCAGTGCGCTGTAGTCACCGTGGATGACCTCGGCGACGAACCAGGCATCGCTGTGAGCTTCGCGGACGCGGGGCAGCACCTCGGCCCAGAATCGTTCTGGCACAGAGTAAGCCGCGTCGAGGCGCCAGCCGTCGGCACCGCGGGCCAGCCAGTGCGACATGACGTCGACGACGTGGTCGACGACCGCCGGATGTCGGTGGTTCAGCGCGATCAGGTCCCCGTGCCCTTCGAACGTGCCGAACCGCCCCGGGCGACCCCGGAACCAGCGGGCTGCGTCCTCGTCGCCGTCGAGTGCCGCCAGGTACTGCGGGAACTCGGTGCCGACATGGTTGAACACCCCGTCGAGCAGGACCCGCAGACCACGTTCGTGGGCCTGGCGGATCAATTCGTCGAAGTCGCCGTCGTCGCCGAGCCGAGGGTCGATGCGGTAATGGTCGGTGGTGTCGTATCCATGTGTGCGAGAAGCGAACACGGGTCCCAGCGCCAGCCCGGACGCACCGAGTTCGACGGCATGGTCCAGCCAGTCCACGACGCGGCGCAGCCGATGCTCCTCCGCCGTGGGCGGGGAGTCGGAGGGGTATGCCCCGACGAAGCCGAGGGGGTAGATCTGCCACCAGATGGCGTGCGCCACCCAATCCGGCTCAGTCACGGTCGGAACCTCGCCTCATAGAGTGATCGCATCTCATCCTCGTACTGCCGTGCCGGGCCGTCGGCCACCACCCGGGGTGCTACGACGGTAATCGGCAGCGGAGCCACCGGCGACGGCGGTGCGCCCCATTCTTCTAGCCAGTGGGCCAGCTGCTGTCCTGACGCGGCATAGACGATGCGACCCAGCCCGACCCAGGCGTGGGCGGCGGCGCACATCGGGCAGTGCTCGCCGGAGGTGTAGACGGTGGTGCGGATGCGGCGGACCGGAGCGACGTTGGCCGTGGCCCAGCGGGCGATCGCGAACTCGGGATGCTGCGTGGCGTCGCCACCACTGACCCGGTTCCGGTCCTCGAACAGCGTGTTGCCGTCCGCGTCGACCAGGATGGAGCCGAACGGCTCGTCACCGTCTTCCAGCGCCAGTCGGGCCAGCTGCACGCTGCGCGCCAGGCGTTCGACATCCGTGTCGGTCAGTGCCACAGGTCCGGAGTTTACGCATCAGGCGCGCGGGTTCGTGCCACCTGTGTGTCGGGCCGGAACCTGCGGGTGGGGTCGAGCGCCGGACTGTCGCGGCCGCGGGTCAGCGGATAGCAGGCCAGCCCCACCAGCAGCGCGCACGAGTGTCCCAGCGGCGTGAAGTCCAGATTGATCGCCAGCGGGATCAGCACCGTCAGCATCGCGGCACCGAGATAGAGCCATCGCCATGGCCGCACGATGTGATAACTCAGGATCCCGACCATGCCGACAACGAAATAGCTGACGCCGATATCGCGGGCGTTGATCAGTACCGGGGAAGCCGTTGCCTCCTGGATCTGCAGATAGAGGAAGCCTTCGCTGACGTAGGTGGCGACGACATGCGCGATCAGCCCGGCGGCCAGCCAGCGGAACTGGCCCAGCCAGTGCTCGGCCGGGGCCAGGAACAGACAGAACACCAGCAGGTAGGGCCACCAGTAGTAGCCGTCGATCCACAACAGGCTGGCGAAGAGCACCTGCAGGGGGTCCCCGGCCAGGTGGTGCAGGTTGGTCGAGCCGTGCAGCAGCAGCTCGTGTCGCCGCGGACCGGTGACCGAATGCTGTATCCAAGTGGTGAACAACAGCAACGCCAACCAGCTGAACGTCAGCGGGGCGTGGCTGACGAAGCGCCAGATGGACCTCATGGGTACCTTTCTGCCGGTGAGCACACAGTAGGGGAGGCGGGCATGCTCAGCCACGATCGACTGGCCAGCGAGATCATCCGGCAGTCCGACCTGCTCGGAGCCGCGATCGCGGGTACCGATCTGACGACGCCCGTGCCGTCCTGCCCCGGGTGGAATGTGGGGCAACTGGTCCGGCACGTCGACGGTGGCCATCGGTGGGCTGCCGAGCTGGTGCGTACCAGGGCCACCTCGCCGCTTCCCGACGTCAGCCTGCGGGATCTGTCGGCGTATACCGACGAGGATCCCGCGCTGCTCGGGCCGATCCTGACCGAAGGCGCGGAGCTGCTGTCGGGCACCTTGCGGCAGGCGGGTCCCGACCTCGAGATATGGACACCCACCCCGCATGGCACCGCCGGGTTTTTTGCCAGGCGGTTCGCCCACGAGACGGTGATCCACCGCGCCGATGCCGTGCTGGCGGTGGGTGCCGAATTCAGCTTGGACGTTGATATCGCTGTCGACGGCATCGACGAGTGGCTCGAATTAGGCTCGCTGCCTTTCCATTTCGACATCCACCCGCAGATGCGCGAGCTGTTGGGACCGGGCCGACTGATCGGGCTGCAGGCCACCGACATCGGCACCGAATGGGTGGTCGACCTGACGGGCGAGGCCATCTCCTGGCGGCGCGGCGGCGACGAGGTGGCTGTTAGCGTGGTGGGTGCGGTGACCGATCTGCTGCTGATGATCTACAAGCGACGGGACCCGGTTGAGCCCGACGTGAAGGTCACCGGCGATCGCGGATTGCTCGACTTCTGGCTGGAGCGAGTCGATTTCGGCTGACTAGCCGCAGCACCCGTCGCTCGCGGTATCCAGCCGGCACGCGCAGGAGGCGTCGATGGGTACGTCGGCCCTGGCCTTGGCGAGTTCGAGTTGGCGGGCGATGATGGCCGCCTCTTTGTCGCGGCCGAGGCGCTGAAGGCATTCGTGATAGCCGTGCAGCGCCCAGAGGTTGTTCGGATGCTGACAGGGCCGGCTCAGAGTGGGATCCAGGCCCAGGTCGGCTTCGTACACCGCGGCCGCCTCCTCGACCCGACCCTGTTCGAGCAGTAGCGCGCCATGGGCGTGCCGGACGGGTTGCATCCACCCCCAGGGCTCGTCGTACACCAGGTTGTCAGAGAGTTCGGTTGCGTGCCTTAGCTTTTCGAAAGCCTCGTCGAACTTGCCTTCGCGGTAGGCGATTTCGCCGTCGAGCATGGCCGCGGCCACCGCCAGGATGTCGCTGCAGCTGTTGTTGAACAGATACCGGGATTCCGGGACGTTGGCGTAGGCCGCGGCGAAGGCGTCTCGCTCGGCATACGCTTGGGGCAGTTGGCCTTTCGCGGCGTGGGCCACGCCGCGGCCGTAGTGGATGATGGCGGTGGTGGCGCAGTAGAGGTCCTGGTCGTCCGGCAGCGGCTCGGCAATCAGCTCGTCCCAGCGGCCGAACCGGATCAGGACGTGCACCCGCAGCGGTACGAAGGCCTCGAGCCAGTCGGCCATCGGTGGCGATTCGATGGACAACAGCTCCGGGGTGAGCTGTCCGGCGAGTTCGGCCGCGGCCTGCAAAGCGACCTGTGACTGACCGCTGAACATCGCCGAATAGACCACGAAATGCAGATCGTGGGCTCGGTACAGCGAGTAATAGTTCAGTGGCCCTTCACGTTCGACGAACCGGCGATCAGCCCGCACCGCGGCCAGGTTCGACTCGACCGAGCTGCGGTAATCGCCGCACAGCACGTCGATATGGGTGGGCATGTGCTGCAGATGGCCGGCGTCGGGCACCAGATCGCGCAGCAGATCCGCCGCGGGCAAGGCCGCCTCGGGATGGGCTGACATCTCCATCATGTGTAGATAGAGGTGCAGCACGCCTGGATGGACTCGGCCCGCATCGGTGGTCAGCGCCGCATCGAGGATCGCCTTGGCCTCCACCACGCGTGAACCGGGTGCCGGTTCCCCGGTGCTGGTATCCCAGAGAGCCCAGGCGGTGAGGTTGACCAGGGCGTCTGCGGCCAAGGCCTGGATGTCGACATCGTCGGGATAGGCCGAGGCCAGTCCGACCATCGCGTCGGCGTAGGCCTGGTCGCCTGCGGCCAGGGCGTCGAGGTCGTCGGGGTCGTCAGTGGGGAAGCGGGTCGCCAACGCCTCGATCAGCCCATGCTCGGTGGCTGTGGCCCGGGCGCCGGCAGCCAGGCTCAGCTCCATTCGCGCTCTGGCCAGCGAGGCATTCCGGTCGACGGGGTCGAAGGCGTCCCACGCCTTGTTGTAGTTCGGGCCGATCGCATAGGCGATGCCCCAGCGGGCCATCGCCAGATCCGCGTCGATGGTCAGTGCCTTTTCGAAACAGCTGATGGCCTCGCCGTGGTTGAACGCATATGCCCAGATCAGACCGCGGTCGAACCAGAGTTGGGCCTGGGGAGTGGGTGTTTCGACTGCGCGGTGATAGCTGCCGAGTTCGTAATACGGCTCGGTGGTGTCGACGGTGGCCGCCATGGTCGGAAACTTTAGTGCAGCTCCGATTCGTGCGGAACTGGCATGTCGGTGCCCGCTGGCATAATCGCACGCATGTTCGAATATGCGATGGCGATGGAGACCACGCCGGTGTCCGCAGCCCTGCTCGACCGGGTCCGCGACGCATCACGCGCCGAAGCCCAAGCCGCGGCTGAACGATTGGTGGCGATCGCGGATCTCTACGAGGCCCGGCTGCGCGACTCCGGTGAATGCGCCGATCTGGCCATCGACACCTGGGCAGCGGTGTCCGCCCAGGTGGCGGCCATGCTGCGGATCAGCGTCGGGCTGGCCTCGAGCTATCTGCACTACGCCATCGCGATGCGCCAACAACTGCCCAAGGTGGGTGCGGTTTTCGAAGCAGGTGACATCGACTTCCGGCTGTTCAAGACGATCGTGTTCCGCACCGGCGCGGTCACCGACCCCGACATCGCCGCACAGCTGGACGCCGACCTGGCCGCCGCGGTAGCGCGCTGGGGTCCCAAGACCCAACGCCAACTCGCCACCGCCATCGACAAACTGGTGGCCCGTCGTGATCCCGACGCAGTGCGCCGCGCCACACGCGCCGGTAGTGATCGCTACGTCGAAATCGGGGAAACCGACCCCGGCATGGCCGAAGTCCACGCCCGGATCTTCAACACCACCGCCCTCGCGT
>JBEVHL010000724.1:0-4585 GCA_040511255.1 Mycobacterium sp. | reverse complement strand
GCACCAAGATCGGCCCGGCGGCGATGCCGAAGGGGCCGATGCCCGGCGGAGCCAAGATGCGCGGCGTGCAGCGCACGATGCGGCGCAAGTAGGCCGCGCCGCAACCAGGACGCGACACTCGGCGCGATAACGTACGGCGCTATGTGCACAGCGTGCGAGTGGGCGCCCCATTTCGCTTCATACGGCGGTAGCCGAGGTCCGTCACGTCGGGCGGCGCCACACCCAGCAGTCACCGCTTCGGCACCGAGCGGGCCTGGCGATGACGCCGATTACGTGTTCCGTAACGGTCCGATCTATACGGTCGCCGAGCAGAATCCGTGGGCCATGGGCCTTGCCGTCACGGGGAACACCATCACCTACCTCGGCGACGAGCACGGGGCGATGGCGATGGCCGGGTCCGGCACGACGATCATCGACCTGGACGGCAAGCTGCTGATGCCGGGCTTCGTCGAAGCCCACATCCACCCCATCATGGGTGGCTTCTTGACCTCCGGTGCAGACCTGCAGGTCCCCACGGTCGCCGACGCACTGGCCGCGATATCCGAATATGCCGAGACGCATCCGGACGGTCCGGTTCGTGGCTTCGGGTGGCGCGTCGACATGTTCGGGCCCGAGGGCCCCAACCGAGCGGACCTGGACCGGATCTTGCCGGACCGACCCGCGTTCTTCTTCGCCATTGACGGACACAGCTTGTGGGTCAACAGCAAGGCCCTGCAGATAGCCGGCATCGATCGCGACACCCCTGATCCCATACCAGGATTCAGCTACTACGCGCGCGACGCCGACGGCGAGCCCACCGGTTACGTCCTGGAAGTCGTCGCTGAACTGAACGTCGTCAACGCCGTCGAGCCGATCTCGGTGGCCACCATGGCCACGCTCTTCGCGTCCTGGACACCGAAAGCGTCCGCGGCAGGCATCACCTCGGTATTCGATGCCGCCGTGCCGCCGATTGGTGACGATCAGGCGGAGATCTTGGAGGTGTACACCGACGCCGAAAAGGCCGGCACCTTGCCGTTCCGGGTCGTCGCGTCCTACAGCATCAAAGGTCCGCCGCTCGATGACGCGGTGGAGAAGATGACCGCTCTGCGCGAGCGGATCTCCACCGAACTCGTCGAGGCCCGGGTCGTCAAGATCATCGGAGACGGCACCCAGGGCGGCTATACCGCCTGGCTCCTGGAGCCATATGCGGACAAGCTCGACTCCACCGGCAGTTCGCCGTTCACCGTCGAACAGTGGCATCAGTTGGTCGGCGCGGTCGACGCCGCCGGGTTCGATCTGCACATGCACGCCTGTGGCGAACGCACCGCCAGAGTGGCGCTCGACGCCGTCGAACAAGCCATCGCCGCCAACCCGCCGCGCGATCGGCGACACTCCATCGCGCACCTGATCTATGTGGACGATCCCGACAGTGAGCGATTCGGCGAACTCGGTGTGATCGCACAGTTCTCCGCGAACTGGATGTCAGCTGACCCGGACACGGTCACCACCATGGGCGCCCGGTACGGGGCGCCACGTAAGGACTTGCTCTACCGCCCGCAGACAGTGCTGAAGTCGGGCGGGCGGATCTCGCTGGGGACGGACTGGCCGGCGGCGGGCTACTACTCGACCTACAAACCGCTGGACTCGATCCAGATCGGCGTGACCCGGCAGTTGATCGGCGAACCCGACGGTCCGGTGCTGGCCCCGGCCGACGAGCGGCTGTCAGTGGCCGAGGCGATCCACGCGAACACGCTCGGTGCCGCCCATCAGCTGCGCCTGGACGACAAGGTGGGGTCGCTAGAGGTGGGCAAGCTGGCCGACCTGATCATCCTCGACAAGAACATTCTCGACATCGACCCGCACGAGATCCACGCAGCGCAGGTCGTGCTGACGATGATGAACGGTCGGATCCGTCACGAAATCTAGCGCCGCACCACCGCGGTGAAGGTGAACCGGTCCTGCAGCCCGCGGCCGTCGGCGTCGGTGAACAGCGCCGGGATCACCAGCGCCAGCAGCAGCCCGCGTGACACCGCGCGGCCAAAGCCGACGCCTGCCGCGCTTCTATCGACGGGCACCACCAGCAGGCCGAGCGCGTACTGACCCGGCGTGAATCCGAACAGCCGGACCGACACCGCGCCGATGACGAACCACACCACCAGTACCGCCGTCGAGAGCATCGACAGCGAGATCCAGCCGAAGCTCAACGCCAGACCGGCCAAGCCGTACCCGATCAGCCAGTCGACCAGCAGCGCGACGAAGCGACGGCCCGATCCGGCCAGCGATCGTGGTCCCGCTTGTGCCAGGCCCAGCGCCTCGCCCGGGTATCCAGACGCCTGTCGTGGGTCCGCGGCTTCGGGGCCAGACAACCAGGACGAGATCGAGCGAGCCATGTTCCCAGCATAGGGACTGACCGATTGCGTAACGTTGGCGCAACATCCGTTTGACCGGCGCGCAACATCGGCTTCATAGCGTCATTCGGCGGGTGACCCAAGACTCTGGTCTCTACACATGCGCAAAGGAGCATTCAGTGGCAGAAAAGACCGCCGACGACATCTTCAAGCAGATCAAGGACGAGAAAGTCGAATACGTCGACATCCGTTTCTGCGATCTGCCGGGTGTCGTCCAGCACTTCTCGATTCCGGCTTCGGCCTTCGACGAGAGTGTGTTCGAAGACGGACTGGCGTTCGACGGTTCGTCGGTTCGCGGTTTCCAGTCGATCCACGAGTCCGACATGATGCTGCTGCCGGATATCGAGACCGCGCGGATCGATCCGTTCCGCCACGCCAAGACGCTGAACCTGCAGTTCTTCGTCCACGACCCGTTCACCCGTGAGGCCTACTCCCGGGATCCGCGCAACGTGGCCCGCAAAGCCGAGAACTACCTGACCAGCACCGGCATCGCCGACACCGCGTACTTCGGCGCCGAGGCCGAGTTCTACATCTTCGACTCGGTGACCTTCGATTCGAAGATCAACGGCACCTCGTACGAGGTCGACTCCGAGTCCGGGTGGTGGAACACCGGTGAGCCGTTCGAGGCCGACGGCAGCCCCAACCTGGGCTACAAGGTCCGCCCCAAGGGTGGCTACTTCCCCGTCGCGCCCTATGACCACTACGTCGACCTGCGCGACGAGATGGCCACCAACCTGCAGAACGCCGGCTTCACGCTGGAACGCGGTCACCACGAGGTGGGCACCGCCGGTCAGGCCGAGATCAACTACAAATTCAACACGCTGCTGCACGCGGCCGATGACGTGTTGTTGTTCAAATACATCATCAAGAACACGGCATGGAAGAACGGCAAGACCGTCACCTTCATGCCCAAGCCGCTGTTCGGCGACAACGGGTCGGGTATGCACGCCCACCAGTCGCTGTGGAAAGACGGCAAGCCGTTGTTCCACGACGAGTCCGGCTACGCCGGTCTGTCGGATCTGGCGCGGCACTACATCGGCGGCATCCTGCACCACGCGCCGTCGCTGCTGGCGTTCACCAACCCGACGACGAACTCCTACAAGCGTCTGGTGCCGGGCTACGAGGCCCCGATCAACCTGGTCTACAGCCAGCGCAACCGGTCGGCCTGCGTGCGTATCCCGATCACGGGCAACAACCCTAAGGCCAAGCGCCTCGAATTCCGTTGCCCCGACAGCTCGGGCAACCCGTACCTGGCGTTCGCGGCGATGCTGATGGCCGGCATCGACGGCATCAAGAAGAAGATCGAGCCGCTCTCGCCCGTCGACAAGGACCTCTACGAGCTCCCGCCGGACGAGGCCGCCAACATCCCGCAGGCACCGACCTCGCTGTCCGCAGTGATCGACCGGCTCGAAGAAGATCACGAGTACCTCACCGAGGGTGGCGTGTTCACCCCCGACCTCATCGAGACCTACATCTCCTACAAGCGGGAGAACGAGATCATGCCGGTGCAGATCCGTCCGCACCCGTACGAGTTCGCGCTCTACTACGACGTGTAAAGCGCTCACCAGCAGTTTCTGACAAGTCCACCCGTTCGACGATCGTGATCGTCGGGCGGGTGGACTCGTTTGTGTCGGGCCCTGCGCGAGCATCGGCTACCGTCAGGTAACGGGACATTGTGCATCCGCCGAATTTTTCAGAAGGGCTCTCATCGCGATGTCCAAACAGCTCAAGCCTCATTTCGAGAACGTACAAGCGCATTACGACTTGTCCGACGACTTCTTCCGCCTGTTCCTCGACCCGACGCAGACCTACAGTTGCGCCTACTTCGAGCGCGACGATATGACGCTGGAAGAGGCCCAGATCGCCAAGATCGACCTGGCGCTGGGCAAGCTGGGCTTGCAGCCCGGCATGACTCTGCTCGACGTCGGCTGCGGGTGGGGCTCGATCTTGATGCGCGCGCTGGAACGCTACGACGTCAACGTGATCGGGCTGACGCTCAGTGAGAACCAGCAGGCGCACGTCGAGCAGTTGTTCGCCGCGTCGGACAGCCCGCGGTCCAAGCGGGTGGAGCTGCGCGGCTGGGAGCAGTTCGACGAGCCGGTCGACCGGATCGTGTCCATCGGTGCCTTCGAGCATTTCGGCTTCGACCGGTACGACGATTTCTTCAACTTCGCCTACAACGCGATGCCCGACGACGG
>JBEVHL010000723.1:0-4029 GCA_040511255.1 Mycobacterium sp. | reverse complement strand
CCCCCGGCGGGGGGGGGCCGCCCCGGGCGCCCCGCCCCGCCCCCCCCGCCAAGCCTGCGGCCGCCGCTAGGTAGCGGCCTGCTTGGCTGAGGTCTCCTTCGACGAGGAGAGGATCTCGCCGTGCATGTCTTCCAGGGACACGCCCTTGGTCTCTCTGACCCACCGCCACACGAAGAGACCCGACAGCACCGCACACAGGCCGTAGAAGCCGTAGGCGAGGCCCAGGTGACTCCGCAGTTCGGGGAACGTCACGGTGATCAACCAGTTCGCCACCCACTGACCGGCCGCCGCCAAGCCCAGCGCCGCAGCACGGATGCGGTTGGGGAACATCTCACCGAGCAGCACCCACACTACCGGGCCCCACGACATGCCGAACGCGACGACGAACAGGTTGGCCGCGATCAACGCGATCATGCCGGACGCGCCGGGGAGGCTCGGCTTGCCGTCGGCGCCGAGGGTGGCGTTGGCGAAGATGACGGACATTGTGATCAACGTGACGGCCATCCCCGACGACCCGATGAGCAGCAGGGGTTTGCGACCGATCTTATCGATCAGCGCGATGGCGATGAGCGTCGTTGCCACGTTGACTATCGACGTGATCACGGTGGACCACGCCGCGTCGCTCTCGCTGAAGCCGACCGCCTGCCACAGCACGTTCGAGTAGTAGAAGATCACGTTGATGCCGACGAACTGCTGGAAGACCGACAGGCCGAGACCGACCCACACGATGCCGTAGAAGGCGAGGAAGCTACCGCCGGGCTTGCGCATGTCCTTCCAGGACGGCTTGTCTTCCCGCTCCAACGTCTCCTGGATGCGGGAGATCGTGATCTCCAGGTTCTTCGAGCCGAGCAGCGTGCTGAGCACCCGACGGGCTTCCGGAATCTTGTGGCTGGCAACCAGATAACGCGGCGACTCCGGGATGGTGAACGCGAGCCCGCCGTAAACGACAGCCGGCACGGCCATCACCAGGAACATCCAGCGCCACGCTTCGAGTCCGAACCACAGGTCCTGGTCCGCGCCGCCCGCAATCGTCTGAAGCAGCGTGTTGATGGCGAACGACAAGAAGATGCCGGACACGATGGCCAACTGCTGTAGCGAGCCCAATCGGCCGCGGATGCTCGGCGGGGACGTCTCGGCGATGTAGGCGGGCGCGATCACCGAGGCCACGCCGACACCGATGCCACCGATGACGCGGAACACGACGAGGGTGACGACCTCGGGCGCGAGGGCGGTGCCGAAGGCACTGATCAAGAACAGCACTGCGGCGATCTTCATCACCGAGATGCGGCCGATCTTGTCGGCGACACGACCCGCGGTCATTGCCCCCACCGCGGCGCCGAGCAGTGCCGAGGCAACGGCGAAACCCAGCTCGATCGAGCCGACGTTGAACTGTTTCTCGATCGAGGCCACCGCGCCGTTGATGACGGCGCTGTCGTAGCCGAAGAGCAAGCCGCCCAGCGCGGCTACCGAGGCGATCCGGATCGCGGTTTTACCCGAGGAGAAGTCCTCGTCGGTGATCGCGGACGGTGAATTGTCTGAGCTACCACTGGGGCCTTGTCCAGCCATGGGGCATCCTTCTTTCCGCAGCGCTGCGATGAAGTCTTCAACTACCCACGATTGCACAGTCCAACACCGAAAGTGCCCGTATCGGCCCCCCGCGTTTCGCGGCTCAGGCGCTGCGTTCGCCCGCCAGGGCGCCGAGCTCGGCATAAATGCCTCGCAGCCCGTCCACGTCGAGGTCGCTCAGCGAATTCTGGTGTCGCCGTCGTGGGCTGCCCGGCACGGTGACTTCGTTGGGGATCACCAGCACCGCGCACCCTGCGCCCTCGGCGGCGTCGGCACCGGTCACCGAATCCTCGACCGCCAGGCACTGCCCCGGCTCGAATCCCAGCATCTCGGCGGCGCGTCGGTAGATGTCGGGGGCCGGTTTGGCGTGCGTCACCTCGTCGCCGCACACCGACGCCGAAAAGTAGTGCCGGCCAATGCTGTTCAACGCCCGCTCGGTCAACTCGCGGCGGGTGTTGGTGACCAGCGCCATCGGCACGCCCGCGGCGGTGAGCGCGTCCAGCATCTCCTGCGCGCCGTCGCACCACGGCAGGCCGCGTTCGAACAGATCACCGGTGTAATCGTGCAACCAGTCCGCCGACGCCGCCATCTCATCGGGATCCGGGTCCAGACCGAGGTCGGCATAGATCATCGCGATCACGGTGCCCGCAGAGCCACCGACGGTGGCCTCGCGCACCTCCGGTGACATCACCCCGCCCAGTCGGGCGTAGAGGGCTTGCATCGAGATGTCCCACAGCTTTTCGGAATCGACGAGCGTGCCGTCCATATCCCAGAGCACGGCCCGCATGGCCGGGCTGGTGTGATCAGACATTCAGTATTTTCGTTTCCGGTGATACAGCACGAAGGCGTCGGTGGACTGTCCGACGCCGTTGCGGCCAGGCACGAGCCGCCCCGTTATCTTCGCATGATCCCCGACGCCGGGTCGCACGCCGTTCGCAGTCGAGCATGGCCGGCCCGGAAATCGTTCCGCCGCCCCGGGTTTCGCCACAGCCAGCCGGTCTCGCCGTCCGCAGGGCTCAGTCCTCCGGGTTGTAGGCGAGGTTGGGGCCGAGCCAACGCTCGGCTTCCTTCAGGGTCCAGCCCTTGCGCTTCGCGTAGTCGGCGACCTGATCCTGGGCCAACCGGCCGACCACGAAGTACTGCGACTGCGGGTGCGAGAAGTACCAGCCACTGACGGCGGCACCCGGCCACATCGCCATCGACTCGGTCAGCTCGATGCCGGTGCGCTCCTTGACGTCCATCAGCTCCCAGAGCGTGGTCTTCTCGGTGTGCTCCGGGCAGGCCGGATAGCCCGGCGCCGGGCGGATGCCCCGGTACTTCTCACCGATCAACTCCTCGTTGTCCAGCTGCTCGTCCGGCTGGAATCCCCAGAACTCCTTGCGGACCCGTTGATGCATCCGTTCGGCGAACGCCTCGGCCAGCCGGTCGGCGAGCGACTCCAGCAGGATCGCGTTGTAGTCGTCGTTGGCCGCCTTGAACTCCGCGGTCTTGTCACCGCTACCGAGCCCGGTGGTGACGGCGAAGGCGCCGACGTAGTCGGCCAACCCGGTGTCCTTGGGCGCGATGAAGTCGCCGAGACTCCGGTTCGGGATCCCGTCGCGGTGCTCGCCCTGCTGGCGCAGGTTGTGCAACCTGGTCAACACCTCGGTACGGGTGTCGTCGGTGTAGACCTCGATGTCGTCCCCGACGGCGTTCGCCGGGAAGAAACCGATCACCCCGTTGGCCGTCAGCCACTTCTCCTTGATCAGGGTGTCGAGCATCTCCTGGGCGTCGTCGTACAGCTTGCGTGCCGTCTCCCCCGACACCGGGTTGTTCAGGATGTCGGGGAAGCGGCCCTTCATCTCCCAGGCGTTGAAGAACGGCTGCCAGTCGATGTATTCGCGCAGTTCGGCGATGTCGTAGTCCTCGAACTCCCGCACCCCGAGGCCCTGCGCGGGCACCGGCGGCGAGTAGGCGTCCCAGTCGATCGGCGTCCGGTTCGCGCGGGCCTTCTCCAGCGTGAGCATCTTGCGCTCACTCTTCTGGGCGTGCCGTTCACGCAGGGATGCGTAGTCGGCCTCGGTGGCCTCCAGCAGGGCCGGCCGCTGCTTGTCGTCGAGGAGCGCAGCGGCAACCGGCACCGAGCGGGACGCGTCTTTGACCCAGACCACCGGGCCGCTGCGCCGCGGCGCCACCTTGACGGCCGTGTGTGCGCGCGACGTGGTCGCACCACCGATGAGCAACGGGATCTCCAGTCCCTGGCGCTCCATTTCGACGGCGAAGTTGACCATCTCGTCCAGCGACGGAGTGATCAGGCCGGACAGCCCGATGATGTCGGCGCTGTGCTCCTTTGCCGCGTCGAGGATCTTCTGGGCGGGCACCATCACCCCGAGGTCGATCACCTCATAGTTGTTGCACTGCAGGACAACCCCGACGATGTTCTTGCCGATGTCGTGGACGTCGCCCTTCACCGTCGCCATGATG
>JBEVHL010000722.1:0-13527 GCA_040511255.1 Mycobacterium sp. | reverse complement strand
CGTGCACGCCCGCGATCACCTGGGCGCATTCGTGTAGCCGCTTGGCCCGTCGCGGATAACCCAGCTTGCCCCAGGCCCGCAGCACGTCGGCCGCGCTGGCGGCGGCCGTCGCCGACGGGGTCGGCCAGCGGGCCACCCAATCCAGCCAGATCGGTAACACCCGGGCCACCGGCGTCTGCTGCAGCATGTACTCGCTGACCAGGATCTGCCACGCCCCCACCTCGGGGTGGCGCCACGGCAGGTCGCGGTGCTCACGGTCGTACCAGCTGATCAATTCGACCGGACTGATACTCATCGCGTCCTGACAGCTGCGGGGAGGCACAATGGCAGCCATGCCGAATACGAACCCCATAACCGCATGGAAGGCACTCAAAGAGGGTAACGAGCGCTTCGTGGCAGGCAAGCCGCAGCATCCCAGCCAGAGCATCGAGTACCGGGCCAGCCTCGCCGCGGAGCAGAAACCCACCGCCGTCGTCTTCGGCTGCGCCGACAGCCGGGTCGCCGCGGAGATCATCTTCGATCAGGGTCTGGGCGACATGTTCGTGATCCGGACCGCAGGCCATGTGATCGACTCGGCGGTGCTCGGCTCGCTGGAATATGCCGTGACGATCCTCAACGTGCCGCTCATCGTCGTACTGGGCCACGACAGCTGTGGCGCGGTCAAGGCCACCCTGGACACCCTCGATGGCGGCGCGGTCCCCGGCGGCTACGTCCGCGATGTCGTCGAGCGGGTGACGCCATCGATCCTGCTAGGCCGCCGCGACGGCCTGACCAGGGTCGACGAGTTCGAGGCCCGCCACGTCATCGAAACGGGCACGCAGATCATGGCCCGGTCGACGGCCATCTCCGAGCGGGTCAACAAAGGCACCTTGGCGATCGCCGGACTGACCTATCACCTGGCCGACGGCAAGGTGAACCTGCGCGAACACCTCGGCGATATCGGCGAATAGCACAGCAAACTCACAACTCCCGGGCTGCGACACGCCGAGTCAGGTCGAACAGCTCGCAGTGACCTGGCCTTACCGTGAGAACGTGCTTGATTTGGATCCGCAAGGCCCGCTCCCGCCCCAGATCTACTGGCGGCGGCGGGGCCTTGCCATCGGCATCGCGGTTGTCATCATCGCGTTGGTCGCCGGCGTCGCCTTCCTGGTGTTCCGCGGTGGCTCGACCGCCGAGACCAAAAATGCCTCCGACAACAAGCCGAACACGTCGCAGGGCCCGCTCGGCCCGACGCCGACCCCCGAGGTCAAGACACCCGTCATCCCGCCCGTCCAGGAAGCGCCGCCCCCCACGCCCACCGCGACCGTGGCCGTGGTGCCGCCGCCGGTGCTCAAAGAGGGCGACGACTGCCCCGATTCCACCCTGGCCGTCAAGGGTATGACCAGCGAACCGCAGTATGCGATCGGCGATCAGCCCAAGTTCACTATGGTCGTCACCAACATCGGCCTGGTGGCCTGCCAGCGCGATGTCGGCGCCGCAGTGCTCGCGGCCTACGTCTACTCCCTGGACAACAAGCGCCTCTGGTCGAACCTGGACTGCGCGCCGTCCAACGAGACCCTGGTCAAGACCTTCAATCCGGGCGAACAGGTCACCACCGAGGTGACGTGGACCGGCATGGGCTCCGAGCCGCAGTGCCCGCTGCCCCGCCAGCCGATCGGAGCCGGTACCTACAACCTGGTGGTCCAGCTGGGCAATCTGCGTTCGGCGACGGTGCCGTTCATCCTCGCCGACCCCGCAGCTCCCGCTGCGGCGCCGCCTGCCGACGCCCCGCCGCCGGAAGAGATTCCCCCGCCCGCGGCCGACGCCCCCGCGCCTGCTCCGGCACCGGCAGGCTGATCAAGCCAGCCGGTCGGCGATCGTAGACTCGGCCAGCTGCGACAACCCCTCGCGGACGTGCCGCGCCCACATCGCGCCGATCCCTTCGACCGACTGCAGGTCGCTGGCGCTGGCGGCCAGCAGGCCCTGCAATGAGCCGAACGTGCGGACCAGTAGGTCGACGTGGGCGAACTGCAGCCGCGGGATACCGGCCATCGCCCGGTAGCCGCGTGAGCTCAGCGCCGAATCCTGCGCCTCGACGGTCGACGGATAGCCGAAGACCTGAGCCAGCGCGGTGAAGTCCAGCAGCTCGGTGTCCGAGAGGCCGTCGAGCGCCTCCAGGGTGGCGCTCACCTGACTCTTGGACGGCGCGTCAGGGCTGGCGTGGTAGTCCCGGACGATCAGCTCCCGCGACGTCTCGTTGCCGCCCAGCAGCTCCTCGAGTTGAAGACGCAGCTGGCGTCCGTCGGTGCCGAGCTCGACGGCGTCCGAATCGATCTCCACGCCGATCCGCCGGACCATCTCCAAGCGCTGCACCACCGTCATCACGTCGCGCAGCGTGACGAAATCTTCGATCTCCGCGGTGGACAGCTGACGGCTGACCTCGTCGAGCCGGGCCTTGTAGCGTTCCAGCGTCGCGATCGCCTGGTTGGCCCGCGACAAGATGGTGGCCGAGTCGGCGACGACGTGCCGTTCGCCCGCGACGTAGACGGTGACGATGCTCATCGAGTGGCTGACCGAGATCACCGGGTAGCCGGTCTGGATCGCGGTGCGTTCCGCGGAGCGGTGCCTGGTGCCGGATTCGTCGGTGGGGATCGAAGGATCAGGCACCAGTTGGACATTCGCCCGGACGATGCGGCTGCCGTCGGTGGACAGCACCACCGCGCCGTCCATCTTGGACAGCTCCCGCAGCCTGGTGGGCGCGTAGCGAACGTCCAGCGCGAACCCGCCGTCGCAGATGGTCTCGACCCTGTCGTCGTAGCCGAGGACGATCAGCGCACCGGTACGTCCGCGCAGAATTCGCTCCAACCCGTCGCGCAGCGCGGTGCCGGGAGCAAGCTGCCCGACCGTCTCACGCAGGGTGGGGCGCGTCGTCACCGCGCTGATGGCGGTCCTGATACCAGGCGTCACAGCGGACCATTGTCCCCTGTGCCCGACCCCGGTGAATAGCCGTCCACCAGTTTGAGTTCCGGCCGCGCCGCCGCCTTGACCTCGGGCGGTTTGCTGGCCGGCCGGACCGCGATGCTCAGCAGCGCCTTGAGCGCATCGCCGATGGTCAAGACTTCGAGCGTCTTCAACCCCTTCGGGACCTTCGCGCCCGGCGGGACCAGGGCCGTGGTGAACCCCAGCCGGACCGCCTCGGCCAGTCGGCGATCCATGCCGGTGACCCGCCGTAGATCACCGGCCAGTCCGACCTCGCCGATGACCACCGTGGAGGTGGGCAGACACAGGTCGGCAAACGCCGAGGCGATCGCGATGGCCACGGCCAGATCCGAGGACGGATCGGTCAGCCGCATCCCACCGACGGTCGACAGGTAGATGTCCCGCTGACCGATGGCGATGCCGGCCCTGGTCTCCAGTACCGCCGCGGTCATGGCCGCCCTGGACTGGTCGATACCGCTGACCGCCCGCCGCGGCGACGGTACGGTCTGCAACCCGACCAAGGCCTGGATCTCGCCGATCAACGGCCGCTTGCCATCCATCGTCACCGTCACCGCGGTGCCGGGCACCGGCTCGGGGCGCTGGTCGAGGAACAGTCCCGACGGGTCGGCGACACACTCAATTCCGTTGTCGTGCACCAGGAAACAGCCGACCTCGTCGGCAGCGCCGAACCGGTTCTTGATGCCGCGGACCATCCGCAGCGCGGTGTGCCGATCACCTTCGAAGTGCAGCACGACGTCGACCAGATGCTCCAGAGAACGGGGCCCGGCGATGGCGCCATCCTTGGTGACGTGACCGACCAGGATGATCGCGACGCCGGGGCCGCCTGCCGCTTTGGCCAGCCCGGTCAACGCGGTGGTGACCGCGCGCACCTGGGTGACACCTCCGGTGACGCCGTCGTTGTCGGTGGTGGACAACGTCTGTACCGAGTCCACGACGACCAGGCTGGGCTGGACCGCCTCGATATGGGCCAGCACGTTGTCCAGGTCGGATTCGGCGGCCAGGAAGACCTCGTCGTGGCTGCACCCGGTGCGTTCGGCGCGCATCCGGATCTGGCCGGCGGACTCCTCGCCGGAGATGTACAACGCGCGGTGGCCCGACAACGCCCAGCGGTGCACGACCTCCAGCAGCAACGTCGACTTGCCCACGCCGGGTTCGCCGGCCAGCAGCGTCACCGAACCGGGAACCACACCCCCGCCGAGCACCCGGTCGAGTTCGCTGACGCCCGTGGGCAGATGCCGGGTTGCGTCGGGATTGATGGCGCTGATGGGCACCGCGGCCGACGCCGGCACCACCGCACGCCTGGCGCTACCGCCCAGCGAGGTGAGCACGGCGACCTCGTCGACAGTGCCCCACGTGCCGCATTCCGCGCAGCGGCCCACCCATTTGGCTGTGGTGTGCTGGCATTCCGAGCAGCGGTACTGCGATCGCGCCTTCACTTTGCCCAACTCCTCCGCGGCTCGTACCTCGCCGCATCGTCGCTGGGGCGGGCCACGTCGTGACGGTATCCGTCGGGTACGACAGAACCCTTGAGACGCGCCCTACTCGTGAGCTGGGGCGGCCGGTGTCATCTCCTGGCGGGGTGCACCGCCTGCGGAGATCGGCACCGACAGCGTGGTCTGTCCGGCCTTGGCGAAGGTGAAGGTGAAGTCGTAGGTCAGGCCGTTGCGGATCGGTTTGGTCAGCGCAACCTTGGCGTCCGCGGCCGAGGCGCCCTCGACGCTGCTGAGCGGGCTGACGCCGTCCGGCACCCCAACGATCAGGACGCCGCTGGGCGGCACGGTGGTGTTGCCGGTGACGGTCACCGTGCCGATATCGGAGGTGATCCCGACGAGCCGATCGGGGGAGTCCGGCGACAGATTTGACGCGGTGAACAGGAAGTCGACGTTCGACCCTGGCTCCAGGGCGTCCCCGGTCTCGACGGCTTGGATGTGCACATTGCGCAGGGTGATGTTGTTGACCGTGCCCGTGGTGCCGTTGACGGCGGCTGCCTGCGTGGCGACCTGGGAGATCTGCCCGGCGCTACAACCAGCGAGCGCGGCGGCGACGAGCAGGCTGCCCACGGCGAGACCGGTGCGGGCCATGGGCGCCCGGCGGGTACCAAAAGGGTTCACTGAAATCCTCCTGCTTGCGGCCGCCACGTACGACTCGTCCACGCTAGTGACGGAGCGTAGTACTAAGGGTAGTAGTTGGTGTCCGCAGGCGGTAGCGGAGGGCGATCCAACGGCATGACATTGCACGTAAACGTCACTCTGTCAACCCCTCGACGTAACCCCTTGTGCCCCTGACCTGCACCGTTGTTCTACACCTGTCTCGACGTCGTGCTAACATAGAGGAGCGAAAGGGGCTCCAAACTGATGATTTTCAAGGTCGGAGACACCGTTGTCTATCCACATCACGGTGCTGCATTGATCGAGGCGATCGAAACCCGAGCTATTAAAGGCGTGTCGAAAGAATATCTCGTCTTGAAGGTGGCTCAGGGAGACCTCACCGTTCGAGTTCCCGCCGAAAATGCCGAGTACGTCGGAGTGCGCGATGTGGTCGGACAGGAAGGCCTGGACAAGGTTTTCCAGGTGCTGCGGGCCCCGCACACCGAGGAGCCGACCAACTGGTCGCGTCGCTACAAGGCGAACCTCGAGAAGCTGGCTTCCGGCGACGTGAACAAGGTCGCCGAGGTTGTTCGCGATCTGTGGCGTCGCGATCAGGAGCGCGGGCTGTCTGCAGGCGAGAAGCGCATGCTGGCCAAGGCTCGGCAGATCCTGGTCGGTGAACTGGCTCTTGCGGAGAACACCGATGACGCCAGGGCGTCGATCATTCTCGACGAGGTTCTGGCCGCCGCGTCCTAGGCGACAAGATGGGGCGAGTTGTCGCCATCGTCCCGGCCGCAGGGTCGGGTGAACGGTTAGCCGCAGGCGTGCCGAAGGCGTTCGCGCATCTGGTCGGGCGAACCCTTGTCGAACGTGCCGTCGACGGCCTGCTCGAATCCGGGGTCGTCGACGCCGTCGTGGTCGCCGTACCGGCGAACCGCACCGATCAGGCCAAGCTCATACTCGGTTCCCGCGCGACCGTCGTCTCCGGCGGCGCCGACCGGACCGAGTCCGTCCGGTTGTCATTGGCCGCCGCCGGTGACCCCGAATTCGTTCTGGTGCATGACGCCGCCCGGCCGCTGACGCCGGCGTCGCTCATCGCCCGCGTGGTCGAATCTCTGCGCTCCGGGCACACCGCCGTGGTGCCCGCCCTGCCGCTGGTGGACACCGTGAAAGCGGTCGACGCCAACGGGGTGGTGCTGGGCACGCCGGAGCGGGCCGGCCTGCGGGCCGTGCAGACCCCTCAGGGCTTCGCCATGACCGTGTTGCAGCGGGCCTACAACAGTGCGGCCGCACCGGGTACCTTCACCGACGACGCATCCATGGTGGAGAACATCGGCGGCCAGGTGCAGACCGTCGACGGCGACCCGCTGGCATTCAAGATCACCACCCCGCAGGACCTGCTGCTGGCCGAAGTGCTGGTGGACCGGTGACCGCTCTGCCGCGCATCGGGCTGGGCACCGACGTCCACCCGATCGAGCCGGGACGGCCCTGCTGGCTGCTGGGCCTGCTGTTCGACGGCGCCGACGGCTGCCAGGGCCATTCCGACGGCGACGTCGCCGCGCACGCCCTGTGCGACGCCCTGCTGTCAGCGGCCGGGTTGGGCGATATCGGTGGGGTGTTCGGCGTCGACGACCCGCGCTGGGCCGGGGTGACCGGGGCGGACATGCTCGTACACGTCCGGGACCTGCTCGCCGAGCACGACTATCAGATCGGCAACGCCGCCGTCCAGGTCATCGCCAACCGGCCCAAGATCGGCCCCCGCCGGGCCGAGGCGCAGGAGCTGCTATCGGGTCTGCTGGGGGCGCCGGTGTCGGTCTCAGCAACCACCACAGACGGCCTCGGCCTCACCGGCCGCGGCGAAGGTCTGGCGGCAATCGCGACCGCGTTGGTGGTCGAGGGCGTTTAGGCCGGTAAGCTGGCCCGTCGTGACCGATCTCGCCGGCCTGCGGCTGCACGACACCATGACTGGTGCCGTGCGTGATTTCGTCCCGGTAAGGCCCGGCCACGCCTCCATCTACCTGTGCGGAGCCACCGTCCAGGGCCTGCCGCACATCGGCCACGTCCGCAGCGGGGTGGCCTTCGACGTGCTGCGACGCTGGTTGACCGCCAAGGGCTACGACGTCGCCTTCGTCCGCAACGTCACCGATATCGACGACAAGATCCTGATCAAGGCCGCTGCTGCGGGCCGGCCGTGGTGGGAGTGGGCGGCCACCCACGAACGCGCCTTCTCCGCGGCCTACGACGCACTCGGCGTGCTGCCGCCGTCGGCCGAACCGCGCGCCACCGGGCACATCACCCAGATCGTCGAATTGCTCCAGCGCCTCATCGACACCGGCCACGCCTACACCGGCGGCGGTGACGTGTACTTCAACGTGCTGAGCTACCCGGAGTACGGCGCCCTGTCGGGTCACCGCATCGACGACGTCCACCAGGGTGAGGGCACCGCCACCGGTAAACGGGATCAGCGCGACTTCACGCTGTGGAAGGGCGCCAAGCCGGGCGAGCCGTCCTGGCCGACCCCGTGGGGTCGCGGTCGGCCCGGCTGGCACTCGGAGTGCGTCGCGATGGCCCACGAGTACCTGGGTGCGGAGTTCGACATCCACTGCGGCGGGATGGATCTGGTGTTCCCGCACCACGAGAACGAGATCGCCCAGGCCTGCGCGGTCGGCGACGGCTTCGCCAGGTACTGGCTGCACAACGGCTGGGTCACCATGGGCGGCGAGAAGATGAGCAAGTCGCTGGGCAACGTGTTGTCGATACCTGCTGTGCTGCAACGGGTTCGGCCCGCCGAGCTGCGGTACTACCTGGGCAGCGCGCACTACCGGTCGATGCTGGAATTCTCCGAGAACGCGCTCCAGGACGCGGTCAAGGCCTATGCGGGTATCGAGGATTTCCTGCATCGCGTGCGCACCCGCGTCGGCACCGTGGTGCCGGGCACGTGGACCGAGAAGTTCGCTGCTGCCCTCGACGACGACCTGGCGGTCCCGATGGCGCTGGCCGAGGTGCACAGTGCCCGGGCCGACGGCAACCGCGCGCTGGACTCCGGTGATCATGACGCCGCGCTGGCGCACGCGCGGTCGATCCGCGCGATGATGGGCATTCTGGGCTGCGATCCGCTCGACGAGCGCTGGGAGTTGCGCGACGAGACGTCCGCGGCGCTGGCCGCGGTCGACGTCCTGGTGCAGTGGGCACTGGTGGGCCGCGCCAAGGCTCGCGAAGAGCGGGACTGGGCGCAGGCGGACCAGATCCGGGACCGGCTCAAGGAGGCGGGCGTCGACGTCACCGACACCGCCGACGGACCACAATGGACGCTACTCGACGGGGACACCAAGTAAATGGCCGGCAATTCACAGCGCCGCGGCGCGGTACGGAAAGACGGCACCAAAAAGGGACCCGTCGTCGGTTCGGGTGGCGTCCGGCGCCGTGGGCTCGAGGGCCGCGGGGCCACCCCGAAAGCCACCGAACGTCCCCACCACCCGGCCGCGAAGCGGGCCAAGAAGACCACACCGAACAAGTCGCACCGACCACAGAAGAAGACCGACGAGGTCGAGATGGTGCTCGGCCGCAACCCGGTGCTGGAATGCCTGCGCGCCGACGCCCCCGCCACCGCGCTCTACGTTGCGCTGGGCACCGAACCCGATGAGCGTTTGACCGAAATCGTCACGCGTGCAGCCGATTCCGGTATTTCGATTCTCGAAGTTCCGCGGCACGACCTGGACCGGATGAGCACCAACGGTCTGCACCAGGGCGTCGCACTGCAGGTGCCGCCGTACAACTACGCCCACCCGGACGACCTGCTGCGCGCCGCCGTCAGCGGCGGACCTGCGCTGTTGGTGGCGCTGGACAACATCTCGGACCCGCGCAACCTCGGCGCGATCATCCGCTCGGTCGCCGCGTTCTCCGGGGACGGCGTGCTGATTCCGCAGCGCAGGTCCGCCTCGGTGACCGCCGTCGCCTGGCGCACCAGTGCAGGTGCCGCCGCCCGCGTGCGGGTGGCCCGGGCGACCAACCTGACCAGGACGCTCAAAGACTGGGGTGACGCCGGCCTGCGGATCGTCGGACTCGATGCGGGTGGCGACACCATGCTCGACGATCTCGACGCGTCCGGCCCGATGGTGGTGGTCGTGGGTTCGGAGGGCAAAGGCCTGTCGCGCCTGGTCCGCGAGAACTGCGACACCGTGGTGTCGATCCCGATGTCCGGCCCGACGGAGTCGCTGAACGCCTCGGTGGCAGCCGGTGTGGTGCTGGCCGAGATCGCCCGCCAGCGGCGCGGCTAGCTGTTGGCCGCGGCCTGAACTCTAGGTAACGATTTTCGTTGGGGTGCGCTGACTTCGGCCGTACTGCCCCAGCACAAGTTAGCGTCGTCGAATGAGGATGCTCGCCCGACTACTTGCCATCGGTGTCACGTGCGCAGCGCTGGTCACCCCCGTGCCCGCCTCCGCGGACCCGGGCACCTTCGACTTACAGGCGCATCGCGGCGGCCGGGGTGAGACCACCGAGGAATCGCTGCCTGCGTTCGCCAAATCGCTCGAACTCGGGGTGAGCACGCTCGAACTCGACATCGTCCTGTCCAAGGACGGCCAACCGATGGTCTGGCATGACCCGGTGATCCAGGCGGACAAGTGCACCGATACCGCACCGCTGTTTCCCGGCGACCCGCAGTACCCGTACGTCGGCAAGCTGGTGGTCGAGCTGTCCTCGCAGCAGTTGCACACCCTGAACTGCGGCAAATTGCTGGCCGCGTATCCGGATGCCGAAGTCATAGCAGGCAACAAGATCGCCACGCTGCCAGAGGTTTTCGCGCTGGCCGATTCCTACCACGCGAACGTGCGCTACAACATCGAGACCAAGGTGGAGGCGGACAAGCCCGAAAAGTCGGCGCCACCACAGCAATTCGTCGACGTCATCCTGGCCGCGGTGCGAGCGGCGGGCAAGGTCGACGACGTCGAGATCCAGAGCTTCGACTGGACCACCCTGCCGATGGTGCGCCGCCAGGAGCCGACGATCCCGCTGGTCGCGCTGTGGGATGACACGACGTGGGTGCCGGGGTCGCCGTGGCTGAACGGGATCGATCCCGCCGTGGTCGGCGATCCGATCACCGGTGCGGTGCTGGTCGGTGCGAACATCCTGTCGCCGGGTTACTCGGTGCCCAACGGCCAGACGCCCCAGGATCCCGGCTTCGCCCTGGTCGCTGACGCAGCCTTCATCGAGCACGCACATGCGTTGGGCCTCAAGGTCATCCCGTGGACCATCGATGATGCCGGCGCGATGAACGCCCAGATCGACGCCGGCGCGGACGGGATCATCACCGACTACCCGAGCCTGCTGCGGCAGGTGATGGCCGGCCGCGGGATGCCGCTGCCGCCCGCCTACCGGCGTCAGTGACAGCGGGCGACAAATTCCGTGATCGCAGCGGCCACTTGATCCGGCGCCTCCAGAGGAGACAGATGCCCGGTGTCGTCGAGGACGGCCATGGCGGCGTGCGGGATCAGCGGTAACAGGTGATCACGCAGTAGCTCCGGCGGCTCCACCAGGTCGTGCTCGCCCGCCAGGATCAGGACCGGCACCGCTATGTTGTCGACGCCCGCTGACACGTCTTCGGCGAGACCTGCGGTGGGCCAGCTCAATCGGGCCTCGGCGTGAGCGCTGAGGCTGTCCTCGACGATCTGCCTGCGGAGCTCGTCGGGCAGTGCGCGATGGGTCAGCATCTGGTCGATGCTCTGCAGCACGGTCTGCTCGTCGTCGTAGGCGTGTGAGGTCAGCTCCTGTAGTTGAGCGGTCATGCCCGCGGGGGCGGCGGGTGCGGGTGCCACCAGAATCAGCCCGACGAGACCGCGCGGCTGGCGCGCCGCGACCATCTGGGCCACCTTGCCACCCATCGAATGCCCGACCAGCAGGTACCGGTCAACGCCCAGCCCGTCGATCACCTGCTGGGCGTCCGCGGCCAGCTGCGACAAGCCGTATGGCCCTGGGGCGTCGGCGGATTGGCCCCAACCGCGGTGGTCGTAGGCCACCACGGCCGTCACCGGATCGAGGCGGTCGATGACCAGCCGCCACGTCCGCTTCGAGCCGCCCCAGTAGTGCAAGAACACCAGGGCGGGCTGGTCGCCGGGGCGAACCGTCGCCGACAACTCCCCGCCCGTAACGGGGATCGACCGGGTCACGTCGATAGACATGGCCGCCAGGTTAGACGCCGATCAATCGGACCGCGCCCCACAGCGCCACCACCGCGAGCACCAACGAGGCGGGCACGGTCAGCAAGCCGAGCCGGGTGAACACCCCGACATTGGGCGTGGTGCCCTGGCCGGCCAACACCCGGCGCCACAGCAGGTTGGCCAACGAACCGACATAGGTCAGGTTGGGGCCGATGTTCACCCCGATGAGCACGGCCAGCACGGCGGCAGGTCCGCCGACCGTCACCAGCGGCAGCATCACCAGCACCGCAGGCAGATTGTTCACCAGGTTGGCCAGTACCGCGGCCACCGCGGCGATCCCGAGCAGGGCGAGCAGGCTGGACCCGACCGGCACCAGGTGACTCATCCCGTCGGTCAGCCCGTTGATCATCACGGCCTGCACCACCACGCCCAACGCCAGGACGAACAGACAGAACGGCACATTCACCGAGCGGGCGATCCCGCCGATCGTGCTGCGTCGCTGCACAAGGCTGCGCACGCCCAACACCAGTGCGCCGCCCAGCGCCGCCCACACCGGCTCGATGCCGAACAGCGAGGTGGCGGCGAAACCGGCCAGCGTCAACGCGAGCACCACCAGCACGAATTTCGGCAGTTTCGGCGGGTCGACCGTCGCGGTTTCGGGAGTGGGCGCCAGGTCGGCGGCGAAGAAGAGCCGGAAGATCAGGAACTCGACGGCGATCGCCACCAGCCACGGCGCCAGCATCAGCGCGGTGAACCGGGTGAAGGACAACCCCGCCGCGGCGAACGCCAGCAGGTTCGTCAGGTTGGACACCGGCAGCAGCAGCGACGCGGTGTTCGACAAGTGGGCCGTGGCGTAGGCGTGGGGGCGCACTGGCACGCCCAGGGTGCGGACGGTCGCCAGTACCACCGGCGTCAGCAGCACCACCGTGGCGTCCAGCGAGAGCACCGCGGTGATCACCGCCGCGATCACGAAGACCTGCCGCAGCAGCGCGGTCGGCCGTCCCGCGCTGGAGCGCGCCATCACCGCGCCGAGCGCGTCGAACAGGCCGTCGTCGTCGCACAGCTTGGCCAGTACCAGCACGGCGGCCAGAAACGCCACGACGGGCAGCAGCCGCATCGCCTCGGCGGTCGCGTCGTGCACCGAAATCGCCCCGACGGCAACGAGAATCGCGGCGGCGGGCACCGCGGCGATTGCCTCGGACCAGCCGTGCGGGCGCGCGATGGCGAATACCAGTACGACAGCCAGCAGCACCAGCGCCAGGAACAGTGTCAACGTCAGGCCCAGGGGTCTTCGCGGCGCCACACCGTCGGCAGGTGCAGCGTCACACCGTCCTGGTCGGCCAGTTCGCCGAGCACCCGCAGCGACACGTCCAGGTCGTCGGTGGCATACGGCAAGGCCCGCAACGGCTTCGACAGGGGCCGGAAGAAGTCGTCCCAGTGGATCCCGATGACGGTCCTGGCGCCGACCGCGCGCACGGTCTCCGTCCAGTACTCGACGAGGTAGCGGGGTGACTGCAGCCCTAGTTGGCCCAGGCCCAGGTACGCCACCTCGGCGCGCTGACCCTGCAGCGACCCGGGCACGTAGCCGGCGCTGCCCTGGATCAGCAGCCGCCGATCGGTCGGCCGATGCTGGATCAGTACCGACCAGGCTTCGCCGCACCGGTAGGCCGACGTCCGCACCGGCGGTACGACGGGTGCGGCGATCAGGCCGGGGAAGCGGTCCGGCGGGCAGTGGTGCGACTCGATCAGGGTGATGTCGTAGGGCCCGATGCTGATCGGGTCGCCCGACACCGCGACGACGATCCGGTCTTCGGTCAGTCCGTGCCCTCGGGCGATATTCGCCGCCGACACCCCGCCGATGAGCTGTGCGCCGGTGCGCTCGGCGACCAGCGCGGAATCCATCGCATGGTCGAAGTGGGTGTGCACCGGGAGGACGGCGGCCAGGCTCCGAACGCCGGCTCTGGTCAGACAGCCCTCCACCCGGGCGGCCGACGAGGCGAGCTTGCGCAGCGCCACCGCGGGCAGGGCCGGTCGGGAGAAGAACCCGTCGGTCATCAACGCCGACTGGCCGTCGTCGATCAGCAGGGTGGCCACCCCGAGCCAGGTGACCGACAGCGGCGCCTCGGCCAACGCAGCGGGCACGGCAAACCTGTCGCGGTGCTGTGCGAGATCCGGCCGACCGGGTTTAAGCCGCATCAGGTGAAGCTCGTCAACGTGACACCGTCCACCGCGAGCCGGTCGCGGACCGCCAGGGCGATCTGTACCGCGCCCGGCGAATCACCGTGTACGCAAATCGATTCCGCGTG
>JBEVHL010000721.1:0-34060 GCA_040511255.1 Mycobacterium sp. | reverse complement strand
GCATAGCTGCGTCGGTGGGCCGCTTGCGCGCCTGGAGGTCAACATCGCACTGGAGACGTTCCTGCGGCGCGTCGAGAACCCGCGCCTGGTCGTCGACCCGCCGCCCTACCGGGTAAATCAGGTGTTCCGCGGGCCGCTGCATCTCGAGGTCGAGTTCGATCGAATCCTGGACTGACGGTGCAGGCTTACCAGTTCGTCGAATGGCAACAGCCAGGCCAACTTCGGGAGGTACCGATACCCGAGCCGGGGCCGGGCGAAGTGCTGGTCAAGATCGGCGGTGCCGGCGCCTGCCACTCGGATCTGCATCTATTCCAACTGCCGCCCGGCGCACGGTCGTTCGCGTTGCCGTTCACCCTCGGCCACGAGAATGCCGGCTGGGTTGAGGCAATGGGCTCTGGCGCAACGGGTTTCGCGATCGGTGACGCCGTCATCGTCTACGGCCCGTGGGGCTGCGGTCTGTGTATGAACTGCCGCAAGGGGATGGAGAACTACTGCGAGGCATCAGGCCAGCCCAGCCCGGGCGGTCTCGGTGGCATCGACGGTGGCATGGCGGAGTATCTGTTGGTCCCGTCCACCCGCTATCTCATCCCGCTCGGTGACCTGGATCCCCGGGCCGCGGCCCCGCTCAGCGACGCGGGCCTGACCAGCTATCACGCCGTGAAACGGTCGGTACATCTGCTCGGACCAGGGTCGACGGCGGTGGTGATCGGAGCCGGCGGGCTGGGTCAGATGGCGATTCAGGTACTCAAGGCGCTGGTCGGTGCCACCACGGTTGTCGCAGTGGATACGTCGGCCGACAAGCTCAAGATCGCCAAGGAGCTGGGTGCTGACGAGGCGCTGATCTCCGGCGACGACGCGGTCGACCGCATCAAGGACATCACCCGCGGACAAGGTGCAGAACTGGTGCTCGATCTGGTCGGTGTGCACCCGACCCTGAGCATGGCCGCGCAGATGGCCCGGGTACTGGGACACCTCACCATCGTCGGCGTCGGTACTGCGTCGCTGCCGGTCAACTTCTCCAGTCCGCCACACGAATGCGCTGTGGCAGCGCCTTTTTGGGGCAGCATTCCCGAGTTGATCGAAGTGATCAGCCTGGCGCAGACCGGGAAGATCACGATGCTGGTCGAACATTTCCCGCTGGACCGGGCCGGCGAGGCCTACGACCGGTTGCACCACGGCGAAATCCAGGGCCGCGCGGTCATCACGCCGAACGGTTAGCCCGGTGGCGGGACAGCTCCGCGGTGGGGTGCGTGGTCTGGTCGATCACCTCGTGGTGGCGTTGGCCGTAGTGGTGAATCTGATTTCCGCCCAGACGCTTGGCCCGGTACATCGCGGCGTCGGCGGCGGTGACGAGTTGGTCGATGAGAACCTGCGGTGAGATCGCGTGCAGGTCAGCCAGGGGCGCGCTGGCGGTCCCGACGCTCGCCGACACCAACAGCGGCAGCGCCGACACCGCGTCGCAGACCCGCTGCGCCATCGCCGACGGATCGGCGACCGAAATGGTGTCGGCGATGAGGAATTCCTCTCCGCCACTGCGGGCGATCACTGCGGAGTCGCGACTGTTGGCCCGCAGGGCCTGGGCCACCACCACCAATGCCTGATCGCCCGCGAAATGTCCGTGGGTGTCGTTGAGTTCTTTGAATTTGTCCAGATCGATCAGCGCGACCATCAGGTGGGTGTCCGGCGCGCGTCGCGTGACCACCAGGCCGAGCGACTTGTGCTGGAAGGCTCGGCGGTTGAGCAGGCCGGTCAGTGGATCCCGGTCGGCGCCCAGCAGGTCGATGCCGAGGGCGCGCACCAAGAGGTGGATGGTCAAGGACAACGCGACGACGGCCTCCATGACCAGGAAGAAATCCACTCCGGCCAGCGCCAGGTGCCCCGACCTCGCCAGCTCGACCGCCCGGAAAAGGCCCACCAGGGTGGCGATGGCGAAGTTGTACGCGACATAGCGGATGGTGTGGAAAAACGCGAAGTACGCGCCGGTCATCGAAAACCCGATGCAGCCGATGAGCGCAGCGAGCGGGCTGGGGTTCGCCAGACATGCCAGTGCTATCGACGAGATGCTCACCACGCCGAACACCACCGATTGCCGACGAGTAGGCCAGCGCGACGCCAACAGGATCGCGACAGCGACGCCGCCGGCAAAAGCCACCCACAACATCCCCACCTGAATTGTGTTGCGGGCCGCTTCATTGGCGGCCAGCAGCACCATCAAGCTCAGGGCGAGCGACGCCGCGATCGAGGACAGCATGACCCTGGCAGGCAGGCTTAGCCCGCGGGCGTGCAGATACCCACTGAGCCAGTCGTAGTGGTCGGGTTGCCGAAGCCACCTATCCGCCCAAGTGTTCAAACGTCCACCCCGTTCGCCCGCAGAAGGACTGCCGAATCCGGGTTTCTAGGGAGAGGGCGCTATCAGCAAATTACCACCGGTAAGAAATGCGGGCTGTGAAACAAGCGTTTGATGGCTGACGTCTGGATCGAGCGAATCGGGCGATCAATCCGGCCAATCGGTTTAACTCCCGATGGTGCTATCCGCAGCGTGGTTAGCTGTGCGGCATGTGGGCCGTCCGGCCCGCGAACGGGGAGGCCGCATGCCAACGTCACGACGCACTTTTCGCAGCGCCGCAGTGGGATTGATCGGGACCGGGGCGATGGCCGGCGCCATGCTGTTCGGCGCGGCGGCGGCAGTCGCCGAACCCAGCCCGGAACCCAGTCCGGCTCCGGCACCGCCCGCGCCCGGGTGCACCGCGGGCGATCTGGCGATCGCCTCAGGCACCGTCGGCACGGCGATGGGTGACTACCTGTTCAGCCACCCGGACGTCAACGACTTCTTCACCAGCCTTCGCGGCCTGCCGAACGAGGAAGTCCACGACAAGGTCACGACCTACATGGATGCCAATCCCCAGACCGAAACCGAGATCACCGGCATCCGCCAGCCCCTCACTGACCTGCGAAGCCGATGCGATCTCGGCCCCGGACCGATGGGTTCCTAGGACATGCGCACGATGCCTCAGTGGGCCCGGTCCTGGACCATCACCGCGGCGAGCGTGCTGGCCTTCTCGGCCATCCCTGCTCTCGCGATCCAACTGCCCGCGGTAGCGAACGCCGACGTCTGCGCCAGCGCAGGTCGGCGCGTGCAGATCAGCGGCTGCGCGAACATCGCCGACGCCGTCGCGCCGTATGTGCCACCGCCGGCGTACTACGCCCCGATGCCATATGACCCGCCGCCGCCGTCGAACGTCACCGGCTGCGTCAGTTATAACGGCCGTTGGGTGAATGCCGGGGCGTGTAACTGAGCGGTCACTAAGTGGGGCTAATTATGTGACGTGAACAACGGAATTGTTTACATCGCCGTCCAATGGGCACACGCTTCGTGAACGCGGGCATTGTTTCTGCCCGGAAGCTTGATGAAGGAGCAGCGATGACCAAGTTCATGCAGCGGCGCGGCAACCCCGAGATGCTGGACCGACTCCATGAGCTTGGCGACTCCTACACGGCCACTCTGGCCGCCGTCAGGGACGTCAGCGTGCAGATCGATCGCGCCGTCGAGGCCGGTTTGGCTGCTGGTCTCTCGCTGGAGCAGCTCAGTGAAGCGTCCGGCCTATCGATGTCTCAGCTGGAGTACGTGCTGGTCTCGGTCGACGTGCAGACTCGCGTCGACACCGACGTGCGGGAGCCGAAGCTGCGCGCTGCCGGCTAGGTGATCGTCAGACCGCCGTCGACCACAATGGTCTGGCCGGTGACGTAGCCGCCTGCCGCGGAGGCCAACCAGACCGCGGTCGCGGCCAGTTCACGTGCGTCGCCCAAGCGGCCCAAGACAAGTCGAGATGCCTGGCTGTCCAGATATCCGGGCTCGTATTCGTCGGTCATCTCCGACAGAAAAAATCCGGGCGCGAGCGCATTGACTCGTATCCCTTTTCTGGTGCCCCACTGCTGCGCGAGATCGCGGGTCAACCCGATGATTGCTGCCTTGCTGGCGCTGTAGGCGGCCTGCGGTAAACCGGCGGTGGTGATGCCGAGGATGCTGGCGATGTTGACGATCGCACTCCCGGGTTGCATGACCCGCCCGCAGGCCTGCGCCATCCAGTAGGACCCGTTGAGGTTCACATCGACCACCGAGCGGAACTGCTCGGGTGTTTCGCGGGTGGCTGGTACGGCGGTGCCGACGCCTGCGTTGTTGATCAGGATGTCGACCCGACCGAAAGCCTCCACCGCGGCGTCGACCAATCGCTGGCACTGCTCAGGGTCGGCCACATCGGTGGCCACCGCGTGCACCCGGCGTCCGGCGGCCTCGACCAGCGCCGCGGTCTCGGTCATCCGGTCGACGCGCCGCGCGCCCAGTACCAGATCGGCGCCGGCCTCGGCGAACGCCTGCGCAAAGGTGACGCCGAGACCCGACGACGCCCCGGTGACCACGACCACCTTGTCGTCCAGACGGAACGAATCGAGAATTGTCACCTTGGGTCCCTCAATACCTGCCGGGCAATGGCGTACTTGTGCACTTCGGTCGGCCCGTCATAGAGCCGGAACGCGCGGATGTCGCTGAAGATCATCCCGACGGGCGTCTCGTCGGAAATGCCGATGCCGCCGAGGATCTGCACGCAGCGGTCGGCGACCCTGAACAGTTCCTCGGACACCAATGCCTTCACCATCGAGCTCTCATGCCTGCCCTTGGCACCGCCGTCCAAGGTCCAACAGGCCCACCAGATCGCGAGTCGGCACTGCTGCAAAGCGATTTCGTTGTCGGCGATCATGAACCCGACGCCCTGGTGTTCGCCGATCGGCTTACCGAACCCGGTCCGGGTGCGGGCGTGCTCGACGGCAATCGCCTGGGCGCGACTGGCCGCACCGAGCCAGCGCATGCAGTGCGTCAGCCGGGCCGGCGCCAGCCGCAGCTGGGCGTACCGCAGGGCCTGACCGACCTCGCCGAGCAGTGCTGAGGCGGGCAGCCGCAGATCGGTGAACCGGACCACCCCGTGGCCCTGCACGTAGTTGCGGTCCATCGTGTCCATCACGCGCTCGAGCTCGATACCGGGCGTCTGCCCGTCGCACAGGAACAGTGTCGGCCCGTCTGGCCCATGGGCATTGGGCGCCACGCGGGCCATGATGATCCAGGTGCGGGCCCCGTCAGCGCCGGTGATCAGCCACTTCAGGCCGTTGATCACATATTCGCTGCCGTCGAAGACCGCCTCGGTGTTGAGCTGGTTGGGATCTGAGCCTGCGCCGTCGGGTTCGGTCATCGCGAACACCGACCGCTGGCGGCCGTCGATCACCGGCACCAGGAACTCGGTGAGCTGCTGGTCGTTGGCAATCTTGTTGAGCAGGAACATGTTTCCCTCGTCGGGCGCCGCGCAGTTCAGTGCGACGGGCCCCAACGTGGACCAACCGGCGGCCTCGAACAGCACCGCCTGGTCGAGATGCGACGGCTCCCGGCCGCCGAATCGGCTGGGCGCCTGAAACGTCAGCAGACCGGCCTTGCGGGCCAGCTCGACCATCTCGGTCCGCATCTCCTCGTTCGGACCGTGCCGGGTGAGCCGGGGGTCCTTCTCATACGGGATGATCTGGTCGGTGACGAAGGCGCGGATCTCGTCGCGCAGCGCGGCGGTGGCCGCGGGTATCTCGAAGTCGATCATGCGTTCCTCTCGATCAGCCCGTGCGCGCGCTCGAACAGGCGCAGGGTCGCGTTGTGCAGGTGGTCGCCGATCTCCTTGGGGGCAAGTCCGGCGCACGCGCGGGCTAGGCTGCCTTCGAGGATGATGCCGAGTTTGAAACAGGCCAGCACCGTGTACCAGGTGATCTGGCTCAGGTCGCGGGTGGTGTTGCGGGCGTACTGCTCGATCAGTTCGTCGGGGGTGGGCACGCCATCGACGTCCATCAGGCTGGCGCCCAACACGCTGTCCTGGCCGGGATAACGCCACGTGGCCAGCATCCAACCCAGATCCAACAGCGGATCGCCGATGGTGCACATCTCCCAGTCGACGATCGCGACCACCTCGGGTCCGGTGCGGGAGAACATCACGTTGGCGACGTGGTAGTCGCCGTGCATGATGCCCGGGGTCCAGTCGGTCGGCCGGTGCTCGTCGAGCCAGGTGGCGACGGCGTCGACACCTGGGATGTCCGGTCCGGGGTAGTTGTCGAACTGCTGATACGACTCAAGGTCCGAAAGCCAGCGTGGCACTTGACGTTCCAGGAATCGGTCCGGTTTCCCGAAATCGGCGAGCCCGACGGCGATGTGGTCGATGGCGCCGAGCCGGGACAGCGCCTCCGCCATCGACAGCCCCATCCTCCTGCGCACCGAGGCGTCCCCGGCGTGCAGGGGGAGCAGTTCCGAACCGGCGTTGAAGCCGTCGATGGGCTCCATCAGATAGAACACCGCGTCGCCGAGGACGGCCGTGTCGTCGCACACCGCGATCAGGTGCGGATGCGGCACCTCGGAGCCGGCCAGCGCGGCCAGCACCCGGGTCTCCCGCAAAATCACCTTGTTGCTGATCGGGCGCAGATGCTGCGGGCCGCGGCGCAGGACGTAGGTCCTTCCCGCGCGCTCGAACCGCAACAGGATGTTCTGCGTCCCGCCGCCGATCTCGGTGACGTTCTCCAGGGGGCCGTTACCCAGACCCTGGCCGGACATCCATTCCGCTACCGCTGCCAGGTCATCCACGAACAGTGAACCTACCGTACGGTTGGTTGGGCAGGATCGGGCGTCGAGTTCGCGGCATCCGCCGGCTTGTGTTGCCAGGGCCACCGGCCCGTGATCTCCACTTCCAGCGAGAAGCTCAGGAACGTCCGGATCACCACGATGCCGCCCAGCACGGCGACGCTCTGGGCGGTGGGCGTGATCGCCACGGTGCGGATGATGTCCGCGGCCACCAGGAACTCCAGGCCGAGCAGGATGGACCGGCCCAGTTGCTCGCGGAAGTTCCGGTAGGCGTCCCCGGTCTTGCGCACCAGCCGCCCGACGGTGAACCCGGCTGCCAGCACCGCTCCGATCGCGATCACGGCAACCCCGATACCGTCGATCACCCTGCCGACGGTTTCGACCGTTTCGATGAAGGTCATTGCGGCAGGTTAACCGGGGTGCCCGGCCCTCAGACCCCGGCCGTCAGATCTGCCGTCAACTCCGCGAGATCGCGGTAGGTCGCCGACAGTGTGCGGCTCATGAAATCGGGCAGGTCCGCGACGGGCATCTGGTCGAGTGTCTCGTTCATCCGCAGGCTCTGCCATGCGGTCGCGGTGACACCGGCCCACACCGCGCTGATCAACACCACGCTGCGATCGTCGGTGGTGGTGCCCAGCCGACCTGCCATCGCCGCTGCGGTGTCGCCGAACCGAACTCGCATCGCGCCCAGTTGCAGGCTCCTGGTGGTGTTCACGATCCGCAACAAGGTGGCCATCCGGGTCGGGGTCATGGTCGTCCCCACTCCGACTTCGGCCTTGGCCAGCATGGTCAGGTTCGCCGCCAGCAGGGCCTGCAGCGGCGGCACGTCCACGGGAATGTCGACGAGTTCGACGTTGACCGCAGCGGTGAACGAGTCCAGCAGCGACAGCAGCAACAGATTTTTGGTGGGAAAGTAATGCGCAACCGTGCGCGGTGAGACCTCGGCGGACTCAGCGATCTGTTCGATCGTGGTCTGCTCGTAGCCTTGGCGCTCGACCAGATCGAGGGCGGCCGCGATCAGCGCGGCGCGGGTCTGCTGTTTCTTGCGCTCGCGCAGACCTGAGTCAACCGAACGCGCCATGGCGGCGATGGTAGTCGGCCGCGATGCGCTGTGTTGGCGAGTCGGCGCACTACGATCGTCGGAAACGCCGCCCGCACGGACGGGATGGGGAAGGGTGGCCCTATAGCGGCGTTCGGGGGAGGTGTGCGATAGCTATCGACATCAGTGGGGATGCGGAATCACCGGGTCCCGACAACGGTTCTGGGTTCGTCGATCCTTCGGTGCCGCCGGAGTTGCGCGAACGGGTGCTTGCTGCCGGCCTGGACGAGTTAAGTCGTTGGGGGATAGAACGATTCAGCGTCGGAGCGCTGGCGGCGCGGCATGGCATCGATGAGGCACTCATTCGGCAGTACTGGGGCGACCGGCAGCGGCTGGCACTGGACCTGCTGCTCAGCTGGGACGGTACCGGCAATGTCGCGGTGGACACCGGCTCGCTGCGCGAAGATCTGCGAGCCCTGGCCGTGAACCTGGCCCACTACATCAACACCGTGCAGGGCCGCAGCCTGTTGCGGGCGCTGGTGTTGGAGAACCGCGTGTCCTACGTCGACGAAACGCGAAGGATGTTCTGGGCCAGGCGGTTCAACACCCTGCGTGTGGTCTTCGACCGGGCGCGCGAACGCGGCGAGTTGCACGACGGCGTCGAGTTGGTGGCTGCGACCCAGCTCCTGACCGGACCGATCAACGTGCGGGCGCTCTATACCGTCGAGCCGATCGACGACCAGTACTGCCACACCGTCGCCGATCTGGTGTGGCACGCCGTCAAGCGCTAGCCAGGCTCAGTCGCCCACCCGTGCCAAGGTGACGTCGGATGTTTCGTCCTCTCCGCAGTCACCGGTGAACACCGTCGCAGACGTGCCGGCCAGTGTCGCGATGGGATCGGAATTCGGTTGGGGCAGTGGTAAATCCACGGTCACTTTCTGATGGACCGAGCCCTTGACCACGTCGCCTGCCGTACAGGTGCCGTCGTTCTCCACTCCCCACGTCCATCGGTCGGTGAGGAACTGGTACGCCTGCACGTCGTCGCGACCCACATCTTGACGGGAGGTCAGCAGCGATGCGCAGTCGACGGTGTTGCGGGCACAGATGGTCCGGACATCGACGGGATACTGCTCCGCCTGCTCGCCGCCGGGCCGCTTGGTCACCGTGTAGGTGTACTGGCCGTGCAGCCGTTCGGGAATCGACGGAATACGCGGTGGCAGGGTGGCGGGGTCGACCGCGGTCGGCGCGGCGTCGCCGATCCGCGTCAGGGTGAGCGGAGTCTGCAGCACCGTCGTGCAGGTGTTGCCCATGAACATGTCCGTCTGGGTGCCGGTGAACGTGCCGTCCGGCTTGGGCTCCAACGACCACGAGGAAAGATGTGGCGCGCTCGCACCGCCGGGGCAGCTGCCTGCCTCGGCCATGTGGGCCTCGACCCAGCGGCCGTCGATCAGATCGAGCACCACCTTCAGATCGGTCCCGCCGCCGCGCAGGCGCGATGCGGTGGCCACACAGCCGGCGTCGGGACACGCGGATTGGAACGACCAGGCCAGCGCCGGAATGGGTTCGGCAGGCACCGCCTTGCCGTTCTTGGACTGGGCCTTGGCGTCGTAGTCGACGCGGAAGGTGCCGTCGATGGACGGGCCGGTGCGCTGCGTTGCGGTCGATTCCCGCGACGACGACGTGGTCTTGGTGAAGCTCCCGATGAAAAATGCGACGGTGGTGGCCACCACAGCCACCAGCCCGATGAGCGCGACGATGCGTCCGGTGGCGCTTTTCATCGTTAATGCCTTCCACATTGGGTACCGGACATGAGTGGAACATAGTGTGCGCCCGGTCGCGCCGAGGTCAAGGCGTCCCGCGGGCCCGGCCGCCAGGACGAATCCCGGTGGGCATCTGCGGTTCACCTCCCGGTCAGGTGCCCTGCCAATACTGACGCGCATGACCCGACCCAGCGCTTTTGTACGTCTGACGGCGTTGGTGGCGGCCCTGCTGTGCCTCGCCGGCTACACCGGTGCGAGCGCCAATGCCTTTCCCGCGCCCGGCCAACTGGCGTTCGGTGGATTGCAACGCACCTATCTGGTGCACGCGCCCGCCGGCGTCGAGCATCCGGCCGGCCTGGTGATCAACCTGCACGGGGCAGGTGCCAACGGCGGCGCGCAGGCGGCGATCTCCCACTACGACACCGTTTCCGATCAGCTCGGCCTGGTGGTGGCCTATCCCGACGGCATCGACGCGAGCTGGGCCGACGGCCGGGGCGCGTCGACACCGGACCGGCAGGGCGTCGACGACGTCGGTTTCCTCTCGGCACTGATCGACCGGCTGGTGCATGACTACGGCATCAGCCCCGGCCGGGTTTTCGTCACCGGGATCTCGGCGGGCGCGTTCATGGCCAACCGGTTGGCGTGCGACCGGGCCGACCTCGTCGCTGCGGTCGCGCCGGTGGCAGGCACCCTTGGCAGCGGCGTGCCGTGTGCCCCGTCGCGTCCGGTGTCGGTGCTGGAAACCCACGGCACCGCCGATCCGGTGGTGCCGTTCGGCGGCGGCCCGATGGTCGGCCGCGGCGGTCCCAGCGACATCCTGGCCGCGCCCGCGATGGCGTCGCGGTGGCGCGATATCGACCGTTGCCCGGCACCGGTCGAGGACGTCCTGCCCGCGACGGGCGACGGTACCGCGGTGCACCGGAGCACGGCGGCAGGTTGCGCGGACGGCACCGCCGTGGTCTTTCTGCAGGTCGACGGCGGCGGCCACACGTGGCCGTCGGGCAACTTCGCACTCCCGGCCGACACCGTCGGACTGACCACGGGTGCTACCGACATCTCGCTGGCCAGCGGCCAGTTCTTCCTGATGCACGGTAGGTAGCCGACGGCAGTTACCATTCGCCCATGCCCCTCGGCGACGGCGAGCTGTTTGCGGGATACACCGTTGTGCAGCGCCTCGGCTCGGGCGCGATGGGCGAGGTGTATCTCGTCCAGCATCCTCGGTTACCGCGCCGCGACGCTATGAAGGTGTTGCCCACCGAATTCACCACCGACGACGAGTACCGCGCGCGGTTCAACCGGGAAGCGGACATCGCGGCCACGCTGTGGCATCCGCACATCGTCGGCGTGCATGATCGCGGCGAGTTCGAGGGTCAGCTGTGGATCTCGATGGACTTCGTCGAGGGCACCGATGTGGCCCGCCTGCAGGAGGAGCGGTACTCCGGCGGTATGCCGCCCGACGACGTCGTGCGCATCGTGACCGCAGTGGCCGACGCCCTGGACTACGCCCACCAGCATCAGCTGTTACACCGCGACGTCAAGCCGGCCAATATCCTGCTCTCGCAACCCGAGCAGGGTAAAGAGCGAGTTCTGTTGGCGGACTTCGGGATTGCCCGCCGGATCGACGACGCCAGCGGGTTGACCAGTACCAGCATGACGGTGGGCACCGTGGCCTACGCCGCGCCCGAACAGCTGATGGGGCAGTCGTTGGACGGTCGGGCCGACCAGTACGCGTTGGCGGCCACGGCTTATCACCTGCTGACCGGCACCACCTTGTTCCAGCACACCAACCAGGCCGCGGTGATCAGCCAGCACCTCACGTCACCACCGCCGCCGTTGGCGGGCCGCCGCCCGGAGCTGTCCAACCTCGATCCGGTGTTCGCCAAGGCGCTGGCCAAAGCGCCTGCGGACCGCTACGAGTCGTGCCTGGCGTTCGCCGAGGCGCTGGACCGCAGGATCGGCACCCTGGCCGAGGACGCCGATCTCGACCAGGAGACGATGGCCGCCCGGCCGGTCGCGGCCGCCGCACGGCACCGCCAGCCGGCCAAGACGAAGTCCACGTCGAAGCTGCGTCCCGCCGTCCTGGTTCCCGCGGTCCTCGGTGTCGTGCTGGTCGCGGCGCTGGTGGTCGGCTGGCTGGTGATGAGCGGCCACAAGGACCAAGCCGGCGCGCACGCCCCCAGCTCGTCGGCCGAGGCCCCCGCGCCCGCCAAACCCGCCGTCCCGGTGGTGCTCATCGGCGCCGACTGCGCCACCCTGGGGGCGGCCGGCCAATCGACCACCGGAGCGGCCGCTTTCTGCGCACGGCTGCCGGCCACCGGCGACGAGATGTGGTCGCTGTACACCGGCGATGTGCCCGCTCCGACCGCCGCCCCCGCGCCCACCGACCAGGTGTATCCGCCGGGGATCGAACAGCAGGTCGAGGTCTGCGTCCAGCAGACCGGACAGACCCGGCTGCAGTGTCGCGCACAGGTCCGCGAGGGCAACCTCGAAGGTCCCGCCTAACTCGTCTGGGTGGCGCTCATCCCGGACAGGTCGGGCACGTTCTGCATCAGTTCTATCCGGGTGCCGTCCGGATCGGTGAGGTAGATGAACCGCGGCGCGGCGGGATCCGCGGCGTCGCCGAGCACGGTCCGGGTCTGTTCCACCACCGCACCACCCGCCGCGACGATCGCCTCGGTGAGCCCGTCGATGTCCTCCACCCGGAACGACAGGTGGGTGAAGCCGAGTTCGTTCATGGGTTTGCGTTCGCCAGATCCGGTGATCGGCACGTCGACCCACTGCAGCAACTCGATCCGCAGGTCGTCGCGGACCAGCATCGCGGACCGGAAGGTGCCTTCCAATTCCATCGTCGCAGCAACCTCGTTGTTCTCGAAGTCCAACTGGTAGAGCTGGGCGAAGCCGAATACGTCTGTGTAAAAGCGAACCGACCGCGCGAGGTCGGTGACGGCGATTCCGATGTGTGAGAAGCCCTGGATCACCAGGGCAGTCTGACATGGCGGGCCGCGCCGGAAATATCCGGAGTTAAGTTCTGGTTTCACGGCCTGACTAGCAGGTTTGGCCGGTCGTGTGATGGGTATCTCGTCCACCGATAACACGGGCACTAAATCGGGCGCAACGGCGTTGTCACCCACACGAGATCTACCCGAAGAAACAAGCAAGAGGAGTGAGCCACCATGGCTACCGACTACGACGCCCCCCGAGTTACCGATACCACCGACAAGCCGGATGAGTCCCTCGAGGCGCTGAGAGGACACGGCAACGACGCTGATTCGGCCGTCATCGACGTCGACGAAGCGGACGCCGCGGAGTTCTTCGAGCTGCCGGGCGCCGACCTGTCCGGCGAAGAGCTGTCCATGCGGGTCGTGCCCAAGCAGGCCGACGAGTTCACCTGCTCGAGCTGCTTCCTTGTGCACCACCACAACCGGCTGGCCAGCCAGAACGGCGCTGTGATGCTGTGCGCGGATTGCGCGGATTAGTTTCTGACCCAACCGGGTAGCCCCAACCTTGTCGCTACCGTCAATAAGTCAGGAGCAATTCGGTGATCGTTCTAGGCGTGATCCTCATCCTCATCGGCTATCTAGCACCGGTACCCGCGTTCGTGGTGACCATCGGCTGGATCCTCCTCGTCATCGGCATCGTGCTCTTCGTCCTCGGCCGTACCGGCCGCGCGGTCGGCGGCCGAAAAGTTTGGTATTAGAAGTTCCCTGCAAGTCGGCCCGTCACCGCTCCGGTGGCGGGCCGACTTGTTTTTCCTGTCGTGCCCGGCGGTGTGAGTCAACGGGTTTGACCCATCGCCTGGCAGGGAACAGCGCTGTATCCGACGCGGCGCCGCATAGCCAACCGCCTTCTGCCGCGCGGTTCCATGAGTGCCCCACTGATCGGGATCTGATGAACCGTGCCTTCCGGCCTGCCACCCCTACCAACGGCTATGCCATCGACTGCAACCGGGCGGTGATCGCGGCGCAGGCCCGCAGCGTCGCGACCGTCCTGTCCGTACACGGGCAGGTCGACGTCCACAACGCCGAGACCGTGTACCGCCATCTGCGCCGGTTCGACCGGCTGGACAGTCCGCTGATCCTTGATGTCACCGATGGGCAGTTCGCCGACCTCGGTGAGCTACGGCAGTTCCTGGTCGGAGCACGCGGCGCAGGCGACGGCTGGTACGCGCTGGTGGGCAGGCCCGAGACGGTGGCGGCGCTGTGCGAACACGTCGACGGTGACGCCGTCCTGCCGTTCGGCACCGTGGTCGACGCTGTGCAGCATTTCGTTCGCATCCTCACCGCCCGCCGCGACCCGGGATCGCTGCGGCTGCTGCGCCCGGCGTAGCGCCGACCCTCTACCGTGCACTGATGAACTCAGATCCGCCCCTGCCCGAACCGGATGACAAGGACTGGACGTGGGTGCTCGAGCGCCCGTGTGACGAGTGCGGGTTCGACGCCGCCGCGATCGCGCGAGAGGACATCGCGGCGGAAGTGCTGGCCGCCACGCCCCGATGGCAGGCCGCCTTGAGCCGCCCCGATGCGCACGTCCGGTCCAACCCGGCCATCTGGTCGGTGCTGGAATACGGCTGCCACACCCGCGATGTGCATGCCATCTTCGGTGCACGGGCGCTGTTGATGCTCAGCGAGGACAATCCCGAGTTCGAGAATTGGGACCAGGACCAGACGGCGCTCGAAAAGCGTTATTGGACAGCCGATCCCAACGCTGTCGCACAGGAGATCGAGGCGGCCGGGCAGACAGCTGCGGCCGCCTTCACCGGGCTGTCGGCGCAGCAGTGGGCCCGACCGGGCCGGCGCAGCAACGGCTCGACGTTCACCACCGAGACGTTGGGGGTCTACTACCTGCACGACGTCGCACACCATCTGTACGACGTGGGCGCGTGAGCCGGTTCTACACCGCGACCGGCAGCGAGAACATGCCCCGCAGCGTCACATTCGGCTTGTAGCAGGGTTCGTCGGCCAGGCGTGCATCGGGGAACCGGGCGGCCACAGCCGACAGCGCGATAGCGGCCTCCAGCCGCACCAGTCCGGCGCCGAGACAGAAGTGGGTGCCATGGCCAAAAGCCAAGTGGCGGATGTTGTTTCGACCGGGATCGAAGTGGTCCGGCTGTGGGTTGGCGGCCGGGTCACGGTGCGCAGCGGCGAGCAGCAGCAGCATGGTGTCACCCTTGGGCACCGCGGTGCCGCCGATGGTGATGTCGCGCGCCGCGATCCTGCCGAGCAGCTGCGCGGGTGGGTCGTAGCGCAGCGTCTCCTCGACGACACTCGACACCCGCTGCGGGTCGGCGGCCAGTGCTGCCCACTGCCCGGGAGCGCGCAGCATCGCCAGGATTGCCGTGGCCATCAGGCTCACCGTCGACTCGTGCCCGGCGATGAGCAGCAGGTTGCACGTGGAGATGATCTCTTCCTCGGTGAGCTGGTCCCCGGCTTCCTCCACGGCGATCAGGGCCGAGATCAGGTCGTCGTCTGCGGGTCGGCTGCGCCGCTCCTCGATCAGCCCACGGAAGTACCTGCGCAGCCACCGGCCCGCGTCCATCCGTTCGTCGAACCCCGTCGGCCCTTCACCGGTCAGGGAGATGAACGGGTCGATGGACTGACCGACCAGCGATGAGGCGCGGCCGAACTGCGGCTCGTCGTCGATCGGGACACCGAGCAGCCGGCAGATCACCGCGACCGCCACCGGATACGCCAGATCGGTGACCGCGTCGAACTGGCCGCGCTCGGCGACGGTGTCCAGCAGGCCGTCGACCAACGCCTCGATATCAGGCTTGAGCTGGCTGATCACCCTCGGCAGAAATGCCTTGCTGACGAGTTTGCGCAGTCGGGTGTGATCCGGCGGGTCCAGGAACAGGAAGGCGGGAGCGCGACGCTGATCGACCAACCCGGCGAGCCCGAACGGCCGCGCCTGTTCGCCGGCCTCGACCTGACGCTGCGCCAGGGTGGAGTTGAACCGGTCGCTCGAGGATGCGGAGTGCCTGATGGCCTGGTCGCAGTCGGCGAACGACGAAAACACCCGCAGATTCGCCTCCGGCAGGTGCAATGGACCGTGCTCGCGCACCCTGCGATAGACCGGGTACGGATCAACCCGGTTGGACGGGTCGAGCACCTGCGCGAACAGCGCGTGCGAGTCGTCCACCGTCGTCATCGCTTCATTGTGCATGAATCACCTTGCCGCAGAATCTAATTGACGCAGACGTAGATATCGGGGTGTGCTCGCGCAACACCGGTGCGCGCCAGCCGATAGGGTCCGCAGCATGGATGCGCGTCCGGTACGGGAGCTCTCGGCTGACCTGTACCGGGTGGTCGCCGTGGTGATCGTGGTGATCGGCCACTGGCTGGTCTCGGCCGTGACCTACCGGGACGGCAGCTTCGGCAACGAGTACCCGCTGGACACGCTGCCGTGGACACAGTGGCTCACCCTGGTGTTTCAGGTGGTGCCGGTCTTCTTCCTGGTCGGCGGCTACGCCAGCGCGGCGTCGTGGACCAAGTGGCGCGGCGAGGGATTGGCCGCACCGGACTGGGTTCGGCAACGGCTCGGGGCCATCCTGGGGCCGACCACCGCGTACGTCGCGCTGGTGCTGGCCACGGTGGGTGTGCTGAGCCTGGTCGGCATCGCGGGGTCGCCGCTGTCCTTCGGTGGCTGGGCGGTCGCCATGCACCTGTGGTTCATCCCGGTCTACCTGCTGGTGCTCGCCCTGACGCCCCTGGCGGTGGCCGCCCACCGGCGGTGGGGATTGCTGGTCCCCGCGCTGCTCGCGGTCGCGGTCGCCGCCATCGACATTGCCGGGTTGGCCGCGGACATCCCCGGCATCGGACTGGCGAACTATGTGTTGTGCTGGGGTGCGGTCTATCAGCTTGGAATCTGTTGGCACGGTGGGGCATTGCGCGGTCGTGGCGCCGCAATGCTGGCGGCGGTGGCCGCCGTCACGGTGGTGGTGCTGCTCGGTCTGCGGTGGTATCCGATCAGCATGGTCGGCGCGCCGGGCGCGACGGCACAGAACAACTTCCCGCCGAACTTCGCCCTGCTGGCCTTCGCCACCGCGCAGACCGCCTTGTTGATCGCGGTCGCTCCCGCGGTCACCCGCAGGCTGGCGCAGGCCCGCTGGCTGGCGCCGGCGAACGCCAAGGTGATGGCGGTGTATCTCTGGCAGATGGTGCCCGTGGTGATCGTGGCGCTGGTCGGGTATCCGTCGGGCCTGTTGCCCCAGCCCGAGCCCGGAACGGCGCCGTGGTTCTGGTTGCGGTTGCTGTGGCTGCTGATCCTCACGGTGGTGCTGGCCGTGGAGCTGACGCTGGTGTGGCTGGCCCGAGCGGTGTTCGACCGGCCACTGCCGGTGTTCGCCGTCGGGTTGCCCGCGTGGTGTGCCTCGGTGGTGCTGGCGGCGGGTATTGGCCTGGCGGTGGTGGTGCTGGTCCGGTTCGCCGTCTACGGGTTCGCCGCCGGTGGGCGCTTCCCGGTTCTCTACGCGCTGCTGTATTTGGCGGCAATCGCCCTGCTCAGCCTGGGTGTCCGTCGTCGCGCGGAGGTTAGCGCGACGCGATTTGTACACTGGCGACGGTGATCGATCCGGTCGTCGACATCTCGGCCTCCCCCGAAGGTGCCCACATCGGCGCCCTGTTCGATCTGGACGGCACGCTGGTCGACGGGTTCACCGCGACGGCACATGCCGGTCACCGGATCCGGCACCGGCAGGCCCGCATCGGCGAAGTGCTGGGCGTGATCGAAGCCGCCGTGCGCTACCGGTTCGGCCGGATGGAGTTCGACCGGCTGCTGGTCCGGGCCGCGGGCTATCTGCGCGGCGACTCCCTCGCCGATCTCGAGCATCTCGGCCAGCAGATCTACACCAGGCACATCGACGCGCGCGTCTACCCGCAGATGCGCCGGATCGTGCGGGCCCACCAGGACCGCGGGCACACCGTGGTGATGATCTCCTCCGCGCTGACCATCCACGCCGCACCGGTGGCGGCGGCGCTGAACATTCCGCACCTGATCTGCAATCACTTCGCGGTCGACGAGGACGGCAGGCTCACCGGCCAGATCGAGCGGCCGATCATCTGGGGTACCCGCAAGGCTGCCGCCGCCGAACTGTTCGCTACCACCAATGCCGTTGCGCTGCAACAGAGTTACTTCTACTCCGACGGCGACGAAGACCTACCGCTGATGCGGGCGGTCGGGCACCCCCGGCCGGTGAATCCACGGCGCGGGTTGGCCGATGCCGCGGCGCTGCACGGCTGGCCGGTGTTGCGTCCGGGGAGTGCGGTGGTCTGAGCCCGTCGAGCTCAGGCGAACGATCCCCAGAACCGGTTGAGCATCGCCGCGCCCCGGGCCGGATCCTGCAGCATCCACCAGTGGCCCAGGCCGTCGAGGACGTCGACCTGCGCCCCGGCTCGCGCCGCGGCCCGCCGCCGCATCTCCTCGGTGCCGACGTAGGTGTCCTCGGTGGCCACCACCGCCAGACCCGGCCGGGCGGCGGCCCGTTCCAGCTCGAGGTTGCGCATCACGGGTTGGACCGCCGATCGGTAGAGCGCCAGAATTGCCCGGCTCATCTCGGGCCCGCCTGCCGCGGCCAGCTCGGTGGCGACATCCAGCGGAATACCCATGCTGCTCAGCGCTTCCGCGCGTTCGGCCAGTGGCCCGCTGTTCATCGCCTCGAGCATCTGTTCGCCGTCACCGGGCGTCTGCCACACCTGCGCCAGGTCGTGCCAGACGTAGTCCTCGTCGAGGATCCCGACGACATCGCTGACCCAGCTGCGGATCAACTCCGGGTGCTCGATCGCGAGCGTCAGCACGTGCCCACCGCCCCAGTCGTGGCCGACCAGGTCAACCGGTTGCTCGAACTGGCCCAGCTGCTCGGCCAGCCAGTCGCGGTAGTCCAGGTAGGTCGCCGCGAAGTCGTCGGGCAGCGGGGCGCCGAAGCCCGGTGGCGAGAGCGCCACCACGTCATCGCGGCCGAGTTCCTCGATCAGCGGACCCCAGATGGCGGAGGTCTCCGGATTACCGTGCACCAGAACGACTGTCATGTCGATCATCCTGGCATGAAAGCCAAGAGGTTCAGCGTTGCGGCGTGATCGCCGTCGCGGTGGTGTTGCCGTCGGCAGTCACCGCGCGGATGGTGGCGGTGTCGCCGGTCTGCACCGGAGCGCGGCCCTGCCTGGTGTCGGTGTTGATCAGGTAGGTCTTGGTGAACCCGTCGTCGCTGCGCGCGGTGACCGCGGTGGGGGAGATGTCGGTGACCTTGCCGGTCTGGGTGAGTTCGGTGGTGTAACCGCCGTGGCCGTCGGACACCACGAACTCACCGTGCAGGGAATCAGCCGTCGCACCCTGACCGCCTGCGCCACCGAATCCAGCGCCACCAAATCCTGGGCCGCCGCCCTCCTGGCCGCCCGGACCGCCCTGGCCCCAGCCGCCGGGACCGCCGCCGGGTCCGCCGAACCCCTGGCCCGAACTTCCCGGGGCGGCCGCGTAGATCACCGCGGCACCGCAACCGGCCAATACGGCGGCGATCCCGACAGCGGCCAGGGTCTTGTTCCGGGACCAGTGCGCAGGCTCGGCCGGCGGTGCGCCCCAGACCGGCTCGGTGGTGTTCGCGGTGTCGGTGTTCATGAGAACCACGGTGACGGCCGCCGCTGTGAATCGGCTGTGCGTCCCGTCAGAACCGGATCAGTGTGCCGCAGGTCTCTGCCTGTCCGTCGTTCTCACAGCGGAGGCATAGGATCGACACAGGGGCGGCCCACTGAGCATCCGAATACTGGGAGCCATGATGCCTGGAACTGCCGAACGAATCGTGATGCGCCGAGCCGACGGCAACCCGATCAGCGTTCTCGTGGTGGACGACGAGGCCGTGCTGGCCGAGATGGTGTCGATGGCGTTGCGTTATGAGGGGTGGAACATCACCACCGCCGCCGACGGCAACTCGGCCATCACCTCGGCGCGGACTGCCCGACCGGACGCCGTCGTGCTGGACGTGATGCTGCCGGATATGAGCGGTCTCGAAGTGCTGCGCAAGCTGCGTGAGCAGAATCCGCACCTGCCGGTGCTGCTGCTGACTGCCAAGGACGCGCTCGAGGACCGCATCGCCGGCCTGACCGCGGGCGGCGACGACTACGTCACCAAACCGTTCAGCATCGAAGAAGTGGTGTTGCGGCTGAGAGCGCTGCTGCGCCGCACCGGTGTCACCACCGAGGACAGCGGCGCCCAGATCGTGGTCGGCGATCTGATCCTCGATGAGGACAGCCATGAGGTCAGCCGCGCGGGCGACCTGATCGCGCTGACGTCCACCGAGTTCGAACTGCTGCGCTTCATGATGCGCAACTCCAAGCGGGTGTTGTCCAAGGCGCAGATCCTCGACCGGGTCTGGAGTTACGACTTCGGCGGCCGGTCCAACATCGTCGAGCTGTACATCTCGTATCTGCGCAAGAAGATCGACAACGGCCGCGCCCCGATGATCCACACCCTGCGGGGGGCCGGGTATGTCCTCAAGCCTGCCGCCTGAGGAAGCACAACTGGCCGCTCGTCCCCGCGCCTGGTCGCCCGGCACCTGGTCTCTCCGGTCCAGGCTGTTGGTCGGTCAGGTGCTGCTGCTCGCGCTGGTCTGTATCGGGGTCGGCGCCGGAACCGAACTGGCACTGAACCAGTACCTCGTGCACCAACTCGACGGTCAGCTGGTCGACGCCGCCCGCCGCTCGGCACTGATGTCCGGCTATCCGCCGCCGCCGCGGCCACCCGACTCGATCAGGCCGTATCCGCGGCCGGGGCCGGGACCCGATTTCCTCGACGCGCCCGGCCAACCTGTCGGGCTGGTGGCGGGCGTCATCGGTTTCGATCAGCAGGTGAAAGCCGGCGTGCTGACCCGGTTGGGCGCCCGGGCCGCACTCACCCCGCAAGCCCAGGCCGAGCTCGTTCAGGTCGTCCCCAGGGACCGGCCGGTCACCCGCAATCTCGACGGCCTGGGCCGGTACCGCCTGATGGCCACGTACAACCGGCTCGGTGAAGTCATCGTCTCCGGGCTGCCGCTCTCGGACGTCGAAGAGACCATGTTCCGGGTGCTGGTGATCTTCGCCGTGGTGGCGGCGGTGGCGCTGCTGGCGGCGACCACGTTGGGCATCGTCATCATCCGGCGCGCGCTGGCCCCGTTGACCCGCGTCGCGGCGACGGCAGGTCAGGTGGCCAGGCTGTCGCTGGACCGCGGCGAGGTCGAACTGCCGGTCCGGGTGCCCGAGCGCGACGCGAACCCCAACACCGAGGTGGGTCAGATGGGGTCCGCGCTGAACCGGATGCTCGACCACATCTCGGCCGCGCTGTCCACCCGCCAAGCCAGCGAGACCCGGGTTCGGCAGTTCGTCGCCGACGCCAGCCACGAGCTGCGCACCCCGCTGACCGCCATCCGCGGCTACACCGAACTGGCGCAGCGCCGCCGCGACCAGGTGCCCGACGAGGTGGCCCACGCGATGGGCCGGGTGGCTTCGGAAGCCGAGCGGATGACCCACCTGGTCGAGGACCTGCTGCTGCTGGCCCGGCTCGATTCGGGACGGCCGCTGGAACGCGTTCAGGTCGACCTGTCGCAACTGGCCGTCGACGCGCTCAGCGACGCCCACATCGCCGGGCGCGACCACCACTGGAATCTCGACCTGCCCGACGAACCGGTGCTGGTCACCGGCGACGCGGCGCGGCTGCATCAGGTGCTGACCAACCTGCTGGGCAATGCCCGCACCCACACCGGGCCGGGCACCACGGTCACCCTGTCCCTCAGTACCGAAACCCGCGGCGCGGTGCTGCGGGTGACCGACGACGGGCCCGGTATCCCCAAAGACCTGCAGTCCGAGGTGTTCGAGCGGTTCGCCCGCGGCGACTCGTCGCGCTCCCGATTGGTGGGCGGCACCGGCCTTGGCCTGGCCATCGTCGCTGCGGTGGTCAAGGCTCACCACGGCACCATCGCGGTGCGCAGCGTGCCGGGCGACACCGAATTCGTGGTGCGGCTGCCCTTCACAGGTGAGGCATAGGAACTACCCATGTCTGGTCCACACTGATCGACGAATCTGAACGGGTGACGATCACTGCACCCCGGCCGGTCCTGACTCCCGCTGCCACGCCCGCCCCGCGCAGGCGCAGCAGGGAGATGCTCGCCGTCGCCGCCCTGCTCGCCGGCACCGCGGTGCTGTATCTGTGGAACCTCGGCGCCAGCGGCTGGGCGAACAGCTTCTACGCGGCGGCGGTGCAGGCCGGCTCGCAGAACTGGACGGCGCTGCTCTTCGGCTCCAGCGATGCAGCCAACGCCATCACCGTCGACAAGACCCCTGCGGCCCTGTGGGTGATGGGGATTTCGGCGCGGCTGTTCGGTTTCAACGCGTGGAGCATGCTGGTACCCCAGGCACTGGCAGGAGTCGCCGCGGTCGGCGTGCTCTATGCCGCCGTGCGCCGGATATCGGGCCCGCCCGCCGCCCTGTTGGCGGGCACGGTGCTGGCCTTGACGCCGGCCGCCGCGCTGATGTTCCGGTTCAACAACCCCGACGCCCTGCTGGTGCTCAGTCTGGTGGCGGCGGCCTACTGCGTGCTGCGCGGTCTGGACGGCGCCGGCAGCGCCTGGTGGATGCCGTTGGCGGGTTGCGCCATCGGGGTGGGATTCCTGGCCAAGATGCTGCAGGCGTTCCTGGTGGCCCCGGGTTTTGCGGTGGTCTTCCTGGTGGCCGCCGATCTGTCGTTGCGCAGTCGGCTGCTCCGCCTGCTCGCTGGCGGCGCCGCGCTGGTGGTCTCCGCCGGGTGGTATCTACTGCTGGTCGCTGTCTGGCCGGTCTCCTCGCGGCCGTACATCGGTGGTTCCCAGGAGAATTCGGTGCTCGAACTCGCGCTCGGCTACAACGGGCTGGGTCGGCTGACCGGCAACGAAACCGGTGGCCTTGGCAACATGAACCAGGATGTCGGCTGGGGCCGACTGCTGGGCGGCGAGATGGGCGGGCAGATCTCCTGGCTGCTGCCCGCCGCGCTGATCGCCGTCGTGGCCGGATTGTGCCTCACCTGGCGCGCGCCGCGCACCGACCGCACCCGCGCCGCACTACTGCTCTGGGGCAGTTGGCTGCTGTGCACCGCAGCGGTGTTCAGCTACATGAACGGCATCGTGCACCCGTACTACACGGTGGCGCTGGCGCCCGCGATCGCAGGCAGCCTGGCCACCGGATCGGCACTGCTGTGGCGGCGGCGCGCCGATATCCGCGCCGCGACCGCACTGTCGGGCATGGTGATCATCACCGTCGTGTTGGCTTTCCTTCTGCTGCAACGAAACTCGTCGTGGTTGCCGTGGCTGCGCTGGACCGTCCTGGTGGTGGGGCTCACCGCGGGGCTGCTGGTCCTGGTGGTCGGTCGACTGTCGCCGGCGGTCGTCCGCGCTGTCGCGGCCGTCGCGCTGATCGGCGCGCTGGCCGGGCCCACCGCGTATTCACTGGCCACCGCCGCCAACGAACACCACGGCGCCATTCCCTCGGCCGGGCCGTCGGCAGGCTTCGGCGGGCCGCCGGGATTTCTCGACGCCAGCAAACCCGGCCCCGAACTGACTGCACTGATCAACGCAGACGCCGCCGACTACACCTGGGTGGCCGCCGCAGTGGGCTCCAACAACGCCGCCGGCTACCAATTGGCCACGGGCGCACCGGTAATGGCGGTCGGCGGGTTCAACGGCACCGACCCCGCCCCCACCCTGGAGCAGTTCCAGGCCGACGTCTCCGCAGGCCGGATCCACTACTTCGTCGCCGGGTCGATGATGATGCACCGCTGGGGCGGCAACAGCACCAGCAGTGGCAGCGACGCCGCCGAACAGATCAGCACCTGGGTGTCGGGGAATTTCCCGGCCCAGAAAATCGACGGGGTCACCGTCTACGACCTGTCCGCGTGACGCAGAACGCATCCCGCCCGGCGATTCACAGCCCGCGCATAGCAAACACAAACGTCACCCCAACTGCCGCAGCCGAGGATAGAGACATGACCATCACAACCGCACCGGAGACCGGCGCAGACGGCCGGGGAGCCTTCACCGCTCGGCCGAATGCCGCCCGCGTTGCCGCGCAACTCGGGGTACCTGTACTCGACGTCGTCGTCCCGGTCTATAACGAGCAAGGCGCCCTTGCCGATTCGGTGCGCAGGCTGCATCGCCACCTCACCGAGCAGTTCCCGTTCACCTTCCGGATCACGATCGCCGACAACGCCAGCATCGACGCCACCCCGGCGGTCGCGGCCGGCCTGGCCGTCGAGTTCCCCGAGGTGCGGGTGTGCCGGCTGGAGCTGAAGGGCCGGGGCCGGGCGCTGCACACCGTCTGGACCACGTCTGACGCCCCGGTGCTGGCCTACATGGACGTCGACCTGTCCACCGACCTGGCGGCGCTGCTGCCGCTGGTGGCGCCGTTGATCTCCGGCCACTCCGACGTCGCCATCGGCACCCGGCTGAGCCGTGGCTCACGGGTGGTGCGCGGTGCCAAGCGCGAGGTCATCTCCCGCTGCTACAACCTGATCCTGCGCTCGACGCTGTCCGCCCGGTTCTCCGACGCACAGTGCGGATTCAAGGCCATCCGCGCCGACGTGGCGCACGGATTGCTGCCGCACGTGGCCGACACCGGCTGGTTCTTCGACACCGAACTGCTGGTGCTGGCCGAACGCAGCGGGCTGCGGATCCACGAGGTCCCCGTGGACTGGGTCGACGACCCGGACAGCCGGGTGGACATCGTGGCCACCGCCGTCGACGACCTCAAGGGTGTCGCGCGGTTGCTCAAGGGTTTCGCCTCCGGCGACATCCCCGTCGCGGCGATCTCCGCGCAGTTCGGATCAGGAGCCACCGCCGCCATGCCCAGATCGCTGCTGCGCCAGGGAGTCAACTTCGCCGCGATCGGCATCGCCAGCACCGCCGCCTACCTGCTGTTGTTCCTGGCGCTCAGCGGGACACTGGGCGCCCAGGGCGCCAACCTGGTCGCGCTGCTGGTCACCGCGATCGCCAACACGGCCGCCAACCGCCGGTTCACCTTCGGTGTCCGCGGCCGCACCGGGGTGGCCAGGCACCAGTTCGAGGGCCTGGTGGTGTTCGGGATCGGCCTGCTGCTGACCAGCGGCGCGCTGGCCCTGCTGCACATGGCCACCGATCCGCACCGCGCCGTCGAAGTCATCGTCCTGGTGGGCGCCAACCTGTTGGCCACCGTCGTCCGTTTCGTCCTGCTGCGCGGCTGGGTGTTCCACCCGCGCCGGACCGCCTCTCACACGAGCTGAAGGAATCACGTAAACATGACCATCACCGAAAACATCCAAGACACCCCCGTTCTAATTGCCCCCGGAGACCCCGAGGTGCGACGAAAACCCCGCTGGGAACTGCCGGGTCTTATGGCGCTGCTGGTCGCGACGGCCGTCATGTACCTGTGGGCGCTCGGTTCGCTGGGCTGGGCCAACGAGTTCTACGCCGCCGCGGTCCAGGCGGGCACGCAGAGCTGGAAGGCGCTGCTGTTCGGCTCGCTGGACGCGGGCAATGCGATCACGGTCGACAAGCCGCCCGCCGCGATGTGGGTGATGGCGCTCTCGGGTCGGATCTTCGGGTTCAGCGCCTGGAGCATGCTGGTGCCGCAGGCACTGATGGGCGTGGCCGCGGTGGGCCTGCTGTTCGCTGCCGTCCGACGCACCAGCGGCCCCGGCGCGGGACTGCTCGCCGGCTCGGTGCTGGCACTGACCCCGGTCGCCGCCCTGATGTTCCGGTTCAACAACCCCGACGCGCTGCTGGTGCTGCTGCTGGTGCTGGCCGGCTACTTCATCGTCCGTGCGCTGCAAGGCAATTCGACCCGCTGGGTGGCGTTGGCCGGCGTGGCGCTGGGCTTCGCCTTCCTGGCCAAGCTGATGCAGGCGTTCGTCGTGATGCCCGCACTGGCGCTGGTGGTGCTGGTGGCGGTGCCGGGCAGCATCTGGAAGCGCCTCCGCGATCTGGTGGTCGGACTGCTCGCCATGGTGGTCTCCGCCGGCTGGTTCGTCGCACTGGTCAGCTTGTGGCCCAAAGATTCCCGGCCCTACATCGGCGGCTCCACCGACAACAGCCTGCTGGAGTTGGCGCTGGGCTACAACGGCCTCGGCCGGGTGCTTGGCGGCGACGGCAACCCCACCAGGGGTGGCGGCAGCGGCGGGCCCGGCGGTGGCGGTGGACCCGGTGGCGCCATGTTCGGCGGCACACCTGGCATCGGCCGCATGTTCGGTGAAGCGATGGGCACGGAGATCTCCTGGCTGCTGCCCGCCGCCCTGATCGGGCTGATCGCCGGCCTGTGGTTCACCCGCCGCGCTCCCCGCACCAGCCCGGCCCGCGCCGGCCTGCTGCTGTGGGGCGGCTGGATGGTGGTGACCGTGGTGGTCTTCAGCTATATGAAGGGCATCATGCACCCCTACTACACGATCGCCCTGGCGCCCGGTGTCGCCGGCGTCATCGGGATCGCGGTCGCAGAGTTGTGGCGCGGCAAGCAGTTCCGTACCGCCCGGATCGCCCTGGCGCTGATGCTGGTGGCCACGGGGGTGTGGAGCTTCGTGCTGCTGGACCGCACCCCGGACTGGTTCCCGTGGCTGCGCTGGGTGCTGCTGGTCGGGTCGATCATCGTCGCCGCGGTGCTGATCGTCGGCGGACACCAGTTGGGCCGCTACACCGCGGTGCTGGCGATGGCCGGGCTGCTGTTCGGCCTCGGCGCCACCGCTGCCTACACCCTGGAAACGGTGGCCAACGGCCACGGTGGGCCCATGCCCACGTCGGGTCCGGCCCGGGCCGGCGGGATGGGCTTCGGCGGACCGGGTGGTCCCGGTGGTGGCGGCGGCTGGGGTCAGAACCAGTCCTCGGCGGAACTGGAGACATTGGTGACAGGAGCCGACAACCGTTGGGCCGCAGCAACTGTCGGCTCGCATCAGGCGGGCAGCCTGGAACTGAGCACCGGCGCGTCGATCATGGCGATCGGTGGCTTCAGCGGCGGGGACAACTCGCCGACGCTGGCCCAGTTCCAGCAGTACGTCAAAGACGGACAGGTGCACTACTTCATCGCAGGCAACGAGCACGGCCCCGGCGGTGGCGGCGGATTCAAGGGATTCGGCGGCAACGACAACGACGACAACGCGGCCAGCCAGATCACCGCGTGGGTGAAGGCGAACTTCACCGCGAAAACCGTCGACAACAACACCGTGTACGACCTGTCCACCAAGTAACCGCAGCCGAGGGTGGAGTTGAGCGCGCGACCCGCCGCGTGCCTCAACTCCACCCTCGCCGTTGCTGTCCTGGGTAAGAATGCCGGTATGGACTCCAAACCCCCGATCGCCGTCATCGAAGCGGCCCACGCCGAGCATTTCGCGACGCTGCCCTTCGACGACACAGCCGATTTCGAGGACGCCGACCGTGGCTTCCTCGGCAAGCTGACACCGTGTGTGGTCACCGCGGCCGACGGCCGGGTGGTGTGGGACAACGACGTCTACGCCTTCCTCGACGGTGAGCCGCCCACTTCGGTGCACCCCAGCCTGTGGCGGCAGTCCACGCTGGCGGCCAAGCAGGGTCTTTACGAAGTGGTCGAGGGCATCTACCAGGTCCGCGGGCTGGACCTGTCGAACATCAGCTTCATCGAAGGCGACACCGGCGTCATCGTGATCGACCCCCTGGTCAGCACCGAGACCGCCGCGGCGGCGCTGGCGCTCTACCGCGAACATCGCGGTGACCGGCCCGTGTTGGCGGTGATCTACACCCACAGCCACGTCGACCACTTCGGCGGCGTCCTCGGTGTCACGACGCAGGCCGACGTCGACGCCGGCGCCGTCGTGGTGCTCGCGCCGGAAGGATTCGTCGAGCACGCCGTGCAGGAGAACATCTTCGCCGGCACGGCGATGACCCGCCGAGCCGGGTATATGTACGGCACCGTGCTGGCCCGCGGCCCGCAGGGGCAGGTGGGTTGCGGTCTGGGCCAGACCCCGTCGACGGGTGAGGTGGCGATCATCGTGCCGACCGTGGACATCACCACCACCGGTGAGACGCACACCATCGACGGTGTCGAGATCGAATTCCAGATGGCGCCGGGCACCGAGGCGCCCGCCGAGATGCACTTCTACTTCCCCCGCTACCGCGCGCTCTGCATGGCCGAGAACGCCACGCACAACCTGCACAACCTGCTGACGCTGCGCGGCGCGCTGGTACGGGACCCGCACGGATGGTCGGGCTATCTCACCGAGGCCATCGACAGCTTCGGCGACCGCACCGACGTCGTGTTCGCCTCCCATCACTGGCCCACCTGGGGTCAGGACCGCATCGTCGAATTCCTGTCCCTGCAACGGGATCTGTACGGCTATCTGCATGACCAGACGCTGCGCCAGCTCAACCAGGGCTTCACCGGCATCGAGATCGCCGAGACGTTCGAGATGCCCCCGGCCCTGCAGAAGGCGTGGCACACCCACGGCTACTACGGGTCGGTCAGCCACAACGTCAAAGCGGTCTATCAGCGCTACATGGGGTGGTTCGACGGCAATCCCGGCCGGTTGTGGGCGCACCCGCCAGAAGCGCTCTCACCTCGCTACGTCGCGGCCATCGGCGGCGTCGACCGGGTGGTCGAAGTGGCCCAGCAAGCCTTCGATGACGGGGATCTGCGTTGGGCGGCAACGCTATTGGACCATGCGGTGTTCACCGACCAGAACCACACCGGAGCCCGCACGCTGTACGCCGACACGTTGGAGCAGCTGGCCTACGGTGCGGAGAATGCGACGTGGCGCAACTTCTTCCTGGCCGGCGCCACCGAACTGCGCGACGGCAATTTCGGCACCCCGGCCCAGACGACGTCGATGACGATGCTCTCGCAGTTGTCACCAGAGCAGATGTTCGACAGCCTGGCCATCAGTGTCAACGGGCCGAAGGCCTGGGATCTGGTTCTGGCCCTTGACATCTCATTCGCGGACCTGGCCACGAACTACCGCCTGACGTTGCGTAACGGGGTGCTGGTCTACCGCAAGGTGCCCGCCGACGAAGCGACGGCCGATGTCACGTTGAAGCTGGCGGCCAAGGTTCGGCTGCTGGCGCTGGCGACGGGTGACTTCACCTCGCCGGGGCTGGACATCGTCGGTGACCAGGAAGTGCTGGCGCAGTTGGTGGGTGTGCTGGACCGGCCCAACCCGTCGTTCAACATCGTCACGCCCTAGGGCCGCGGGCCGATTCCACTCAGGCAGAACTGCACCAGGTGCTCGATATCGGCCTGGTCGGGCCGGTGACCGGAGCCGACGTAGCGCCGCAACGTTCCGGTCGTGCACAGGAACACGGTGTCGGCGTCGCGCGCCGGGTCCGGGCCGCCCAGTGCCGCAACAGGTTCGGTGAGCAGCGCGCGCATCGGTAGCAGGATCTCGCTGTCGGCGATCTGCTGATTGGCCGCCGCCGACATCTGACCGATGGCGGCGCGGCTCAGCGTGATCAGGTGTGGGTCGGCGACCTGTGCCAGCCCGCCGGAGATCCAGCGCGCGATCTTGTGCGCCGGGTCGGTCTCCTTGGCCATCTGATGTTCCAGATAGGACACGGTGATCGCGACACCGCGCTGCATCACCGCCAGGATCAGTTCGTCCTTACCGGCGAAATGCCGGTAGAACGCTTTGTTCGACGATCCGGCCTCGGCGACGATGTCGGTGACCCGCGGCGGCTCGGGTGCCATCCGCTGGATCACCCGCACGGCGGCGGCGAGGATGCGCTCGACCTCTTCGGTGGCATCGCGGTCCGGCACGCTCATCCCGCCGATGCCCTGCAAGCCAAACCACGCATGGGCCATATCGTTGCACGGTCGCCCACCACTCCAGAGGGAACAAACATGCAACTGCTCCTGGTCCGGCATGCCTTGCCGAACCGCAGTGAACACGGTCAGGGCTCGGACCCCGAGCTGTCCGAAGCCGGTATCGAGCAGGCGGCGCGGCTGCCGGCCGCACTCGCGCGATTTCCGGTCACCCGGCTGGTCAGCAGCCCGCAGCGCCGGGCCGCACAGACCGCGCAACCGGTGGCCGCCGCGCGGAACCTGCCCGTCGAGATCGACGACCGGCTCGCCGAATACGACCGCGACATGGCGCAATACGTGCCGATCGAGCAGTTGCGTACCGAACGGCCCGAGGATTGGGCCCGGATGGCCGACGGGCAGCTACCCGGTGGCGTCGACGAGGACGCCTTCCGGGCGCGCATCGGTGCCGCCCTGGCTGACATCGCCGCCGCCGCAGCCGCCGAGGACACCGTCGCGGTGTTCAGCCACGGCGGCGTCATCAACGTGCTGCTCCACGAGATCCTCGGGACCAGGCGGATGCTGTCGTTCCCCATCGACTACGTCTCGGTGACCCGGCTGCTCTACGGCCGGTCCGGGCAGGCCACCGTGGCGGCCGTGAACGGCACCGAGCACGTGTGGGACCTGTTACCCAGAAACCAGCGCTGGTAGCCCCCGCATCGTGCGCCCGGCGCGGTTTTAACTCATCATTGCCAGGGTAGAGAACGCCGTGGCAATGAGACTTCCCCTTCAAACGAAAGAGTTCCCTCATGAAGCGTGAGGTCGGAGCGACGTTAGACGTCGAGATCACCGCCGAGACCACTCTGGAATTCCAGATCGCGGTGGCCCCTCATCCCGGTACCGAGGTGTTCGAGGCGCTGTCGTTCAACCTCGACGGTAAAGAAATGCACCCGATGGAAATCAGCGGTGCGCACGGCAACCGAATCCACAAATTCGACTGCCCCACGGGCAACCTGCATGTCGAATACTCCGCGACGGTGATCGGCCAGACCGAACCGGCGCCGGTCAACGAATACGACCTGTCGATGTACCTGCGGCCCAGCCGTTACGCCGAAGCGGACAAGTTCTACGGTTTCGCCGCAACGGAATTCGGCTCATACGTGGAATCGGCGGACCTGTTGGAGAAGGTGTCGTCCTGGGTCGGCACCCGGCTGAACTACGTACCGGGTTCCAGCGATCCGATCGACGGCGCGGCCGACACCCTGCTCGCCGGCGCCGGAGTGTGCCGCGACTACGCCCATCTGGTGGTGGCGCTGCTGCGGGCGGTCAACGTGCCGGCCCGGCTGGTCGCGGTTTACGCGCCCGGGTTGTATCCGATGGATTTCCACGCTGTCGCCGAGGCGTATGTCGAAGGCCAGTGGCGCGTGGTCGACGCCACCTGCCTGGCCCCGCGTCAGACCCTGGTGCGGATCGCCACCGGGCGTGACGCCGCCGACACTGCGTTCCTGGACAATCACAAGGGCTCGATCAACTTGAACAACATGATGGTGACGGCTGTCGTCGAGGGGAATCTGCCGATCGACCCGGTCAAGGACCTGGTGTCGATCCGCTAGGACGCTAGAGCCCTGCTTTGAGGTTCTTCTTCGCTGCCCGGCGCAGTTGGAAGATCCGGGCTGCGCCGGCCAGCACGGCGATCAGTCCGCCGAGCACGGCGGCGCCCATGATCGCGACGCCCAACGGCAGGCTCCACGACCACCCGAAGAAAGCGAACTGCGCCGACTCGGTGTTCTGCGCGATGAAGATCAGCAGCACGATCAGGATCAGGAATCCTGCGATCAGCGCTGACCACAGGGCAGACGCGCGGGTGAAGTGCACGGCCGACTTCGGCGTGGTCGCCGGCGGCAACGGCGGGGCCTGCACACTGTCCGTCGGGAACACCGGCGGTTCAGGCGTCACGTACGGATCAGTAGTCATGTGTCCATAGTTGCCCGTTACCTGCATAAAAGAAACCAGTCGATGGATTCACGGTGCGGTAAATGTCGGCGTAGCTGGGACGATGCCGTTAGTGTCGCAATCATGACCACGCTGCGACGAAGCGCGCGTAGCTGGCCGTCCTGGGTTCTGCTGGTGGTCGTCGCGGTGTTTCTGGCGGCCTGCGGTAGTTCAAATCCTCTTGGCGGCGGCGCGATTTCCGGAGATCTGAAGTCCATCAAAGTCGGTTCGGCCGATTTTCCCGAGTCGAAGATCATCGGCGAGATCTACGCGCAGTCGCTGGAGACCAACGGCTTCACCGTCGGACGGCAATTCGGCATCGGCAGCCGCGAGACCTATATCCCGGCCGTCAAAGATCACTCCATCGACCTGGTGCCGGAGTACACCGGCAACCTGCTGCAGTACTTCGACAAGCAGACCAAGGCGACCACCCCGGAGGCCGTCGAATTGGCGCTGGTCCACGCGTTGCCCGGTGATCTGTCCGTCCTGACGCCGTCGCCGGCGAATGACACCGACACCGTCGCGGTCAGTCAGGAGACCGCCCAGAAGTGGAATCTCAAGACCATCGCCGACCTGGCCGCGCACTCGCCCGAGGTGAAGTTCGGTGCGCCGTCGGAGTTCCAGACCCGGACCGAGGGCCTGCCCGGGTTGAAGGCCAAATACGGCCTGGACATCTCGCCCAACAACTTCGTCTCGATCAGCGACGGCGGCGGCCCCGCCACGGTGCGCGCACTGACCGACGGCACCGTCACCGCCGCCGATATCTTCAGCACCTCCCCGGCCATCGTGGAGAACAACCTGGTGGTGCTGCAGGACCCGAAGAACAACTTCCTGGCGGCCAATGTGGTGCCGCTGGTCAGTTCCCAGAAGATGTCCGACCAGCTCAAGACGGTGCTGGACGCGGTATCGGCCAAGCTGACCACCGAGGACCTGATCAAACTCAACACGGCGGTGGAGGGCAATTCGGGTGTCGATCCCGATGAAGCCGCCAAGAAGTGGATACAGGACAACGGCTTTGACAAACCGATCGGCGGCTAGATGATCACGTTCGACGATGTGACGAAGCAGTACCCCGACGGCACCGTCGCGGTCGAGTCCCTGACGCTCGACGTCCCGGACGGCACCCTGGCGGTGTTCGTCGGACCGTCCGGCTGCGGCAAGACGACGTCCATGCGGATGATCAACCGGATGATCGAGCCGACGTCGGGCACGCTGACCGTCGACGGCAAGGACGTCACCAAGGTCGACGCGGTCAAACTGCGGCTCGGCATCGGCTACGTCATCCAGAGTGCGGGTCTGATGCCGCATCAGCGGGTGATCGACAACGTCGCCACCGTCCCCATCCTGCGCGGGGTGTCCCGTAAGGAGGCCCGCAAGGCCGCGCTCGGTGTGCTGGAGCGCGTCGGGCTGGATCCCGCACTGGCGAACCGGTATCCGGCACAGCTGTCCGGTGGTCAGCAACAGCGCGTCGGCGTCGCCAGGGCACTGGCCGCCGATCCACCGATCCTGTTGATGGACGAGCCGTTCTCCGCCGTCGATCCGGTGGTCCGCGAGGAGTTGCAAGCCGAGATCCTGCGGCTGCAAAGCGAATTGCAGAAGACCATCGTGTTCGTCACCCACGACATCGACGAAGCCTTGAAGCTCGGGGACAAGGTTGCCGTCTTCGGTCGCGGTGGCGCGCTGCAGCAGTACGACGAACCGTCGCGGCTGCTGTCCAACCCGGCCAACGACTTCGTCTCCAGCTTCATCGGCGCCGACCGCGGCTATCGCGGGCTGCAGTTCCGGCACGCGACGGGCCTGCCGCTGCAGGACATCCGCAGTGCGTCCGAGGCCGAGATCGACGCCCTGACCCTGCGCGACGGGGAATGGGTCCTGGTCACCAGAGACAACGGCGTGCCGTACGCATGGATCAACGCCGACGGCGTCGCTCTGCACCGGGACGGAAAGGCGTTGTACGACAGCACAATTGCCGGTGGCTCTCTGTTCCGTCCGGACGGTAGTCTGCGCCAGGCGCTCGACGCCGCGCTGTCCTCACATGCCGGGGTCGGGGTGGCGGTCGACGCGGACGGCAAGGTCATCGGCGGGGTGCTGGCTTCCGACGTGCTGGCCGCGTTGGAATCCCAGCGGGGGTAATTGATGACCTATCTCTTCACCCATCTCGACAAGGCCTGGGCGCTGACGCTGATCCATCTGCGGCTCTCGTTGATCCCGATCGTGCTCGGCTTGATCATCGCGGTGCCGTTGGGGGCGCTGGTTCAGCGCACCACGTTCCTGCGACGCCTCACGACGGTGACGGCCAGCATCATCTTCACCGTTCCGTCGCTGGCCCTGTTCGTGGTGCTGCCGCTGATCATCCCGACCCGCATCCTCGACGAGGCCAATGTCATTGTCGCCCTGACGTTGTATACCACGGCGCTGCTAGTGCGGGCAGTGCCGGAGGCGTTGGACTCATTGCCTGCGCCGGTGCTCGACGCGGCCAGCGCCATCGGTTACAAGCCGCTCACCCGGATGCTGAAAATCGAACTGCCACTGGCCATTCCGGTGCTGATCGCGAGTTTGCGGGTGGTCGCCGTCACCAACATCTCGATGGTGTCGGTGGGTTCGGTGATCGGTATCGGCGGACTGGGCACCTGGTTCACCGAGGGATACCAGGCCAACAAGAGCGATCAGATCATCGCGGGCATCATCGCGATCTTCGTGCTGGCGCTCATCATCGACACATTGATCCTGCTGGCCGGTAAGGCGCTGACACCGTGGACCCGCGCCGCACGGCCCGTCCGGGTAAAGGCGACGACCTGATGGGCCCGACGAACTTCCTGCAGCAGGCGCTGTCCTTCATATTCACCGCCGCGAACTGGGGCGGGCCTGCGGGTCTGACCGCACGGATCCTCGAGCACCTGCAGTACAC
>JBEVHL010000720.1:0-2987 GCA_040511255.1 Mycobacterium sp. | reverse complement strand
GGGATCACGGACAGGGGTGGCCTGCAACGTCTTTCGGCCGGACCTCCAGTCCCAGGCGTGAGGAACTCTTCGGATGTGCGGCGGTTATTCGCTGACTGCCTCCCTGATCCCTGATCGCCGGATATTAATTCCTCTGGCGTAAACACTTGGCTGTTTGGGGCCCGATCCCGACGCATGCGATGCCGCGACCGTGTCACATGATGTTGAGCGTCGGTGATGGTCGCGGTCGCCAGATCTCGATTTCGGCCCCAAGCTCGCGTGGTCAGACTGCGCTGCGAATGTTCGCTTTGTCGCAATGTATTTCCACCCGCTCGATACCCGGCACGGCGAACGCGATGTCGGTCAGCCTTACGGCCGAGCGAGTGATGATCCCACGTCCCGCATCCTCAATGTGGCACCAGTAGCCGATCTCCAGAGCACCCGGCCCGACATCATCGCAACCCGATCGCCCCGACCAGGGCGCCGGCCCGATCGAAAATTCCGTGTTGGCAACTTCCTTCAGGGTCGGGCCAGCTCGCAGTTACGGTCGCGCCGAAAGGCGCGTTACTGCTCCAGTGTGGCCGGCTCAGAAAGCCAACACGGATGCATGGCCGAGTATGACTTTCGTTACCGCCTCGAGCCGCGCCGTCAGATCAACTGGCTCCCAGCGGCGCACCACAATGTCGTCGATGTCGATCCGCCCGGGCGGCGCGACACCGGCGATAAGGGCTTTCGAACGCTGCACATCCATGTTGCGCGTGAGCGGTATCGAAGGCCTCGAAACTTGTTCGGTGGGAAGCTCTTCGACACCTTTCCTGGCGAAGGAACCAGAACTAGGGATCGATCCCGCCCGGGGTCTCGTCTGCCACTAAGGGACCTAGGGAATCCGTCCTCCGGGCTGGAAGTACTGCGACCACAGCAGGTGCCATAGCGCCGACCGCGCCAAGGGGCGAGGCCAGTACTCCTCATCCGGCGGCTTTGTAGGTTCTCACGCAGCACCGTGGCGGAATCTCACGAGTGATGGCGGACGTCCGGCGGATCCGCCATTAAAGAGACACGCCAATTAGTGCCCCCGGCGTCGAATTCGTCGGCTGTAGGGTCTCACGAACCGCGGCGGAATCTCACATGTGATGGCGGGGTGATGGCGGATCCGCCTAGTTCGTGAGACACGCGGGTTGCCCACTACCAAGGCTGCGGTCACCGTCGAATCCGCGCTCCGCTGAGATCGTGCGCGACGCGTTCGAGCGGCACGTCGGGCGACGACTGGCCCGGCAGCTTCCCGGACCGGGGCGCGCAGCGACGTGGTGCTGCCGGTCATCAGCGGGGTGCTGCTCATGCGACGCGTGGCAGGCGCTCGCGCACTCGACGAACGCAACGCCGACCACCTCGTGGAACTGCTGGAGGCGGTGTTCGGCGCCGTCGTCGACACCCGGTTGAGCTGACGGCACTGCGCGGATCGTCACGGTGAACCCGTTGCGCGCGCAACGTGGCCGGCGATCCGCGAGTAGACCGCTCGGGTGACGTCGAGAGCCCCGCTCATGATGTTGTAGCCGTGATCGACTCCGGTTACCTCGTGGTATTCGATCAATGACCCAGCGGCATGCAGCTTTTCGGCGTATCTGTGGGCTTCGTCCCGCAACCGGTCGTGCTCGGCGGTCACCACTACAGCAGGCGCGATGCCAACGATCTCGTCGGCGTTGGCGCCCCACGCCGGCGACGCCAGCCGATCCAGCCGCTGCGCCCGGTCGGGAATGTACGCGGTGTCGAACACCTCACCCATCCAGGGTTTCAGCACCGCCCGCGCGCCGATGGTCGACGGCTTCTCGCGGGTAGGAGTGACCAAGTCGAGCGGAGCGTAGTGCAGCACCTGCAACGCGATGACCGGTGTGCAGTTCTCCAGCGCCAGTCGCGCGGCCGCGGCGCTGAGGTTGCCGCCCGCGCTCTGGCCGCCCACGCACAGCCGGGTGCCGTCCCAGTCCCGTTCCTCTTCGGCGGCCCAGCACACGATGTCGTAGATCTGTTGGGGCGCAGCGGGAAAGCGATGGCGCGGTGCCAGCACGTAGTCGGGGTTCACCACCACGACACCTGCGTTCGCGGCCAAGTACCGGCACCATGGGTCGTCTTGTTCGGGGTGCCCGACGACGAACCCGCCGCCGTGGACGTTGACATACACCGGCGGACACCCCACGTCCGACGGTGGGTGGTAGAGCGTTGCGGCGACGGGGCCGTACCGAGTGGGGATGGTGGCCTGCGAGGTGCGGCCGGGGATCTCTGCAAAGCGCACCGCCGCCTTCGGGGCGGGGTTGACTGCCCCGGCGAACACCCGAGCCAAGGTGTCGGCGGCCACGGGGAGGGACAAAATCGACATGGACGGCTCCTTAGTAAGGTTCGGTTACTTCGATTCGGAGCGCGGGTTGAAGATCGTGGTGATTAGGGGGTCAGCTCGTAATGCAGCGTCGGTGTGCGCATGATCTTGTGCGCAAGTCGGACCAGGAGGCGCTGTAGCACCGGGTACTTCCGGTCGATGAGCCGCCCGGCCGCCTTGGACTCCTCGCCGGACAGCAGCCGGGCGCGGGCAGTCATAGCAGGGCCGGCGGTTGGCTTGCCCGACCATGTGCAGGGCCGCACCTGAACCTCGGGGAAGTTGCGCAGCCGCTTGTTCTTCGACGCTTTTCCCGGGGTGCGGAAGTACGCGCGATCGCCCTGCACTGCAATGTTGACCGGGGTGTCCACCCAGCTGCCGTCGCGTTTGCGGGTCTGAAGCAGAACCACCTTCTCAGCGTCGAGCTGCTGCGGGTTCAGCGGAATGTGCTCGGTCATGTGAGCGCCCCTTACGTCGAGGCCGTCGGTCGAATCCAGTCTATGTCGGCATCTCCCGCTCACCCCGATAACGAGCGGTGCCATCCGTCAGCCATGACTGCACGCGCTGCTTGGCGTTCCTCATCCGCGCGCCGTGGGTCTTCGATAACGCCCACTAGCGCCCGGATCGCGCGACCGATCGTTGGCAC
>JBEVHL010000719.1:0-7776 GCA_040511255.1 Mycobacterium sp. | reverse complement strand
TACAGCGGGGACGCCTCGACGACGTCGTATTCGCACCCGGTGCCCAACGCGCCGGCCAGGAAACAGCCGTCCATCCGGTCTTCGAGTGCGTGCAGCGACGACGACTCCGTCGCGCGCATCGTGTAGCGCATCTCGGCGTAGGCCGGGATGACGTTGGGTGCGGTGCCACCCTCGGTGACGATGCCGTGCATCATCTGGCCGGGCGCCAGGTGCTGGCGCATCAGCCCGATCGCCACCTGCGCGACGGTGACGGCATCGGCGGCGTTGACCCCCAGGTACGGCGCGACCGCGGCGTGCGATTCCCGGCCGCGGTAGGACACCGTGACCTCAGACAGCGCCAGCGACCGGGCGGCAGCGATATCCAGCGGTCCCGGGTGCACCATCACGGCGGCGGCCAGGTCGTCGAAAACCCCGGCGGCCATCATGAGCACCTTGCCGCCGCCGGCCTCTTCGGCCGGGGTGCCCAGCAGGACGACGGTCAGCCCGGCCTCGTCGGCCACCTCGGCCAGTGCCAGCGCAGCGCCGACGGCCGAGGCCGCGATGATGTTGTGCCCGCAGGCATGGCCGATACCCGGCAGCGCGTCGTACTCGGCGCACACCCCGATCACCAGCGGGCCGCTGCCGAACGAGGCACGGAACGCGGTGTCCAATCCGGCGGGCGACTCGGTGATCTCGAATCCGCGCTCGGCGACCAGGGCTTGGGTCTTGGCGCAGCTGCGATGTTCGGCGAACGCCAACTCGGGCTCGGCGTGGATGGCGTGCGACAGCTCCAACAGATCGCTGCGGCGGCGCAGGACGGTGTCCTCGACGCTGCGTGCTGCGGTGGCTGCGGGCATCAGAGGAGTATCGCATCAGCAGTACTGTCACTCTCTGTGAGCAGCGATCCCGCAGCCCTTGCCCAGCAGGCTGCAGCCGTCATCGCCGACCGGACCGGGGCGGCCCGGCACGATGTCGCGGTGGTCCTCGGGTCGGGCTGGGCACCGGCCGCTTCCGCGCTGGGGACCCCGGCCGCGGTGATACCGATGGCCGAACTCCCCGGCTTCACCCCGCCGACCGCCGCGGGTCACGGTGGCCAGGTGATCTCACTGGCCGTCGGCGACAACCGGGTGTTGGTGCTGCTCGGCCGGATCCATGCCTACGAGGGACACGATCTGCGGCATGTGGTGCACCCGGTTCGTACCGCCTGCGCATCGGGGGTCCGCACGGTGGTGCTGACCAATGCCGCCGGCGGGCTGCGCAGCGACTTCACGGTGGGCCAGCCCGTGCTGATCAGCGACCACCTGAACCTTACGGCGCGCTCACCGCTGGTGGGCGCGGAGTTCGTCGACCTGGTGGACGCCTATTCACCGCGGCTGCGCGAACTGGCCCGCAGCATCGACCCGTCGCTGACCGAGGGGGTGTACGCGGGCCTGCCGGGACCGCATTACGAGACACCCGCGGAGATCCGGATGCTGCGCACGCTGGGCGCGGACCTGGTGGGCATGTCGACGGTGCACGAGACGATCGCCGCCCGCGCGGCAGGCGCGCAGGTGCTGGCCCTGTCTCTGGTGACGAACCTGGCGGCAGGCATGACGGGTGAGCCGCTCAGCCACGAGGAAGTGTTGGCCGCGGGCCGTCAGTCGGCGACGGCGATGGGTTCTCTGTTGGCGTCGGTGATCGCCCGGCTCTGACCGCGGCGCAACCTGGTGTCGAGCTTGACCAGTCCGCGGGCCAGCAGCGGCGCGCAGAACAGCATCACCAGCACCCGTAGCACTTGGGCGGCGATGATGAACGTGACATTCGAGCCGGTTTCGACGGCGGTGGCCAGCACGGCGTAGATGCCGCCGGGGCTGGTCGCCAGGTAGCCCTCCAGCGGGGTCAGCCCGGCGACGTGGGCCAGCAGCATGCCCAGGCCCGCGGTGGCCACGCCCAGTGCGACGATCAGCCCGAGTGCCAGTGGCAGCGCCCGGCCGATGGCGCGCATCGACTCGCGGGTGAAGGCGACGCCGGCCTGCCAGCCGATCAGCACGTAGCCGAGTTGCACCAGCACGATGGGCACCGAGAGCCCGAACGACATTCCGGTCAGCTGCAGCGCGATGGTCACTGCCATCGGCCCGAGCAGCCCCGCTCCAGGGAGCCGGGCCAGCCGGCCGAGGAATGCGCCGCCGATGGCGATCACCGCCACCATGGCCACGCTGAGATACCAAGGCGCCGTAACGCTTTCCGCCATCGGCGTGGCCGGATGTGAGCGGTCCGGGGCAAAGATCAAGGTGACCACGATCGGCATCGTCGCGGTGACCAGCCCGACGCGCAGATACTGCACCACGGCCACCACGCGATCGTCACCGCCGAGTTCGCGGGCGATGGCGACCAGGCCGGAGGCGCCGCCGGCGACGAGAGCCAACGCACCGGTGAGCGGGCTGATGTCCCGGTGCAGACCCATCAGGGCACCGGCCACGACGCTGATCGCCAGGGTCGCGACGACCACGGCGAGGACGATCGGCCAGTGGGAACCCAGGGCGCCGATCGCGTCGCTGTGCACCATGGTGCCGATGTAGACGCCGAGGACGCCCTGGGCCAGCACCCCGGCGCGACGTGGCACGCCAGCAGGGGCAAAGGACGCCAGGGCCAGCACGATGCCGACGCCGAGCGCGGCGAACAGCGCCGCCGACGGCACCCCGACCTTGGTCAATGGGACGGTCACGGCCACTGTCGCGATGGCCAACACCGGCCAACGCACTACTTGCCGCCACCTCATCCGCATGACCTCCTTGTTACTTAATGACAAGCATACCCTTGCCTTTATTTCCTGGTTGGCCAGCGTTTCCGGGTGGATCGCAGGTGAATCACAAGGTATACCTTGGTTATGACCCAAGCCACACCGTCGGCCACCGAGCTGCGTGAATCGATGATGGCGCTGGCCCGCCAGATGCGCAGGCACCGGCCGGACACCGGGTTGACCACCAGTCAGCTGGAAGTGCTCGGCGAGATCAGTCGTACCGGGGTGACTACCCCGGCCGAGCTGGCCGCACGCCTGCACGTGCGAGTGCAATCGCTGACCGACGCCATCAACGCACTCGAGGATCACGCCCTGCTGTCGCGCAGGCCCGATCCGGCCGACCGGCGTCGGCAGCTTCTCGAGATCACGGCGGCAGGCGCGACGCTGCTCGATGTCGATCGCGCCGAGCGCGACGCCTGGCTGCACGCCACCATGCGCGACAATCTCAGTGAACTGGAGTTCAACCTGCTGATGCTGGTGGCCCCGGTCTTGCGCAAGTTGGCGGATGCGGAGGTGTGCGCGGCACAATCAGCGTCATGACTACCGACGTGCCGCTGGCATTCGGCACCGCCGGTCTGCGCGGCCCGATGCGTGACGGCGTCGGTGGGATGAACGTCGAGCTGGTGACGCAGGCCAGTTGGGCGGTCGCACAGGTGCTCGACGACCGGGGCCTGGGCAGGGCCACCGTGATCGTCGGCCGAGATGCCCGCCACCACTCTGCAGAATTCGCCATGGCCACCGCCGAAGTGTTTGCCGCCGAAGGCTTTTCGGTCACTCTGCTGCCCGATCCCCTGCCCACCCCGGTGGTCGCCTTCGCCGCGCGCAAGGGAGGTGCGGTGGCTGGCGTCCAGATCACCGCGTCCCACAACCCGGCCGGCGACAACGGCTACAAGGTGTACTTCGACGGCGGGGTGCAGATCATCTCCCCCACCGATCGCGAGATCGAGGCCGCCATGGCCGCGGCACCGCCCGCCGACCAGATCGCCCGCCACCCCGTGTCACCCACCGACACCGGGTTGGTGCTGCAGTACATCGAGCGTGCCGCCTCGGTCCGCTACGGGCAGGCCCCGGCGCGGGTGGCCTTGACGGCGTTGCACGGTGTCGGCGGCGAGATCGCCGTCGAGGTACTGCGGCGGGCCGGTTTCGACGACGTGCACCCGGTGGCCGAACAGTTCGCGCCCGACCCCGACTTTCCCACCGTGGCCTTTCCCAACCCGGAGGAACCCGGCGCGACCGATGCGGTGCTGGCACTGGCCGCCGAGATCGACGCAGACGTCGCGATCGCACTGGATCCCGACGCCGACCGGTGCGCGGTGGGCATCCCGACCCCGGGTGGGTGGCGGATGCTCTCAGGCGACGAAACCGGCTGGCTGCTGGGCGATTACATCTTGTCGCAGGTCGATCCCGGCACCGTCGCGCAGCACACGGTGGTGGCCAGTTCGGTGGTGTCCTCGGCGATGCTGGCTGCCATCGCCGCCGATTTCGGGGCTCGCCACGTCGAGACGTTGACCGGTTTCAAGTGGCTGGCCCGGGCCGACGCCGACCTGCCGGGCCACACCCTGATCTACGCCTACGAAGAGGCGATCGGGCACTGCGTGGACCCGTCGGCGGTGCGGGACAAGGACGGCATCAGCGCCGCGGTGTTGGTCTGCGATCTGGTGGCCACGCTGAAAGCCCAGGGCCGCAACGTAACCGAGGCACTCGATACCCTGGCCCGTCGTCACGGGGTGCATGCCACCGCAGCGGTGACCGCCCACCTCGATGACGCATCAGCCGTGATGGTCCGCCTGCGCGCCGAGCCACCCACCCGGATCGGCGGCACCGCAGTCTCCGGCACCGACCTGCTGGAGCGTGAGGGTCAGGACCGCACCGACGCGCTGGTCTACACCGGCTCCGACGGCGACGCACAGCTGCGGCTGACCGTGCGACCGTCGGGCACCGAGCCGAAGATCAAGTGCTACATCGAGATTCGGCTGCCGGCCGGTGACGATCTGGCGCGTGCGCGCGAGCGGGCCGCGCAGTTGTTGCGGGTGGCCGAATCCGAGGCCGCCGCGTTGCTTCAGCGCGGGCCGAACTGACGATCGCCGGCATCCCCGAGACCCGGGACGATATAGGCGATCTCGTTCAACCCGTCATCGATGGTCGCGGTGTACAGGCAGACATCCGGGGCCGCTTCCTCTACCGCGGCAATGCCTTCCGGCGCCGCGACCACGCAGATGACGGTGATGTCGACCGCCCCCCGCGCGTGCAGCAGCTCCAGGGTGTGCACCATCGAGCCACCGGTGGCCAGCATCGGGTCCAGCACGAACACCGGTTGGCTGCTGAGGTCTTCGGGGAGTGACTCCAGATAGGGCACGGGCTGGTGGGTCTGCTCGTCGCGGGCCATCCCGACGAAGCCGACCTGGGCCTCCGGAATCAGTACCTGCGCCACGTCGACCATGCCGAGTCCGGCACGCAGCACCGGCACCAGCAGCGGCGGCGTGGCCAGCCGATAGCCCGTCGTCTCCGTCAGTGGTGTGCGGATGGGGAACTCTGCGGTGGCGGCATCCCTGGTGGCCTCGTAGACCAGCATGAACGACAGATCGCGAAGCGCCGCCCGGAACCCGGCGTTATCGGTGCGCTCGTCGCGCATGGTGGTCAGCCGGGCCGCAGCCAGCGGGTGGTCGACGACTCGGACATCCATAGCGGACGACCCTATTTCAGTACGGCGACCCGTGCGGGCTATCCGTGATCGCAACCCAGCAGCGCGGCCTTGCCCAGGCCCGCGTACTGGTAGGCGTAGGTGTAGGCCCAGGCGAACGGATTGTGCACCACGCCGATCGGGGCGGGCCGCATCGTCACGGTGCCTTGAAAGCACTGGTGGAAGATAAAGCGCGCCCGGACCAGATGGAAGTTCCACGAGATCACGATGACGTGTTTCCAGCCGCGGGCGGTCGCCGTCTGCTGGACGAACATCGCCTCACCACGGGTGGTGAAGGGCGATGGTACGAAGCAGATCACGGTGATCGTGGCGGTGCCTGCCGCGCAGGCCCGTTGGATCAGCGGGTCGTTCGGCCCGAAAGAATTCGAGATGACCACGGTGTCGGCGTAACCCTGCTGCGCCAGCTCGAAGGCGTAGCCGATCCGGCCGTCCTGTTCGCCACCGAGGACCACGATCGCATCGGCGTGACTGAGGGGTTCCCCGTGCGGTGTGGTGAACAAGAAGTAGCCGGCGATTCCGAACGCGACGGCGGCGGTGAGCGCGGTCGCCAACACCACCAACCCGGCCCGCCGTACCGTCCCCCGCACGTCGCAAGGCTACGACGCCGGCTCGTCCTGCGCGCTGCTGAGCACCGCTATTGCCGGGGAACCGGCGGAGCGTCCAGGGCGCGTCTATATCCTGTGCCGCATGGCTGCTGACCTTGTCCCGATCCGTCTTGGCCTCACCGCCGGCGACCTCTACACGTTATGGGCCCCGCGCTGGCGCGATGCCGGAGATGAATGGGAGGCGTTTCTCGGCAAGGGCGACGACCTGTATGCGTTCACCAGCGCCGCCGACCTGGTTGCCTTCGTGCGTACCAACACCGACAACGACCTCACCGACCATCCGGCCTGGGAAAGCGTCACGGCGGGGTCGGCACACAAGCTGGACCCGGCCGAAGCCCAACGGTTCGACCTGATCGCCGTGCTGGAACTGCTGGCGGCCAAGCCCACCGAGGAATCGGTGCAGACGCTGGCCACCGCGCTGGCCATCACGTCGTCCATCGGCTCGGTGTGCGAGCTGCCCGCGGTGACCAAATTCTTCAACGGCAATCCGACCCTGAGCAGCGTCAACGGCGGTATCGCCGAGTTCAGCGGCAAGGCCGGTCTCAAGCGTTGGAACAACATCGCCGTGATCGTCGGACGCAGCTGGGACAACGTCATCGCCGCGATCGACGAGATCATCGCCACCCCTGAGGTGGACGACAAGCTCTCGGCCAAGGCCGCCGAGGAGTTGGCCGAACCCGCCCCAGAAGAAGAGGAGGTGGCCGTCGCCGACCCCGACGCCGAGCCCGAGGCCGAGGACGACGAAGTTGCGGCCGACGAAGTGCAGGAAGAGGCGGCGCCGGTCGGCGGCACCGGAGTGCTGGGCCACGACGAGGACTTCTGGGTGAAGGTGGGCATCGACCCGGTCCAGATGATCACCAGCTCCGGCACGTTCTACACGCTGCGGTGCTACATGGAGGACAAGCCGATCTTCCTCGGCCGCAACGGCCGCATCAGCGTGTTCAGCTCCGAGCGGGCGTTGGCGCGGTATCTGGCCGATATCCACGACCATGATCTGTCGAGCCTGAGCACCTACGAGGACATCTACACGGCGGCGACCGACGGGTCGCTGGACGTCGAGGTCACCGAGGAGAACGTCTACGTCCTCACCGGCCTGTCCGATGACCTCGCCGACGGACCCGACGCGGTGGACCGCGATCAGCTCGAGCTGGCGATCGAATTTCTCCGCGATGTCGGCGACTACTCCGAGGACGACACCATCGCGACGGCCCTTGGCGAGGACAAACCGCTCGGCAAGTTCGTCAACTACGTCCTCGACGGGCAGGGCCCCAAACCGGCCGCGCCGTATGTGACCGTGGTCGACGAGTTCGAGAAGCTGGAGCGGTTCGCCGACGGGCGCCTGCGCAGGGAGTAGCCGCTTCGCGATGACTTCCGGGGCGCCTGCGGGTCTGTACTGCTGATTGCCGACCCGCATTCGCAGAGGAGCCCCATGACCATCACCGACGGCCTGATTTCCCGCTCGCTCGACGTCCCCGGCGCGCGCCTGCACTACGAGGTTCGCGGCTCGGGGCCGCTGCTGCTGGTGATCGGTTCGCCGATGCCCGCCGCGGATTTCGCCCCGGTGGCGCACGCCCTGGCCGGCACCCACACCGTCGTCACCTACGATCCGCGCGGGCTGGCGCACAGCACCATCGACGAGCCGGCTCAGGACGCCACCCCGGACCTGCGCGCCGACGACGTCGCCGCTCTGATCGACGCGGTGGGCCACGAAC
>JBEVHL010000718.1:0-8757 GCA_040511255.1 Mycobacterium sp. | reverse complement strand
AGAACGAGTCGTCGTTCTGTGCGGCGTCGAATGCCTGGCCCATCGCGGTGGCGTTCTCCGAGCCGGCGGTCTGCTGGTCCTGCATGCCCTTCTGGGTGGCATACATCGTCAGCATCATCGTCTTCATGCTCTTCATCGTCTCGATCATCGACGGCATCATCGCGACGAGCTGCGGCATAAGAGCGTCCAGGTGCTGCAGGTCGGGCAGCAGGTTCTTGATGTCGTCGGTCATGGTGTCGATACCGTCGAGGGTGTCGAAGATCGACCTGATGGACCAGCACATGGGGATGTCGAAGCAGTGCGGTTCCCAGTAGAGGTAGTTGCGGATCGGCCGGAAGAAATCGTCGAAGTTGGCGATGTTGTCGCGCAGTTCCTCGATGTCGACCGTCATGCCCTGCATCTTGGTCACCATGTTGTGCGTGACGGCCGCCATCTCAGCCGTCAGGTGCGACATCTTGGTCATGGTGTCGATGGTGGTCTGCATGTCGTCGGCCTGTTTGAGCATGTTGGCCGTCATGTCCTGGTTGTACTTCTCGTTCATCTTCTGCGTGGTGCTCTGCATCGAGATCTGGAACGGGATCGAGGTGTGCTCGATCGGCGTGCCCTGCGGCCGGGTGATGGCCTGCACCCGGGAGATTCCGGGGACCTTGAAAATCGCCTTCGCGACCTTGTCGATGACGAGGAAGTCCGCGGAGTTACGCAGATCGTGATCGCTCTCGATGAGCAGCAGCTCGGGGTTCATCCGGGCCGGGGAGAAATGCCGGTCGGCCGCTTGGTAACCGAGCTGCGCAGGCAGGTCCTTCGGCAGGTAATTGCGGTCGTTGTAGTTGGTCCGGTAGCCCGGCAGGGTCAGCAGCCCGACCAGTGCCAGCGCGATCGTCGCGACCAGGATGGGTCCCGGCCACCGCGTCACGGCGGCGCCGACCTTGCGCCAGCCCCTGGTCCGCAGCGCCCGTTTGGGTTCCAGCCGGCCGAAGTGCGACGCCACCGTGATGACGGCAGGCCCGAGCGTGAGGGCGGCCAGCACCACGAAGGCCATACCGATGGCCAGTGGAATGCCCAGTGACTGGAAGTACGGCAGGTTGGTGAAGTGCAGGCAGAAGGTGGCGCCTGCGATGGTCAGGCCGGAGCCGAGCACGACGTGTGCCGTGCCGTGGAACATCGAGTAGTAGGCGGTTTCCCGGTCCTCGCCGAGACTTCGGGCTTCCTGATATCGGCCGATCAGGAAGATGGCGTAGTCCGTCGCACACGCGATCGCCAGCATGACCAACAGGCTGGTGGCGAACGTGGAGAGCCCGATGATGTTGTGGAAACCCAGGAAGGCGATCAACCCACGGGCGGAGGCCAATTCCAGCACCACCATGACGAGCACGATGAGCACCGTGACGATCGACCGGTAGATCAGCAGCAGCATGATGATGATGACCACGAACGTCAGAGCTGTGATCACCTGCAGGCTTCGGTCGCCTGCGATGTGCTGGTCGGCCGAGATCGCCGCGGGGCCGGTGACGAAGACTTTCAGCCCGGCGGGCGGCTGATCGTCTTTGACGATGTTCTGCACCGCCTCGACGGATTCGTTCGCCAGGGCCTCACCCTGGTTGCCCGCGAGATACACCTGGGCGTACGACGCCTTGCCGTCCGGACTCTGGGCGCCCGATGCCGTCAGCGGGTCGCCCCAGAAGTTCTGGACATGCTCGACGTGCTTGTTGTCGGCTTCGAGTTTCTGGACGAGCCCGTCGTAATACTCGTGGGCCGCGTCGCCGAGCGGCTGATCGCCTTCGAGGACGACCATCACCGAACTGTTCGATTTGAACTCGTTGAAGACGTGCCCGACTTCCTTCATCGCCACCACCGACGGGGCGTTGTCAGGACTCATCGAGACCGAGCGCAAGATCCCGACCGCTTCCAGCTGAGGCACGACGGTGTTCAGCGCCGCGATGATCAAGATCCAGACCAGGATGATCGGCACGGCCAGCCGGCGGATCCACATAGCGATTCCGTCGCGGCCGTGGTGTTCGACCACTACCGGCTTGCCGTCATGCTTGGTGGCCGGAATGGCATCCGTCGGCGGGTCGTGGGGTTGGGTCATGCGGATTTCACCAGGCAGAAGGTCTGGGCGGTGACGCCGGTGGAGGAGTTGGTGTCCTTGACCTCGTCATCGACGGTGATGCGGCAGTTGATGTCGGTGCTGTCACCCTGGGCCACGATGTTGGGGAACACCGACGGATCGGTGGTGCTCAACGTGAGCGACCACGGCAGCGGCGCGTGGTCCACCCGGACGGGCTGCGAGTCCAGGTCGAGGTAGTTGATGTCGGCGTAGGTGCCGTTGCCGAAGATCTCGTACTTGACGACCTTGGGGTTGAACGGCTTGGTGTCCTCCGCGGGCTTGCTGGACTGGCTCGCCGGATCAGGGGCGCCGAAGAACGTCTTCACTCGCATCACGACAAAGCCACCGATCACCACCACGACGACGATGAGCAGAGGTATCCAGGCGCGCTTCAGAACGCCGGTCATGCGAGCTCCCCTCGACCCAAGCCCGGGGTCATGTGCCGGTCACCACGACGCGCGGCGGTGCCACCGGCCAGGAGGGCCGAGGTACCGTGTGGTGTTCCTGACATATGTCCTCATTCTTCTTACGGTCGCCACAGATTAGTACATTTAACTTCTGAGCGGCACCACACACTCGGCATGTAGCTGTGGTGAGGATCACTGCGAAGCCACTGACGGGTGTCCGGGTGCAGGGGCGTCAGTTATTTGATCACATCTGCCTTGGCTGCTGTGCGCAACGGGAAATGGCGCCCATTTCGGTTTCTGAATTCATTTGTATCGGGGCTTGCGCCACCCGGGTCGTGGATGTCTCCTGGCGCCGGAGCGCCGCCGCGATACGCCGGCCACGGTGCGAAATATCCAGCGCAGCAACACTATTCACGGAGAGTGCGGCGACGGTGAGCGGCCCCGTCCGGCTAACCCCTGGGTGCCGAGCCCGACCCGACGCACCGCACTCGAAGCGCCGGACGTGCTTGCGATCGGTCGAACTGCGACGTCTCAGCCGCGCAGACAATACCTGTCGGGCAGCGGGCGAGTTGTCCGGCATTTACGTACATGCGTACGTGAACCGGCGGGTGCATTTGCGCGGGTAAGCGGCGTTTCGATGTTTGCTGGTTTAGCGGCGCGATTTTCGATGACATATTTATTACGGCCTGGGATGCGCCGTCACCAGGTCGGTCGCGGGTTGGTCCCAGCGGTCCAGGTTGACGGCTCCGGCCAGCGGCCTGCGTCGAACCGGCCCGTGCCGTCCTTTGGGCCAGCCCACCACGATGTGCCCGGCCAGCAGCCAGTCCGGCGGAATCCCGACGGCGTCCCGCAGCACCTGTTCACCGCCGTAGGAACACCAGCTGGTCAGGCACGCGCCCAAGCCCTGGGCGCGGGCGGCCAGCAGGAAGTTCTGCATGGCGGGAAAGATCGAACCGCCCAACAGCAGCTCCGATGCTGTCGGATAGTGCTTCTGGGTGAACAGCACGGAGGTGAACTCGGCCGCCCGGTCGTGCAGCTCATAGGTCGCCCGATTGTTGCGGGCCGTGCGGCTGTGGTCATCCTCGGCCGGGCGGGTCATCCCGTACACGGGCTCGATCACCTCCAGTGCGTGTGCCGCGGCTCTGCCGACGACCTCGCGCTGCTCCGGTGAGCGCAACACGACGAAGCGCCAGCCCTGCGCGTTGGCCCCAGAGGGTGCCCAGGTGGCTGCTTCGAGACAGCGCGCCAGGGTGACGTCGTCGACGGGTTGGTCGGTGAACCGGCGGATGGTCCGCGCCGAGGACATCACGTCCCAGATGTCACTGCTCGGACCCGGCATCGGGGCTCCCTTCTCGCTCAAGACAGCGACTCGTCCAACTCCCCCAGCGACGCGATCAGCGCGCTGTTCGCCGAATAGTCGACGGGACAGGCGATCACGCTGACGGTGTCGGCCTGCAGCGCCTGCCGCAGCGTCGGCAGCAGGTCGGCGGCCGACGCTATCCGGTAGCCGGTCGCGCCGAAGCTCTCCGCGTAGGCGACGAAATCCGGGTTGTTGAACCGGGTGTCGACGTTGTGGCCGATCTCCAGGTCCATCTTCCAGCTGATCAGGCCGTAGGCGTCGTCGACCCAGATCAGGATCACCATCGGCGTGCCGATGCGCAGTGCGGTCTCGATCTCCTGGGAGTTCATCAGAAACGCACCGTCGCCGGTGGCCACCAGGATCTTGGCCTCGGGCCGCGCGATCTTGGCGGCGATCGCGCCCGGCAACGTCCACGCCATGGTGGACAGGCCGTTGCTGATCAGGCAGGTGTTGGGCTCATACGTCGGATAGAGCCGGGCCATCCACATCTTCAGCGCACCGGTGTCGACCAGGACGATATCATTGCGCCCCAACGCTTCTCGGGTGTCCGCGACGATCCGGGCCGGCGCGAGTGGGAATCGCTCGTCGGCCCGGCCGCGGTCGAGTTCCCCGGAGAGCAGTTCACGGATCCGCTGGTCGACTGCGATGTCCGGATGGTCACCCCCCACGGTGGCCGCCAACTCGTCGAGGGTGTGGCCGATGTCGGCGTGCAAGCCGACGGCCACGTCATAGTGGGCGTCGACCTCGGCGGGAAAGCGGTGGATGTGGATGATCGGGGTGTCCCCGCGCGGGTTGATCCGGATCGGGTCGAACTCCTGCAGTTCGTAGCCGACCGCCACGATGGCGTCGGCCTGGTCGAAGCCGAAGTTCACATAGTCGTGTCGCATGAAACCGACCGCGCCGAGGGCCAACGGATGATCGTCGGGCATGACGCCCTTGCCGTGGAAGGTGGTGGCGACGGGGATGCCGAGTGACTCGGCGAATCGGCGCACGGCACCGGCGGCATCCGCCCTGGCGGCGCCGTGGCCGGCCAGCAGGATCGGATTGCGCGCTGACCGCAGGATCTGCGCGGCCCGATCGAGTTGGGCGGCCGAGGGCTCATCCGGTCGCGGCACGTTCACGCGCAGCGGCACAGCCCCGGTGGGCGCGGGCGCGGACTCGATGTCCTCGGGCACGGCGAGATACACCGCCCCGGGCCGCTCGGTCTGGGCGAGCTTGAACGCTTTGCGCACCATCTCCGGTACCGACTCCGGCGTTGCCACCAGCGCGGACCACTTGGTCACCGGCGCGAACATCGACACCAGGTCGACGCCCTGGTGCGACTCCTTGAAACTGCGGCGCATCCCGACTTGAGCCGAGATGGCAACCAGCGGAGTCGAATTGGTCGCTGCGTCGGCCACCCCGAGGAGCAGGTTGATGGCGCCGGGTCCGAGCGTCGCCGAGCACACCCCGGCCTGGCCGGTCAGCCGGCCGTAGACCTCGGCCATGAAGGAGGCGCCCTGCTCGTGCCGGGTCAGCACATAGGAGATCTTCGATCTCGACAGCGCGTCGACGAATCGGATGTTCTCCTCCCCCGGGATGCCGAAAACGTGCGTGACGCCTTCGTGCTCCAGACATTCGACAATCAACTCGGCGGTCGTGCGATTCGGTTCGCCCACGCCGATGAGCCTAGCCGCGACACCGGTTCGGGCTAACCGCGAGACTGAGCCGGTCCGGCCGGTATTGTTGCCTGGACGTCGCACTCCAGAACCGGGTTGCGTAGTCGGAATGTCGCGACGTGAGGACGAATTTTTGGCGATGTGCGGGCCGCAGGACGGGAATCGGCGTCTGTGCCTGAAAGCTATCTAGCACCGGCGTCGTTGCGGCCGCTGACGTTGTTGTTGGTTGAGGACGACCGGGGCGACGCCCTGTTGGTCGAAGAATTGATGGCCGACGCGGTCGGCGACATCCGGGTGGTGTGGGCCCAGTCCATGGCACACGCGGAGCGCGAGTTGGCCAACGGCCATTTCGACTGCGTGCTGCTGGATCTGAATCTGCCGGACGCCAACGGGATCGCGGCCCTCGAGGACATCACCAAAATCGACGCCACCCTGCCCATCGTGGTGCTGACGGGACTCAACGACGAGCATTTCGGTGTCTCCGCCGTCGCGTCCGGCGCGCAGGACTATCTGGTCAAGGGCCACGTCGAACCCGAGGTGCTGCGGCGGGCCCTGCTCTATGCGATCGAGCGCAAGCGGGCGGAGCTCACCGCCGCCGATCTGCATGCCAGCGAACTGCGCGCCAATGAGAACGCCCGACTTGAGCGCGGGCTGCTGGCCAACCCGCTACTGCTGGAGAACCCTGGCGTCGAGATCGTCGCGCGTTATCGGTCCAGCCGGGAGAACGGGCTGCTGGGCGGTGACTTCTACGATTTCGTCCAGACGCAGGACCGCACGGTGCACGTCATGGTGGGCGATGTGGCCGGACACGGTCCGGACGAAGCCGCGCTCGGCGTGGCCTTGCGCATCGGCTGGCGGGCGCTGACCTTCGCCGGTCTGCGCGGTAACGAACGTATGCAGCAGCTGGGCCGGCTCCTGCGGGCCGAGAGCTCCGGCAACGGCGTTTTTGCGACCGTACTGAGCGTGGCACTGTCGCCGGAAAATCTGAGCTTCACCGCGGTCCGCGCCGGTCATCCGGGGATGCTGGTGCACGGTCCTGACACCGTGGAGTGGCTGGAGCCGACGGCCGGGAGCGCACTCGGTCTCGGTAGCGCCGAGTGGCCCACCGACGTCTTGGAGTTGCCGGAGGGGCACGGCCTGGTGCTGCTCACCGACGGGATGTTCGAGGGGCATTCGGGGCGGGGCAACGAGCGCCTCGGCGAGGACGGGCTGCTGGAGCTGGCCCGGACACTCTGCTCGTTGCCCGGCCCGGAGTTCGTGGACGCGTTGATCGACGCGGCCGAACAACGCGCCGAGTCCTTCGGCGGTTTGTCCGACGATATTGCGGTGGTGCGAGTGGAACGGTCAGCGCGATGAGCCCCGATTCCCTGTTGGCTGCGGAGGAGATCGAGCCGGTCAAGCAGCGCGGGTCCCCGCTGACCGTGCAGGGCTGGCAGATGCTGGTGCTGGGCACCGTCGGTGTGCTGGTGCTGGCCGGCGCCCTGGCCGGTGCCCTGTTGCTCAACCGCACCGACCATGTGTCCAGCCAGCTCATCGACGAGATCCAGCCGTCGCGGTCGGCGGCCTATCGGCTGCAGGCGGCCCTTCGTGACCAGGAAACCGCTGTCCGTGGCTACGCGATCAGTGCGGACCCGCAGTTTCTTGCCCCGTATCACGAGGGGGTGACGGCCGAACAGACGGCGGCCGATGACATCCGGCAGCGCGCGGGCAACCGCACCGAGCTGACCTCCGATGTGGACGCGATCGAACAGGCGGCGACGGCGTGGCGAACCTCATTCGCCGAACCTCTGATCGCGAGCGTGACACCGGGATCGGCGAACCTGGTGAACGCCGGCGTGGCCGAACGCGGCAAGGTCGAATTCGACAAGATCCGCCAGCTTTTCGACGCGCAGAACGACCATCTGACCGCGGCTCGGACGGCGGGCATCGACGACCTGAACACCATCCGCGGCTGGCGCGACAAGGTGCTGGCCGGCATCATCGTGGTGATTCTGGTGGCCGCTGTGCTGTTGGCCGTGGTGATGCACGTCGCGGTCACCCGTCCGCTCAACGCGTTGGCCGCGGTCTGCCGGCGGATCACGGAAGGCAATTTCCGGGTCAACATCACCCCGCAGGGACCCAAGGACATCCGATCGATCGGCCGCGACGTCGAAGACATGCGACAGCGATTTGTCGCCGAACTGATCGCCGCGAGGACGGCGCGTGCGGAACTGGTGGCGCAAACTGCGGCGCTCGACGAGCAGACCGTCGAACTGCGCAGGTCGAACGCCGAACTCGAACAGTTTGCCTACGTGGCCAGTCATGACTTGCAGGAGCCACTGCGCAAGGTCGCCTCGTTCTGCCAGTTACTCGAGCGGCGCTACGCCGACAAGCTCGACGAACGCGGTATCGAGTACATCAATTTCGCAGTGGACGGCGCCAAGCGCATGCAGCTGCTCATCAACGACCTCCTGACGTTCTCCCGGGTGGGCCGGCTCAACGCCACGCACACCGAGCTGGAGTTGGATGCCACCGTTGATGCCGCTGTCGCGAATCTGGAGAGTGCGATCGAGGAATCCGAGGCCGAGATCATCCGGCCCGGTACGCCACTGCCGCGGGTGGTCGGCGACCCCACACTGCTGGCCATGGTGTGGCAGAACCTGATCGGCAATGCCGTGAAATTCCGCCGCGAGGGCCTGGCGCCGCGGATCGTCATCGAATGCGCTAGCGGCACCAGCGCGCGAGGGCCGGCATGGTTGATCACGGTGTCGGACAACGGCATCGGTATCGCCGAGGAATTCGTCGACAAGGTTTTTGTGCTGTTCCAGCGGCTGCATGTCCGAGATGCCTACGCAGGCACCGGTATCGGATTGGCGCTGTGCAAGAAGATCATCGAGTATCACGGTGGCACCGTCTGGATCGATACGTCATACACCGAGGGCACCCGGTTCTGTTTCACGCTGCCCCAGGTCCTATCTCAAGACTCAGCCCAGACTGCCGCGCCAGACGAGAGCCCGGCGGCACTGATGGAAGGAACATCCCCGCTATGACATCCGCAAGCCGAGCGATCGACGTCCTACTCGTCGAGGACGATGCCGGTGATGAGCTCATCACCCGGGAAGCGTTTGAGCACAACAAGATCAAGAACACCCTGCATGTGGCCCACGACGGGCAGGAGGGCCTGGACTTCCTGTATCAGCGTGGCCCGTACGAGCAGGCACCGCGGCCGGACCTGATTCTGCTCGA
>JBEVHL010000717.1:0-9774 GCA_040511255.1 Mycobacterium sp. | reverse complement strand
GGGTAGGTGATCTCGGCGTGCAACGCGTTGAACAGTTCCGGCACGGAACCGCGGGGGAACTCAACGTCGACGACGGGGCCGGTGATGCGAACCACCCGCCCGACAGCGGCGCCGGACTTCCCATTGGTCTTGGCTTCTGCGGGTGCGGTCATATCTCTTCGCTTCTCTTCGCTTCTCGGGGATTGACGGTGGTCTATTTCGCGTCAGCCAGCGCGTTGGCGCCACCGACGATTTCGCTGATTTCCTGGGTGATCTGCGCCTGGCGCTCGCGGTTGGCCTCAAGCGTCAAGGCCTTGATCAGATCGTCGGCGTTGTCGGTGGCCGCCTTCATCGCGCGACGCCGCGATGCGGACTCCGATGCCGCCGCTTCGAGCAGGGCAGCGTAGACGCGGGTGGCCACGTACCTGGGCAGCAGCGCCTCGAAAAGCGTGGTGGCATCAGGTTCGAAGGAGAACAGCGTCTGCGGACCGTCGGAGCTGTCGTCTTCCCCGACGTATTCCACCACCATCGGCGCGATCCGCCGCGCTTCTGCGCTCTGGGTCAGCATGGACTTGAATTCGGTGTACACCACGTGGATTTCGTCGACCCCGAGGATGCCGTCCTCGCCTGGATCGTCGCCCTCGTCATCGGCGCCGGACAAAAACCCGGTGACCAACTGCTCGGCGATCTCCTGAGCGTTCTCGTAGGTGGGCTGCTCGGAGAAGCCCGTCCACGAATCGGCCACATCGCGGCCGCGGAACCTGTAGTAGCCCAGCGCTTTACGCCCGACGACGTACACGACCGGGTTCTTACCCTCCTCGCGGAGCAGCGCGAACAGCTCCTCGGACTGGCGCAGCACGTTGGCGTTGTAGCCACCGCACAGCCCGCGGTCCGACGACACCACCAGCACGGCGGCGCGTTTGGGGTTCTCCCGCTCGACCAACAGCGGGTGGTCCAGCGCACTGGCACCCGCGAGGTTGGTCAACATGCTGGTGATCTCTTCGGCGTACGGACGCGCAGCCTGGACTCTGGCCTGCGCCTTGGAGATACGCGAGGTGGCAATCAGCTCCTGGGCCTTGGTGATCTTCTTGATCGACCCGGCGGAGCGGATGCGCCCGCGCAGCTCCCGCAGTGTGGCAGCCATAGAATCTGTCCCTACGTCCTTCTGCTAGTTCGTCTTGGAAGTTCTGCTACTTCTTTTTCGGGGGCGCCTTTTTGACCTTCACCGATTCTTTGGCGACGTCATCGGGATCCAGCGCCTCGGCTTCCGCCTCGACGACCACCGAGCTGCCGTCCGTTGCGGCGAAGCCCTTCTTGAACTCGTTGATGACACCGACCAGCTTCTCGTTGGTGGCATCGGAGAGCTTCTTAGTCTCGCGAATCTCCGTCAGGATGTCCTCGTGCGAGGCCTTGACGTGCTCGATGAGTTCGGTCTCGAACCGGCCGACGTCTTCGACGGGCACCGAGTCGAGGTGCCCCTGCGTGCCGAGGAAGATCGCCACCACCTGGTCCTCGACGGACATCGGACTGTACTGCGGCTGCTTGAGCAGCTCGACCAGGCGGGCACCGCGCTCCAGCTGCGCCTTCGACGTGGCATCCAGATCGGAGGCGAAGGCAGCGAAGGACTCCAGCTCGCGATACTGCGACAGATCCAGGCGCAGGGACCCGGCCACCTCTTTCATGGCCTTGATCTGCGCGGCACCACCGACGCGGGACACCGAGACGCCGACGTTGATGGCGGGCCGGACACCCTGGTTGAACAGGTCGGTCTCCAGGAAGCACTGACCGTCGGTGATCGAGATGACGTTGGTCGGGATGTAGGCCGAGATGTCGTTGGCCTTGGTCTCGATGATCGGCAGACCGGTCAGCGAGCCGCCACCGAGTTCGTCGTTCAACTTGCCGCAGCGTTCCAGCAGCCGGGAGTGCAGGTAGAAGACGTCACCGGGGTAGGCCTCGCGGCCCGGCGGGCGGCGCAGCAGCAGCGAGATGGCGCGGTAGGCCTCGGCCTGCTTGGTCAGATCGTCGAACACGATCAGGACGTGCTTGCCGTCGTACATCCAGTGCTGCGCGATGGCAGAACCGGTATAGGGCGCCAGCCATTTGAAGCCGGCCGCGTCCGATGCGGGCGCAGCGACGATGGTGGTGTAGTCCATCGCGCCGCCGTCGTCGAGCGCGCGACGCACGCTGGCGATGGTGGTGCCCTTCTGGCCGATCGCGACGTAGACGCAGCGCACCTGCTGGTCGGGATCGCCGGTCTCCCAGTTCTTGCGCTGATTGAGGATGGTGTCGACGCAGACCGCGGTCTTGCCGGTCTTGCGGTCGCCGATGATCAGCTGGCGCTGGCCGCGGCCGATCGGGGTCTGGCTGTCGATCGCCTTGATGCCGGTCTGCAGCGGCTCGCTGACGCTCTGACGCTGCACCACCGAAGGCGCCTGCAGCTCGAGTGCGCGACGGGTGTCGGTCTTGATCTCACCCTGTCCGTCGATCGGCTGACCGAGCGGGTTGACGACCCGGCCCAGGTAGGCGTCGCCCACGGGTACGGACAGCACCTCGCCGGTGCGCTTGACCTGCTGGCCCTCGGCGATCTTCTCGAACTCGCCCAGGACCACCACGCCGACGCTGTGCTCGTCGAGGTTCAGCGCCACGCCGAGGACCCCACCGGGGAACTCGAGCAGCTCCTGCGTCATCACCGACGGCAGGCCTTCCACGTGCGCGATACCGTCGCCCGCGTCGACAACGGTGCCGATCTCCTCACGTTCGGAGTCGGCGGCGAACGATGAAACGTAGTCCTCGATCGCACCTTCGATATCAGCAGCCGAGATTGTCAACTCTGCCATGGCTTTTCGTCTTCCTGCCTTCGTGTTTTCGTAATGCTCGAGTGTGAGGTTCGGGTCAGTCCGGCAGGCCGGTCTGGGCCGCGGCCAACCGCGACGAGATAGCCCCGTCGATGACCTCGTCACCGACGGCGATCAACAACCCACCAAGAAGTGCCGGGTCGGTATTCAGCTGAATGGCCACCGGATGGCCGTAGATGCGACTGAGCACCTCGGTCAAGCGCGTCCGCTGCTCGTCGGAGAGGTCGGCTGCCGCATCCACCTGCGCGACCACCTCACCCCGCCGGGAAACCGCGAGTTCAGCAAGATCGACGATCGCTTCGTCCGCACGTTCGCCACGGAGCAGCTCGATCGTCTGGGACAACAGCGCGGCGGCCGTGTCGTTCACCTGGGTACCGCTGCCCTCGAGCACCTTGGTCAGCAGGCCTACCCGGCCGGCGGCCGGGGTGGTCTCGTCGCTGAGCAGGATGGTCAGGCGCGGCTCTTCGTCGAGGATTCGACCGAACCGGAAAAGCTGGTCCTCGACCTCTTCGCCTTCGTTGTTCTTGTCGGCGCGGACCAGCAACGCCAGTCGCGCGATGTGCTCGACGGCGTCGACCAGATTCGACTCCGTCGACCAACGCTGCGACACAGCGGTTTTGAGCAGCTCGAGCGCCGGGGCGCTGACCTTGCCTTCGAACAACCGCTCCAGCAGCCGAACCGACGGCGCCGGATCGTCCTTGGGCTCGGCCAGGTGCTTGTTGACCGCCGTCTCCGCGATCAACACCTGTGCCACGGCCGTCAGATCATCGGCGAGCGTGGTCAGCCCGTCGGCGTCCAGATCCGCAGCGATCTGGTCGAACTTCTCGGTCAACGTCGCCAGCGCCGCCCGACTGGCGGCCCGCAGGCTGACCGGTGCGCCCGCGTCGGAAACCGCGGTAGACGGTGACATGGCTTCGAGTTCATCCAGGAACCTGTCGACCGTCGCAGCCTGAGCCGCCGGATCGGCGACGTGTGCCCGGACGAGTTCTTCGGCGCGCTGCACGGATTCCGCGCCGAGATGCTGCCGCAGCCCACGGATGGTCTGCTGGCGCAGCAACTGAACCTGTTGGATACCTTGCGTTTTGATGCGCTCGGCGTCCTGCCCGGCCTGCTCACGCAACTGCTCGGCGATGCGCTCGGAGTCCGTTTTGGCTTCGTCGGTCACCTTGGCCGACTCCGCCTTCGCGTCTTCGAGCGCCTTGGCATGCATGGCGTCGGCATCGGCGAGTTTGGCTGCCGCGGTCTGACTCTCTTCGAGTGCGGCGCGGATGGCCTCCTGCTGATTGCGCATCAGGGTACGAACCGGCGGCACGACCCATTTCCAGATGATGAAGACGATGATCGCGAAGCCGGCCAGGTTGCCGAGGAAAATACCCATTTAGTTCTGCCGTCCCGAATTCACGTCGACGCCGAGGATGCGGCTGGCCAGCGTCGCCGACAGACCGTTGACCGACGACTGCAGTTCGGTCTCCGTGGTCTGACTCTGCCTGCTCAGCTCTTCATCTGCGCTACGCAGTGTCTTGGCAACCTCTCCGCTGGCCTCGGCGCGTGATGCGTCGACAACCTTGCGGCCCTCGTTGCGGGCCTCGTCGCGGATGGACGATGCCGTGGTGCGCGCACCGGCCATCGCGTCCTCGTAGTCGGCTTGTGCCGCTGCGACCTGTTCAGCCGACTTCCGATTGTCGGCCGCGGTCTTGGCCAACATGGCCTCGCGCTCTGCGAGCACCTTGCTTACCGGTGGCACCACCCATTTCGTGATCACGCCGAGCACGATCAGAAAGATGATCAACACGGCGAAGAAGGTGCCGTTGGGGATGAGGAAGATTTCTTTCTTCTCACCGCCCTCCTCCGCCGCCAGCGTGGTGGCGGAGGCCAGAATCGTTGAGGTCAGTTCACCCATGAGCTGCGACGACTAGCCCGCGTAGACCGGGGTGGCGAAGACGAACAGCGCCATGAACGCCAGGTTGATGAAGTACGCGGCCTCCACCAGACCGACGGTGATGAAGAACGGCGTGAACAGCCGGCCCTGTGCCTCTGGCTGCCGAGCGATGCCGGAGATCAGGGCGTTACCGGCGATACCGTCACCGATACCTGCGCCGATGGCGCCGCCGCCCATGATCAGCCCGCCGCCGATCAACGCACCCGCCGTGATGAGGGCGTTTGGATCCATTCCTATTTCCTCCTTGATAGCTGGTGGTGGTTGCCACCAGAACTGCTGGTCTAACGAGTCGTACTAGTGGTCTGCTGGTTGGTCCGCTTTGTGGTCAGCTTTGTGTTCGCTGTCTTCTGCGTGGTCGAGTTCCATTGACTGACTGAAGTACAGGATGGTCAACAACGAGAAGATGAACGCCTGGATGAGCCCGACGAACAGGTCGAACGTCTTCCAGATCGCGTTGGGCGCCACCATAAAGTACGGCCCCAACAAAGCGATGAGGCCAACCAGGATGCCACCGGCGAAGATGTTGCCGAACAGCCGCAGCGCCAACGAGATCGGCTTCGCGATCTCCTCGACGATGTTGATCGGCGCCAGGAAGGCGACGTGGCCCTTGACCACCTTGATCGGGTGCCCGATGATGCCGCGCCGCTTGACGCCGGCTGCGTGGTAGGCGACGAAGACGAAGAGGGCCAGAGCCAGCACGAAGTTGATGTCGCCGGCGGCCGGTTTGAGTACCTCGCCCGCCGGGCCGCCTTCGACGCCGTATTGCCACGGAAAGACCGAGAGCCAGTTGGACACCAGGATGAACACGAAGATGGTGACCGAGAGCGGCAGGACGAACGGCGCGATCTTCATGCCGATGGCGCCCTCGATCTGCTGGCGCATCTGAATGGTGATGGCCTCGAAGAACAGCTGCACTCCGCCGGGCACGCCGGTGGAGGTGACCTTCGCGCGCAAGAAGAACGCCAGCCCGATGACGATGAGCGCGGCGATGGCCGTGGAAATGATGGTGTCGCCGTTGAAGGTCATCCCGAACAGATGCCACACGGGATCGTGCTCTCCGACGTGGATCGCGGCGCCCTCGGCGAGAAGGGTGTCAGTCATCGCTGTTAGCTCAATCCTTCGATTCTGTATCCAAGACGTCCAGACCATCGGTCCGGATCTTCTTCAGCACCGGCAGGCTGGTGCTGATCACCAGGAGTGCCTGGAATATCGCCAGTCCGAACAACACACCGAGCCCGCCATGGGTCTTGAACACGATGGCGATCGCCAACGCAATGGCCGTGATGACGAGTAGGCGCGTCATCGAGTTGAGCGCCATCTTCTTCTTCAGCGGATGATCGGACGCCGTAATCGACTCGACCGCGCGCTTCACCAACATCGCGTTGAGCAAACCGAGCAGCAGACCGATCCCGAAGAAGACTCCGAGGAAGGAATGGCCGGTGTACCACGCGGCGGCGACTGCGAGTGCAGTCAGTGCCAGACAGACGATGAGCAGTCGGACCGGCCGAAAAGCTACGGAAGGAAACACCAACGGCGCATCCTGCGCTGGTGTCGTCACTGCCTCACCTCAATCTTGCGGTCGCGAAATATAACCCAGATAACTGAATTGTTCCTGTGCGTGATCGCCCTACCGTAACGGAGTGCGAGAGGCACGCTGGAATCACCCAAGGGGTTGCTCCCTTTGTCGGTCTTTTATCCGTGCCGATCGGTGGTGAGCCGATGGCCCGGGGGGCCGGCAACCCGCGAGGTTTTCGGGTTCTCTGTGTAACGTACCACATGGTAGGGGGCCCTAAACGGGCACCTACTACTCTTTGTCGTAAAGTGCGCCACCCCGCCTGAGCAGGGGTATGACCGTCACGATGCCGGCCACCAGGATCGCGGCCAACATGACGGCTCCGGTGTAGCGCGGGTCCACGAAGATCGTGCTCGCGGCGCCGAACGCGACGATGCCAACCCATAAATAGATCAGTAGCACCACGCGTCGGTGCGAGTGCCCGATTTGCAGCAGTCGGTGGTGCAGATGCATCTTGTCAGGGCTGAACGGGCTGCGGCCCGCGCGGGTGCGACGGACGATCGCCAGCAGCATGTCGAGGGCGGGCACGAACAGGACCGCGACCACCAACAGGAACGGCGATAGCAACGCGAACACGTCGCGAGCACCGTAGGCGTTCTGCGATATGGGGCCCGCCGCCGTCGTCGAGGCAGCGGCCAGCATCAGCCCGATCAGCATGGACCCGGAGTCGCCCATGAAGATCTTGGCGCGGTGAAAATTGTGCGGCAGAAAGCCCAGACAGGCGCCGGCGAGCACCACCGAGATGATCGCGGGCGGATAGAACAGGACGTCACCGCCATGGTCACGCAGCAGGCCGACGGAGAAGACACAGATGGCCAACGCGGTGATCAGGCCGAGACCGGCCGCCAGCCCGTCCAGGCCGTCGACGAAGTTCATCGCGTTGACGATGGAGACGGTCAGTGCCAGCGTCAGCAGGATCGAGGACACCTGGTCCAACACGATGGTGCCGACGCCGCCGAAGGGGATGTAGAGCACGCTCCACGCCACACCCATGGTGACCAACACGCTGGCCGCGGTGATCTGGCCGGCGAATTTGGTGAGCGCGTCTAGTCCCCACCGGTCGTCGATCAGCCCGATCGCCATGATCAATCCGCCGGCCACCACCACGGCGGGCATGCCGGTGGAGTAGACGAATCCTCTGGTCAAGGCGGGCAGCTGGGAGGCGAGGAAGACCGCGGCAACCACGCCGAGGTACATCGCCAGACCGCCCATCCGCGGCGTGGGCTGCACGTGCACATCGCGGTCGCGGGGGTAGGCGACCGCACCAACTCTGGTGGCGAAGACGCGGACCGAACCGGTGGCGAAGTAGGTGATGATGGCGGCGGTCAGGCCGACCAGCGCGAGCTCGCGGAGCGGCACCCCGGCGCCGCGATCAGACAATGCGAGCAGACCGCCTGCGAGGCTGTGACTTCCGCTCAACACTGCATGCACCGTACTGGACGAATCTGTGTCAGTCGGTCAGGTCGCCGGGCTCGACCCCGAGGACCGCACCGATCTGCTCGGCCGAGACGGGGCCGGTCCGCAAGATCTTGGGTGCCGGTTGCGTCAGGTCGATGATGGTCGAGGCGGCCTGTTTGGCCGACGGCCCGCCGTCGAGATAGGTCTCGACGAGATCGCCCAACTGGTGGCGGGCGTCCTCGGCGGTGACGGCCGCGGGGCGGCCGGAAATGTTCGCACTCGACACCGCCATCGGCCCCACTTCGCGGAGCACCTCGATGGCGACCGGATGCAGCGGCATCCGGAGCATCACGGTGCCGTTCGCGTCGCCGAGGTCCCACTGCAGCGACGGCGCCTGGCGCACCACCAGGCTGAGCGCGCCGGGCCAGAACGCCCGGATCAGCTCGCGAGCGCCGTGCGGCACGGTGTAGACCAAGCCGTCGATGGTGTTCCACGAACCGACCAACACCGGCACCGGCATGTCACGGCCGCGGCCCTTGGCGGCCAGCAGCGCCGCGACCGCGGCGCTGTCGAACGCGTCGGCGCCGATGCCGTAGACGGTGTCGGTCGGCAGGACCACCAACCGGCCGCCCTTCGCGGCACTGACCGCCGAGGCGATACCCGCGGCCCGCTGTTCGGGGTCGCCGCAATCGAAGACCTGGCTCATCGGTGCTTCCCGTCATCAACTCGTACGGCGGTGACGAACCGCAGCCGGCCCGCCAGGTCGCGCCTGGGCACAATGTCATGAAAGAGGTCTCCGGCCGCCAGCAGTGCGACGGTCTGCGCCGAGGTGGTGTCGTCGTGCTCGACGGCGACGCGCCCACCGGGGCGCAGCCACCGACCGGCCAGGTCGACGACGGCGTTCACCACGGTCATGCCGTCGGGGCCGCCGAACAGCGCGTGATGCGGATCGTGTTCGGCCACTTCGGGATCCAGCACCGCACCGTCGGGTATGTAGGGCGGGTTGGCGACGATCAGGTCCACGCGGCCGTCCAGTTCGGGCAGCAGATCGGTTGCGGTGACGTCGGCCTGCACCAGCTCGACCTGGGTTCCAGCCACGTTCTGGCGCGCGTAGCTCAGCGCCGACGCCGAATCGTCGACGGCCAAAACCCTGGCGCCCGGCCAGCAGCGAGCCAGCGATACGGCCAGTGCGCCGGTGCCCGTGCAGAGGTCGACAATGAGCGGGTTTGGCGGAAGCGGTTGTTGGCCAACGGTTTTGACCACCCACTCCAGGAGCGACTCGGTCTCGGGCCGCGGAATGAAGACGCCGGGGCCGACGTGCAGCGTCAGCGGGCCGAACGCCGCGGTGCCGATCAGGTGCTGCAGCGGCACCCGCCGGGACCTGGCGGCGATCAATTCCCGGTAACGATCGAAGAAGTCGTCGTCGGGGGCGTCGATCAGGGTGAGCCGACCGCGGTCCACCCCGGCGAGGTGGGCGGCGAGTTCTTCCGCGTCGAACCGGGCCGAGTCGATGCCGGCATCAGCAAGCGTGGTCGTCGCGCCGGCCAGAGCTGCCCGCAGATCGTGTCGCGCCGGCATCACGCCTGCTGCAGCCGGGTTTGCTTATCCGCTGCGTACAGCGCGTCGAGGAGCGCGTCGAGGTCGCCGTCGAGCACCTGGTCGAGATTGTGCGATTTGAACCCGATCCGGTGGTCGGTCAGCCGGTTCTCCGGGTAGTTGTAGGTGCGGATCCGCTCGCTGCGGTCGACGGTGCGGATCTGGCTGGCCCGGTCGGCCGACGCATCGGAGTTGGCCTGCTCCTCGGCCAGCGCCTGCAATCGGGCCGCGAGCACGATCATCGCGCGGGCCTTGTTCTGCAGCTGGGAGCGCTCGTTCTGGCAGGTCACGACGATGCCGGTGGGCAGGTGCGTGATCCGAACGGCGGAGTCGGTGGTGTTGACGCCCTGGCCGCCCTTGCCCGATGAGCGGTAGACGTCGATGCGTAGGTCACCTTCGTCGATCTGGACCTGCTCGAGCTCTTCGGGTTCGGG
>JBEVHL010000716.1:0-8488 GCA_040511255.1 Mycobacterium sp. | reverse complement strand
GTCGGCGTTCCAGTTGCTGCAGGGCGTGCAGACGTTGCCGCAGCGGATGGCCGCGCATGTCGCCAACGCCCGCACCGTCGCCGAATGGCTCGATGCCGATCCGCGGATCGAATATGTCCGCTGGGCCGGGCTGCCGTCGCACCCTCATCACGACCGGGCGGCGCAGTATCTGCCCGACGGCCCCGGCTCGGTCTTCGCCTTCGGGGTGAAGGGTGGCCGCGAGGCCGGGGAGAAGTTCATCAACTCGGTGCAACTGGCCAGCCATCTGGCCAATATCGGCGATGTTCGCACCCTGGTCATCCATCCCGGCAGCACGACGCACCGACAGCTCACCGACGAGCAGTTGCGGTCCGGCGGGGTGGGTCCGGAGCTGGTGCGGATCAGTGTCGGGCTGGAAGACGCCGACGACATACTGTGGGATCTGGACCAGGCACTTGAGGAGTCGCAGCGATGACCGAATTGGACATGAATGCCTCAGAGCGGCAACGGATCCTGCGGGACACCAGGACGGTGGCGATCATCGGCGCGTCGGCGAACCCGTCGCGTGCGAGCTACTTCGTCTACACGTATCTGAAGTCGACCGCGGACTACGAGCTTTATCTGGTGAACCCGTCCATCACCGAAATCGAGGGCGCGCCGGTCTATCCCAACCTGGCCGCGCTGCCGGTGGTGCCGGATCTGGTCGACGTGTTCCGCAAGCAATCCGATCTGCCGTCGGTGCTGGCCGAAGTGTTGGCGCTGCCCTCGCTCCCGAAGACGCTGTGGCTGCAGTTGGGGCTACGCCATGACGAGGTGGCCCGCGACGGCGAGGCCGCCGGTCTGGACGTGGTGCAGGACCGCTGCCTGAAGATCGAGCACGCGCGGTTCCACGGCGGTCTGCATCTCGCCGGCTTCAATACCGGCGTGATCGACTCCCGGCGGCGCTAACTGCCTGCACTGTCCGCGTTGATCGGGGACACGTCGAACACCAGCCACTTGCCGTCCTGTTTGGCCAGCGCCACCCGCAGCGCCAGCACGGCCCGGCTGGGTTGTTGCCCCGGCGCGTTCTGCGTGCCGCGCAGGATGACGGCGACGCTGGCCGCGGTCGGGCCCAGCGCCTCTACCCCGGCGGAAATTGTCTGTGCCTGGGCGGAAATGTTCTTGCGCGCAAGGTCTTCGGTGGATTTGCCGAAATTGGCTTTGAACGCGTTGGCCTGGTCCGGTGCCATCAGTGCGGCGGCCCGGTCGATCGACGACGTCGGATCCTGCGGTGAGAACGTCGCGGTCGCCTCCGAGACGGCGGTCGCCAGCCGCACCACCTCGGTGGTATCCCGATCCATGTCGCGGTCGGGCACCGTCCAGCGGGTGTAACCGACCAGCAGGGCGGCGACCAGCGCGGCCGTCATCAGGGCGACGGCCGCCAACCGCAGCGCAGGGCCGTCGTCGTCGGTACCGATGGTCACCCGGTCCCGTCGCATCAACACGAAGTTCACGATCAGCGACTGGACGATCAGTAGGCACAGGATCGAGCACACCGAGACCCACCAGATCGGCCAGCCGAGGAACACCCCGATCATCAGCAGTGCCGCGACCGCGGCCAGCGGGCCGACGATGTCGAAAGCCAGTACGCGCCAGACGTTTCTCATCGCATCGACACCAGCCGGGACACCAGCAGCTTGCCGTTCACGTCGGCCACGTCCAGGCGCAGATTCCAGCGCACGGTCTTCTGGGGGCCGCCGACGTTCTCGCTCACCGAGGAGGCGATGACCAGGACGGTGTCGGTGCGGGTGGCGATCCCCGGGGGCAGCGGCGGCGTGGTCGGTGGCGGCGGGGCGCCCGGCGGAGTGTCGAGATCGTGGTGCACGGATTCGAGTGCGACCGACTGGATCTGACCCGTCGTGCGGGACTGCAGCGTCTGCACCACATCCCGGTAGGGCGCGACGGCGGCGTCGAAATCGGCGTTGAGTTCACCGACGGTGCCGTCGTGCAGCTTCTGCAGGCTGGCGTCGATGTTGCCGGAGTTCATGTTGATCAGCACGCCGGTCCATTCCGCGGCGGCCTGCATGACGTCACTGCGGTACCGGAGTTCGTCGACGTCGTTGTGGTGGCGCGACCAGATCAGGCCTACCAGGACCACGGCGACGACGGACACCACGGCTAGCCCTGTCGAGAGGATTCCGTATCGCGAGAAGACCGGACCCGGGACTTCCCCGGGTTCGCTGAGCTCGGCCTCGGGCATGGCCGCGAGGTTACCCGGCTCGTTCTGGAAGAATGGCGGGGTGACGGTAGAAGCCATACGCTCCGGGATCGAACTGAGCTACGTCGATGACCATGCCCGCCCCCAAGACGACCTGTTCGGCCACGTCAACGGCCGATGGCTGGACGAATACGAGATGCCCGCCGATCGGGCCACCGATGGCGCGTTCCGGTTGCTCTACGACCGGGCCGAGGAGCAGGTGCGCGACCTGATCACCGAGGCCGCTGAAACCAACGCGGCAGCCGGCACCGATCAGCAGCGTATCGGCGACCTCTACGCCAGCTTTCTCGACGAGGAGGCCGTCGAACGCCGTGGCGTTCAGCCGCTGCTCGACGAACTCGCCCTGATCGACGACGCCGAGGACCCGCAGGCGCTGGCCGCGGTGATCGGTCGCTTGCAGCGCACCGGCGTCGGCGGTGGCGCCGGGGTGTACGTCGACACCGATTCGAAGAACTCCACCCGCTATCTGCTGCATGTGTCGCAGTCCGGCCTGGGGCTGCCCGATGAGTCGTACTACCGCGATCCGCAGCACGCCGAGATCCTGGCGGCCTATCCCAGGCACATCGCCGCGATGCTGGCCCTGGTCAACGGTGGCGATCCCGCCGACCACGAGCAGACCGCGGACGGCATCGTCGCCTTGGAGACCAAACTGGCCGCCGCACACTGGGACGTCGTCAAGCGCCGCGACGCCGACCTGACCTACAACCTGCGGACGTTGGCCGAATTGCCTTCCGAGGCACCGGGTTTCGACTGGTCCGGCTGGGTGACCGCGCTGGGTGCATCGGTGGACGATGCGGCTGAGCTCGTCGTGCGCCAGCCCGACTACCTGACGGCATTCGCCGCACTGTGGTCCGGTGAGGCCCTGGAGGACTGGAAGAACTGGGCCCGGTGGCGGCTGATCAGTGCGCGGTCGGCGATGTTGCCCGACGCCCTGGTCGCGGAGAATTTCGCGTTCTACGGCAAGCTGCTCAGCGGTACCGAGCAGATCCGGGAACGCTGGAAGCGCGGCGTCTCCCTGGTCGAGAGCCTGATGGGCGACACCCTGGGCAAGCTGTACGTCGAGAAGCATTTCCCGCCCGATTCCAAGGCCAGGATGGACGTGCTGGTGGCCAACCTGCGGGAGGCCTACCGGGTGAGCATCAACGACCTGGAATGGATGACGCCGGAGACCCGTGAGCGGGCGCTGACCAAGCTCGACAAGTTCACCGCCAAGATCGGCTATCCGAAGAACTGGCGGGACTATTCGGCGCTGGTGATCGAGCGGGACGATCTGTACGGCAACTACGTCCGCGGCCACGAGGTGGACTCGGATCGCGATCTGGCCAAGCTGGGCGGACCGGTGGATCGCGACGAGTGGTTCATGACGCCGCAGACGGTCAACGCGTACTACAACCCGGGGATGAACGAGATCGTCTTCCCCGCCGCCATTCTGCAGCCGCCGTTCTTCGACGCCGAGGCCGACGACGCCGCCAACTACGGCGGTATCGGCGCGGTGATCGGCCACGAGATCGGGCACGGATTCGACGATCAGGGCGCCAAGTACGACGGCGACGGCAACCTGGTCGACTGGTGGACCGACGACGACCGGGCCGAATTCGGTGTTCGGACAAAGGCACTCATCGACCAGTACGACGCGTTCTCGCCGAAGGCGCTGAGCCCCGACCATCACGTCAACGGTGCGTTCACCGTCGGGGAGAACATCGGCGATCTCGGTGGCCTGTCCATCGCACTGCTGGCCTACCAGCTGTCCCTGGGCGGCAAGGAGGCCCCGGTGATCGACGGCCTCACCGGCACCCAGCGGGTCTTCTACGGCTGGGCGCAGGTCTGGCGCACGAAATCCCGTGATGCCGAGGCGATCCGACGCTTGGCCACCGATCCGCATTCACCGCCGGAGTTCCGCTGCAACGGCGTGATCCGCAATATCGACGCGTTCTACGACGCCTTCGATGTGCACGAGAACGACGAGCTGTACCTGGATCCGCAACAGCGGGTCCGAATCTGGTAACCGACCCTCGCGAGCAGACGTAAAAGCCCCCGAAATCATCGGATTTCGGGGGCCTTTACGTCTGTTCGGCAGAAAGCTGAACTACATCTGCCAGTCCTGTGCACCGTCGTTCTGGTTGTAGGTACCGACGGAGTTCTTCACCACGATCGGGTCACCGCTGCCGAAGTTGTCGAAGAACCACTGCGCGTTGGCCGCGCTGAGGTTGATACATCCGTGGCTGACGTTGGTCTTGCCCTGATCGGCCACCGACCACGGTGCGCTGTGCACGAAGTTGCCGCTGTTGTCGATGCGGACGGCATCCTGCACGGTGAGCTTGTAGCCCTGCGCCGAGGTGCTCGGCACGCCGTAGGTGGCGGAATCCATCACGATCGACGGGAACTTCTCCAGCACGTAGTAGGTGCCGTTGGCGGTGTCGTGGCCGGGCTTACCCATGGACACCGGGAACGTCTTCTCCAGCACCCCGTTCCGGACGATCTGCATCTGGTGGGTCTTGTTGTCGACCGTTGCCACCAGTGATTCACCGGTGCGGAAGCTGGACTTGGCGCCACCCGCGTCGATGTTGACGACGGTGTTGGCTGGCCAGAAGTCGATGGGGCGCCATCTCAACTGGGTGTCGCTGAGCCAGTAGAACTTTCCGGGAACCGCAGGCACCGAGGAGACGTGCACTGCGTCCTGGGCCATCTGCCGGTTGGCGATCGGCACGGCGAAGTTGATGGCGATCGGCTTGGCGACGCCGACCATCGACCCGTTGGACGGGTTGAACGACGGCGGCCGGAACGGCGGCTGACCGGTGAACGGTAGCGGGTTCTGCCCGGCGGGCGTGCCCTGCGGGATGGTGCCCGGCGCGGCCAGCGGATCGGCGGGCGGCGCGAACGGATCGACCGGCGGCGCGGCCAGCGGGTCGGCCGGCGGCGGCGGGGCAAACGGATCCGGCGGCGGCGGCGGGGCCAGTGGATCGACCGGCGGTGCCGCCAGCGGATCTGCGGGTGGTGGTGGAGCCATCGGATCAACCGGGGGCTGGTCCAGGATGGACGGGTCGTTGGGGTTCACCTCGGGGTCGGCGAATGCCGGCGCAGCCCCGAACGTCAACGTCGCGACCAGGCCCGCAGCACCGATCGCGGCAGCCAGCGCTCGCGTCGTACGTCGTCCCGATCGGCCCTGTGATGCCTGCAGCATTGGCCTGTCCTCCACTTTCATTGCTCGATCCAGTGTCTCATAGCCGACGGACCAGCTACCAGGACAATTGACCGCTGGACCGGGCCCGATGGGCCTCGATCACCCCGCTGAACTGTGGAGATGATCGCCCCGGCCACGGTATTTGTTACGGCTGGCACCTGGCTGTGGTTCACCGATCGGTCGCACAGCAACGCTGTAGGACAATGGCGCAATGGTCGAAATACCCGAAGGCTACGAGAATCTGCTGACCCGCCCGCTGTACGGCCACCTGGCGACCGTCCGGCCAGACGGCACCCCGCAGGTCAACGTGATGTGGTTCGCCTGGGACGGTGAACTGCTGCGATTCACCCACACCACGAAGCGGCAGAAATATCGCAACGTGCGCGCACATCCCGAGGTGGCGATGTCGATCGCCGATCCGGACAACCCGTACAAGTTCCTCGAGGTCCGCGGTGTGGTCGAGGAGATCGTGCCTGACCCGACGGGGGCGTTCTATCTGCAGCTCAACGATCGCTATGACGGTCCGCTGACCGCACCGCCCGCCGATGCGCCCGATCGCGTCATTCTGGTGGTCCGACCGACCGCGGTGAGCACGCAGTGATCGTCGCCTTCAGCATCAGCCCGTCCGGCGGTGACGACACCGGTGGCGTGAGTGCGGCGGTGGCCGAGGCGGTCCGCGTGGTGCGGGCGTCCGGACTACCGAACGAGACCAACGCGATGTTCACCAATATCGAAGGTGATTGGGACGAGGTGATGGCGGTGGTGAAACAGGCGGTCGACGCCGTGGCCGCGGTGTCACCGCGGGTGAGCCTGGTCCTCAAGGCCGATATCCGGCCCGGCTTCACCGGTCAGCTGACCGCCAAGGTGGACCGCATCGAGCAGGCGCTGCGCGACTAGGACCGGACCAGCCGGGCGATGGCGGCGGACGCTTCGGCGAGTTTCGCCTCCGCCTCGCTGCCGCCCTCGGCGACGGCGTGGCTGACGCAGTGCCCGAGGTGTTCGTCGAGCAAGCCGAGCGCCACCGACTGCAGGGCGCTGTTCACCGCACTGATCTGGGTGAGGACGTCGATGCAGTACTTGTCGTCCTCGATCATCTTCGCGATGCCACGAACCTGACCTTCGATGCGGCGCAACCGCTTTGCGTAATTGTCTTTGTTCGTCGAATAGCCGTGTTCGGGGTTCACAACGCCACCTTCTAGCTGGTGCCCAACATCTGTTTCATCTGGTCGATCTCGGTCTGCTGTGTGCTCACGATGTTCTGGGCGAGCTGTTTGGCGTCGACGTTCTCACCCTTGGCGAGCTCGGCCTTCGCCATCTCGATGGCGCCCTGATGGTGTCCGATCATCGATTGCAGCCACAGTGTGTCGAATTCCGGACCCTTCAGCGAGTCGAGCCGCTGCATCGTCGGGTCGTCGACCATGCCGTTCATCGCCATGTCGCCGTGCCCACCGTGTGCGCTGTCGGCACCCGGATCCTCCTGCCACTGCACCAGCAGGGCCTTGAACGTGTCGATCTCCGGGCCCTGGGCCGCCGAGATCTCCTTGGCCAGGGCGATCACCTGCGGGTTGGTGGTGTGGTCGGGCACCATCGCCGACATCTCGATGGCCTGCTGGTGGTGCGGTGTCATGTCGGTGGCGAACGCGACGTCGTCGGCGTTGAAATCCGCCGGCTGCGTGCTGATCACCGGACTGGACTCGGCATGGGTGTGGTCGGTGTGGCCGTCCGGTGCGGCCGGGGTGGTACACGCCGACAGCACAACTGCGGTGGCCAGCGCCGCCAGACCCGCGACCATGCGGGCGGCGACGCCGGAGAGCGGAGAAGTCATACCGCCACCGTACTCGGTACCCCAGAGGGGTATATGAAATCGATTTTGGCCGCCAATACCTCAGGGGCATACTTAAGCCCATGTCACCTGCACCCTCAGGGCAACAACCGGATATCAAACCTCGCAGCCGCATCGTCACCGACGGCCTGGAAGCCACCGCGGCCCGCGGGATGCTCCGCGCGGTAGGCATGGGCGACGAAGACTTCGTCAAATCGCAGATCGGCGTCGCCTCGTCGTGGAACGAGATCACGCCGTGCAACCTGTCGCTGGACCGGCTCGCCAAGGCCGTCAAAGAGGGTGTCTTCCAAGCGGGTGGCTTCCCCATGGAGTTCGGCACCATCTCGGTGTCCGACGGCATCTCGATGGGCCACGAGGGCATGCACTTCTCGCTGGTGTCCCGCGAGGTGATCGCCGACAGCGTCGAGACGGTGATGATGGCCGAACGCCTCGACGGCTCCGTGCTGCTGGCCGGCTGTGACAAGTCGCTGCCCGGCATGCTGATGGCCGCGGCCCGCCTCGATCTGGCCAGCGTGTTCCTCTATGCGGGCTCGATCCTGCCCGGCAGGGCCAAGCTGTCCGACGGCACCGAGATGGACGTGACGATCATCGACGCGTTCGAGGCCGTCGGCGCCTGCTCCCGTGGGCTGATGTCGCGCGCGGACGTCGACACCATCGAACGCGCCATCTGCCCCGGCGAGGGTGCGTGCGGCGGCATGTACACCGCCAACACCATGGCCAGCGCGGCCGAAGCCATCGGGATGTCGCTGCCGGGTAGTGCGGCACCGCCCGCCACCGACCGCCGCCGCGACGGATTCGCCCGCCGCAGTGGCGAAGCCGTGGTCGAACTGCTCAAGCGCGGCATCACCGCCCGCGACATCATGACCAAGGAAGCGTTCGAGAACGCGATCGCGGTGGTGATGGCGTTCGGCGGCTCGACCAATGCCGTGCTGCACCTGCTGGCCATCGCGCACGAGGCCGACGTGAAGCTGACGCTCGACGATTTCGTCCGGGTCGGCGCGAAGGTGCCCCACCTGGCGGACGTCAAACCGTTCGGCAAGCACGTGATGTTCGACGTCGACCGCATCGGCGGGGTGCCGGTGATCATGAGGGCCCTGCTGGACGCCGGTCTGATGCACGGCGACTGCCTGACCGTCACCGGCAAGACCATGGCGGAGAACCTCGCGCACATCGCGCCGCCCGATCCCGACGGCAAAGTGCTTCGCGCACTGAGCCATCCGATCCACCC
>JBEVHL010000715.1:0-10910 GCA_040511255.1 Mycobacterium sp. | reverse complement strand
GGCCTTGGCGGCGCGGTCCCGCAAAGCTTCCGGTCTACCCATCAGCACCCCGTTGGCGCGCGCCCGCCGAAGCAGCAGATGCGCCGGGTGCTCCCAGGTGAAACCGATGCCGCCGTGGACCTGTATGGCACCTTGGGCGCTTTCGATGGCGGCATCGAGCGCAGCGGCTGCCGCCAGGTCGACGAGGTATTCCGATTCCGGGTCGGTGACGTCGACATCGCATGCTGTCAGCACCAGGCTACGAGCGCCCTCAAGTGCCACCAGCATATCGGCGCAGCGGTGAGAGATCGCCTGGAAACTGCCGATGGCGCGCCCGAACTGTTCGCGTTCCCCCGCCCAACTCACCGACATCGCCAATGCGCGTGACGCGACACCGACCGAGTCGGCCGCCACCGCGAGCAACGCCGAGCGCCGGGCATGGGTCAGAGCACGTTGCAGTCGGTCACCGTCGGCCAGAATTTCCGCAGGCGCCCCGGACAACGACACCGCCGCGATGGTCGACGTCAGATCTAAGGGTTCCTGCGCGGCCACAGTCACACCCCGGGCACCAGGGTCGACGGCGGCCAGCACGATTCCGTCGTCCCGGCCGCGGGCCAGCACCAGCAGCACTTCGGCCACGGGCGCGCCGCTGACCACCGGCACGCTTCCGGTCAGGCCCTGGCCATCCCATTCCGGCAGCTCCAGGCCATCGGTGATCCATCCCGAATCGTGCACAGGCACAACGAAAGCTGCTCGGGCTCCGCCAGAAATTCGCGCGACGACGGCGCTGGCGCCGACCTGGACGGCCAGCTCGAGCGCGGCCAGGGTGGGCACCAGGGGTGCAGGTGCCAGCGCCTTTGCAGTCTCCTCGACCGCGGCGTAGAGCAGTCTCGGGTTGGCTCCACTTCCACCAAGAGACTCCTCGACCGCTAGGGCCGGCAGGCCGAACTCGACCAGTGCCGACCAGACGCGCGGGTCAAAGACCCCTGCGGTGCGGCTCCGCTCGAGCGTCGTCGAGACGTCGACGCTGGACTCCAGGGCCTTAGCAAGCACCGCACGCAACTCAGCCTCATCCTCATCGGTGACCGCAAGCGGAGCACCGGGGGACCCGACTGCGGCCCGGGTTCGCTCCCCGCGGTGCGATGGCAGACCAAGAACGTTCTCCGCGATGGTATTTCGCTGGATCTCGGCGGTACCGGCGCCGATGGTGGTAGCTCGGCTCATCAGGTATCCGTAGGTCCACCGACCCTGGTCGATGGCATCTTGGGCGCGACTGCCCAGAGCGGCGTAGGGTCCGGTGGCGCGGAGCGCCAACGTATGCAGGTGTTGCTCGAACTCGCTTTTGACCAACCGGTTCACCGAGGCGACACCACCGGGATCCTCGCCTCGCAGAACGGCCGCTAACGCGCGGGCGCTGTTGGCGGCAATAGTGCGGACGCCGGATTCCACCCGCGCGATGTCCTGCCGTACCAGGGGATCTGCGTCGAGTCCTTGCGAGAATGCCAAAGCCAGCACCCGATCGGCGGTGCGGCGGTATTTGAACTCATCGGCTAGGAACGCGGTGGCACGTTCATGTCCCAGGGACGTCCGCATGATGGACCATCCCTCACCTTCGCCCCCGACGCGGTTCTCGACTGCGACCGCCACATCGTCGAAGTACACCTCGGCGAAGTGAGCGCCGCCGCTGATATCGTGGAGCGGGCGGATCGTGATGCCGTCACTGTCCATCGGGATTAGTAGGTAAGTGATGCCGTCAGCGCTGCGCCCCGGCTCCCCAGTACGGACTAGGGCAAACATCCAGTCGGCGCGGTCGGCCATGGTCGTCCACACCTTTTGACCATTGATCCGATAGACATCGCCGTCGCGGACCGCTCTGGTCGACAGTGACGCCAGGTCGCTGCCTGCACCCGGTTCGGAAAAGCCCTGACACCAGAACTCGTCGGCCCGCAGCAGTGGCGTGAGGAAGCGCTTCTTCTGTTGCGGTGAACCGTGTTTGATCAAGGTTGGCGCCACAATGAATGACAGTGGGCACGGATGTGGGGGCACCCCGGCCGCTGTCGTGAGGCGGTAATAGTCAAGCTGATCTTCCAGCGACAGTTCCAAGCCGCCGACTTCGCTTGGCCATCCTGGGCCGGCGAGATGATGGTCGACGAGCTCAGCGTGCCAAGCGCGAGCCACGGCGATCCGGTCCGGTTTGACACCAGTGCGTTTCGCGGTCTCGGCGGTAGCGGCTGACCGTTGCCCGTAGTCGGCGAGCAACTGCTCAAGACGCGGTCGCCAAGTTGTCGATTCCATGCCGGAGTCAGTTGTCATCGTCGATGACCAGTGCGAGCTCGGGGCAAGCGGCTACGCCCTCCCGCGTCGCTCGCTCATCACCCGGGCTGACCTCATGCGCCTCCAATGTCGAATAACCGGAGTCGTCGATCGGGAAGAGATCGGGATCGGCGGCGTAGCACTGGGCGTGCCCGGCGCACTTCGAGGCTTCGAGACGAACTTTCATGACAACCCTGCTTTCCCGGTAGCCCGCTAGGTGGTACTTCCGTCCCTAGATTGGCGGCCACATCGATAACTAAGTTAACTCTCTCGAAGGTCATTGTGTCCACTTCCGGTACCTCGCGCGTCGGTCCGCCGCCGGCGAGATCAACCGACGCGGAACGAGATCGACTTCGTCTGCTGGAACGCGCGAAGGCCGTCTACGCCGTATTCGCGGCCGATGCCGCTGCGCTTATATCCGCCGAAAGGCAACTCGGGGTGCATCCCGCCGGCGCCCCCGTTGATGGCCAAATACCCCGACCGGATCCGCCGGCACATGGCGAAAGCGGTCGCAGTGTCGGCGCTGTAGATGTGCCCACCCAGCCCGAAGGGGCTGTCATTGGCCATGGCGACAGCCTGGTGGTCGTCGTCGAACGCCATGACCACCCCGACCGGCCCGAAGATCTCTTCTTGCGCAATCCGCGCGCCATTGTCCACACCGATCACGACGGTGGGGTCATAGAAGAAGCCGCGATCCAAGCCTGGCGTACGGCGGCCACCGGTAACGACCTCTGCACCGCTGTCGCGTGCCATGTCGACGTACTGCTCGACCTTACGGACCTGCGATTCGCGGATCAGCGGGCCCATCATGACGCCCGACTGACGGGGATCACCTGTCTTGACCATTGCCATCGCAGCGGCCAGGCGGGCGACAAATTCGTCATAGATCGAACGGTGTACCAGCTGGCGCGTACATAGCGCGCACCCTTGACCGGCCTGAACCGTGAGTTGGGCGACGGTATAGGCCACCGCGGCGTCCAGGTCGGCGTCCGCGCGCACGATGAGCGCAGACTTCCCACCGAGTTCGAGCAGAGTGCGGGTGATGTTGGGCGCGGCCTGGGCGGCTATCAGCCCGCCGACCCGATCGGAACCGGTGAAACTGATGACGTCAAGCCGCGGGTCTGAAGTCAATGCCTGCGTTGCCTCGACATCCCCGGAAACGATATTGAGCACGCCCGGCGGAAGGTCGGCTTCCTCGGCCACCTCGGCAAACAAGAACGCCTCCAGGGGCGTCATCGGGCTGGGCTTGAGGACCATGGTGTTCCCGGTCACCAGCGCGCCGCCGAGCTTGGCGAGATTGAGGAAGAACGGAAAGTTGTAGGCGCTGATGGCGCCGACGACGCCGCACGGCTCACGCAGGATGACGCCGCTGCCCACAATCGCGCCGCCCGATAAAGGGTGGACGACTTCGAGCCAATCGCGGTCGGCCTGTTCAACCCCCCACGCGAAGTGCTCCATCGCCACGCCGACGTGAAATGCTGACGCCACCGCAGGCAGCGCACCGGTTTCGGCGGTCACCAGGCGGGCGATCTTCGCGCGACGGCTGTCCAGTGCGTCGTAAAGGCGCTGGAGATGCCGCTTGCGTCCTGCTCCACTCATCGTGCCCCACGGACCGGTGTCGAACGCGGCGCGCGCGGCGGCCACGGCCGCCGACATCGAGGAAGCATCCCCGTCATAGCCGATTGCGACGACATCTTCGGTTGCCGGATCGATGACCGTGTTCTGCACGGCCGTGTCGTCGAGCCAACACCCGTTGACATACGGGCGAAAGGTTCCTGGGCCCTCAGTCGGGAACGGCTCAACCTTCGCGACGGCGGTTTCGCTACCGACTGTCATGACGAACCTTCTTTCCATGAACTCCGATCGGGGGCATCAAATCAGGTTCCTTCATCTATAACTTGGTTGGATATGTGTCAGCATATCTGGCATTGTGCGGTAGCACACACACACAGTCATCTCGAACGTCAAGAGGAGAGCCATGACACGCGCACTACTGGAGGGAAGTGACATGGTGGCAGACCACCCGCTCGTGGTGTTGTTGGATGGCAATGCCCAGTTGCCGCGGGAGATTCTGGGCAACAAGGGCTACGGCATCGATGCCATGCGCCGCAACGGCCTTCCTGTACCTCCGGCGTTCTGCATCACCACCGAGGCGTGCGCACAGTTCTTCGCCGACCCGCAACAGGCGATGTCTACCCTCTGGCCGATCGTGCTCCACCGACTGGGCTGGTTGGAGACGGAGACCTCCCGCACCTTCGGACGCGGGCCCCGCCCGCTCCTGGTCAGCGTGCGCAGCGGTGCCGCCCAGTCCATGCCCGGCATGCTCGACACCGTTCTGGATCTCGGTATCGACGACGCGGTCGAAGACGCTCTGGCTCAGATGATCAGCCCGGCCTTCGCCCAAGACACCCGCGCCCGGTTCTGCCATATGTATCGGCGAATCGTGCTCGGCGATGATCAGCGACGTTCGGTGCCCGACAATCCCCTCGACCAGCTACGTGGAGCTATCGAAGCAGTGTTCTCCTCGTGGAACGGTGCCAGAGCCAACGCTTACCGCGCCCACCACGGCCTCGATCAACTCGGCGGAACAGCGGTTGTCATTCAAGCCATGGTGTTCGGAAACATGGAGCGCAAGTCCGGCACCGGAGTGCTGTTTAGCCGGAACCCCATGACCGGTGACAACGAGCCGTTTGGCGAATGGCTCCCGGGCGGCCAAGGCGAAGACGTGGTCTCGGGCAATTTCGATTGCGAGCCGGTGAGCGCGTTGCGCACCGAACAGCCCCAAATCTATGACGCGTTAATCGAGTCGGCGCGCACTCTCGAAGGTTTGGCTACCGACATCCAGGACATCGAATACACCGTCGAAGAGGGCAAGCTGTGGCTGCTGCAGACGCGGGTCGCCAAACGCTCAGCGCAAGCAGCGGTGCGACTGGCGCTGCAATTGCGCGATGAAGGGTTGATCGGTGATATCGACGCCCTGCTGCGAGTGAGCCCGGCACACATTGAGACATTGCTGCTGCCATCACTGCAGCCTGAAACCCGCCTGGCCGCACCCTTGTTGGCCAAAGGCCTGCCGGCCTGCCCCGGGGTGGTGTCGGGCAAGGCTTTCACCGATGTCGACGAGGCGCTCGATGCCGCCGACGACGGCGAGGACGTCATCCTCGTTCGGACCTCCACCTCCCCAGACGATGTCCAGGGAATGTTGGCCGCCCAGGGAATCGTCACCGAAATCGGCGGGGCGACCAGTCACGCTGCGGTCGTCAGCCGTGAGATCGGGAGACCGGCGGTCGTCGGCTGCGGCCCCGGCGTTGCCGCCCATCTCGACGGCAGACTCGTGACCGTCGACGGCGGCGCCGGCGAGGTGCGCGAAGGCATCCTTGAGCTGACTGCGTGGTCGGAGAGCGACTCCCCGGACCTGGCACGGCTGGCCACGATCGCCCTCGCACACAGCCCACTGCGCGCCCACGCCAGCGGTGACTTCCCACTATTGAAAGCTAACTCCGACAACACAATCGGCGAACTCATCGCCGACGGGACCCGCGACGTGGTCTCCCCCACCCCCTTGATCACAATGCTGACCGCGATCCGTCTCCAAGCCGAGAAGACGGCAGGCTGACCACGATGAGACCTGGGCGGGTGCACTGCGTGAACCAGCGCGATCGCAGACGGCGTTACGCGCGCCTAATGGCGTTGCCTGCCACAGTCGTCGTCTCTGCGCTCCTGACAGCGGCCCCCGGCCATGCCGACAACAAGCGACTCAATGACAGTGTGGCCGTCAACGTCTACACGATCCAGCAGCAGGCCGGGTGTCCCACCGACCTCACGGTTGACCCCCGACTGCGACTCGCCGCCCAATGGCACGCCCAAGATGTAGTCAACAACCGGACCTTAGACGGTGACATCGGATCAGACGGGTCCACCGTGCAGGACCGAGCCCGCGCCGCCGGCTACCCCGGCATTGCATCCGAGACCGTTGCCCTCAATCCCGCCTTGGCCATCAACGGAATCGAGATCATGAACCAGTGGTACTACAACCCGGCATACATGGCCATCATGTCGAACTGCGCCAACACCCAGATCGGCGTGTGGTCGGAGAACAGTCTGGATCGCAGTGTCGTTGTCGCCGTCTACGGGATGCCCACTTAGTTCCACCGAATTGAGACTGGACACTCTGAAGCAGACGATCCGGGAACGCGTTGCCCACCAGCGGACTTCGCCACCACAACGGGTAACCACTACCAGCTTTTTGCTGACATCACCCTATTGAACATCTCTAACTTAGTGTACTTTGAAGTTCGAAGCGTTGACTGTCGGCGCCCTACGCTGGGCACGCACCGGTGCTGACACCCGGACGCGATGTTGTCCCGGTAACCCCACCCCAGCTTTACGAGGAGTTCGTGATGCCGCTACAGAACTACATGCAACTCATCTCCACTGACGATCACCTGATCGAGCATCCCCGACTGTGGACCGATCGCCTCCCAAGTCGCTACCTCGACACGGGTCCGCGCATCGTGGAGAAAGTCATGACCGAGGGGCATCCCCCGGCGCAGGTATGGCAGTGGGAGGGCCGCATCTATCCCTATATCGGACTCAACGCCGTCGCCGGAAAAAAGCCGGAGGAGTTTGGTGCCGAGCCGGTGCGCTATGACGACATGCTGCCCGGCTGCTACGACCCGGTGTCGCGAATCCGCGATATGGATATCGACGGGGTGCACGCCGCACTGTGTTTCCCGTCGTTCCCCAAATTTGCCGGCACAGCCTTTCTCGACGCGACCGACACGACGCTGGCGTTGCTGTGTGTCCAGGCGTGGAACGACTATGTGCTCGACGAGTGGTGCCCAACTGCGCCGGATCGCCTGATCCCGATGGTGATTATGCCGTTATGGGATGTGGATCTCTGTGTCGCCGAAGTCGCCCGGACTGCAGCGCGGGGCTCACGGGCAATCTCCTTTGTCGAGAACCCGGTGCCGCTGGGACTGCCCTCGTTCCACACCGACCATTGGGACCGTTTCTTCGATGCCTGTGAGGAGTATCAGCAGGTGTTGTGCCTGCACTTTGGAACTTCGGGCAGGCCACCGATCACCGCTCCCGAGGCCCCAATGGCGGTCATGATTGCCCTGTTCGGCTGTAACTCGATGTACGCCACCGCTGATCTGTTGTTCTCCCCGGTCTTTCACCGCCATCCGAATCTACAGTTCGCCCTCTCTGAAGGCGGTATCGGATGGGTGCCCTACATGCTTGAGCGCATCGACTTGACGTGGGAGAAACACCGCTACTATCAGAATATCAATCAGACGGTGCGCCCGTCAGATCTGTTCCGCAAACACATTTTTGGCTGTTTCATCGAGGACCAGCACGGCGTCGAGAACCGGCACGCGGTCGGAATCGACAACATCACCTGGGAGTGCGACTACCCACATTCGGACTCCAACTGGCCCAACAGCCGCAAAGTTGTCGAACAGACGATGGTCGACGTGCCAGACGACGAGGTGTGGAAGATGGTCGAGCAGAACGCTCGTGGGCTGTTCCGCTTCCCCCGCGTCGACGCGGTATGACCGGCCGGCGCGTGCGCCGGCCGGTGGCCACCGAGAGCGGTCCGAGGATGAGGTAACCAATGGAATTGTTGTTCATCAGGCACGCTCTGCCGCTACGCAGCCAGCCAGGTGAGGGCTCCGACGCGGAATTGTCCGCGCTGGGCTACGAAATGGCGCAGCGCCTACCAGCCGTCCTGGGTCGTCACGCCGTTGTGCGTATCGTCAGCAGCCCGCAACGTCGCGCCCTCCAGACCGCAGGCCCACTTGCTCACACTCTCGGGCTCGACATCCTCATCGACGACCGGTTCGCCGAATACGATCGCGACCTGCCGTCATACATCCCGCTAGAACAGCTCCGCGAAGAAGACCCGGCGCAGTGGTCTCGCATCTCCCAAGGACTCCTGCCCGACGGCGTCGACGAAGGTGCGTTTCGTGACCGAGTGCGACAAGCAGTCGGTGATCTGGTTGCCTCGGCCACCCGCGACGACGTTGTGGCCGTGGTCAGCCACGGTGGGGTCATCAACGCGGTACTTCACGACTATCTGGGAACCGCAAGGCTATTCGCATTTCCACTTGACTACGCCTCGGTCACCCATCTGCGGATCTCACGTTCCGGCGTCGCCGGTGTGGTCACCGTCAACGGCGTCGAACATGTCTGGGACTTGTTGCCGAGTCGTCGTTCCGTGGCCGGGACCGCCAGCCCGGTCGCCGACGCAACCTAGACCTGTTTTCATCGCAGTGAACCAAGACCTGCACTGAAGCAATGCCGAGGAGGCGCTATGAGTGATCCTGACCAGTGGTCGACGATCGAGTTCGAGGTCAGCGAGCACGTTGCGACGGTGACATTGAACCGCCCCGATCGACTCAACAGTTTCAACAAGCAGATGTCCGACGAGATCGGCGCAGCTTGGGCCCGCGTTCGCGATGATGACGCTATCCACGTCGCAGTGCTGCGCGCGAACGGCGATCGAGCGTTCTGCACCGGGATCGACGTATCGTCGGGTCCCTGGTGGTATCACTCCACTATTTTCAATCAGCAAGACCCCGGCGCGCTTCTCGGACCCAAACAGCACCAGGTCTGGAAGCCGGTTATCGCGGCACTGCACGGCATGGTCGCCGGCGGCGCCATGTATTTCGTCAACGAATGCGATTTCGCGATTTGCAGCGCCACGGCAACGTTCTTCGATCCCCACGCCAACGCCGGTATTGTCTCTGCACTTGAGCCGATGGGCATGCTGTCGTCCGGCGTGCCTTTCGGGGAGGTCATGCGGTGGGCCTTGCTGGGCAGCGAAGAACGCCTCACCGCCGCGACCGCGTTGCGCATCGGCCTGGTCACCGAAGTGGTTCCCGACGACCAATTACGCAGCCGCGCAGCGCAGTTGGCCGCTGAGATTGCCGCCCGCCGCCCCGAGGGGATCCAGGGCACCGTCAGGGCGCTGTGGGAGGCCCGCGACCTGACCCCGACCCTTCGCCAGCGCCACGGACTGTCCTACACGCATCTGGGCAACGCCGGCGCCGAGGGCGATTCACGGACCAACAAGAAAGAGACCAGGACCCGATGACACCCTGCCACTCGGTCCGCATGCGGACAAGGTGGCAGGGTCAAAGCCCGAGGTCGCGCCCGATGATGTCCTTCATGATTTCGGTGGTGCCACCGTAGATGGTCTGGATCCGGACGTCGGCATAATCCTTTGCCACACGGTATTCGTTCATATATCCGTACCCGCCGTGCAGCTGAACGCAGGCGTCGACCGTTTTCTTGGCGAGTTCGGTGCACCACCACTTCGCCTTAGCAGCCTCGACGGCGCTGAGATCACCGTCGAGGACGGCCTGCAGGCAGCGGTCGATGTACTGCTCCGCAATATCGAGTTCGGTGTCGAGTTCGGCCAGAACGAACCGGTTGTGCTGGAAACTGCCGATCGGCTGCCCGAATGCCTTGCGGTCCTTTGCATACTGCAATGTCTGGCGCCAGGTTTCGCGCGCCCCCGCGACGGCACCGACTGCAATCGAGAGTCGCTCGGATGGCAGGTTACGCATGAGGTGGTAGAAGCCGCGGTTCTCCTCACCGAGCAGGTTGTTACCCGGCACGCGTACATTCTCGAAATTCAGTTCAGCTGTGTCCTGGGCGTGTTGACCCATCTTGTCGAGCTTGCGTCCGCGGGTAAAACCGTCCATGCCCCGCTCCACGACCAGCAGCGAGAAGCCCTTATGACCCGCGTCCGGGTCTGTGCGCGCCACCACGATGACGAGGTCGGAGTTGATGCCCGCGGAGATGAACGTCTTGGCGCCGTTAAGAATCCAGTCAGCACCGTCGCGCACCGCCGATGTGCGGATGCCGGCCAGATCGCTTCCCGCACCCGGCTCGCTCATCGCGATCGCCCCGATGATCTCGCCGGTGATGAACCCCGGCAGCCAACGTTGTTGCTGCTCGGCTGTCGCCAGTCCTTTCAGATAGGGACCGACGATGTCGTTCTGCAGACTGAGCGAGGGGGTCACCGAGCCGAATTTGGCGAGTTCCTCGACGATGACGGCATTGAACCGGAAATCGTCTGACCCGCCGCCGCCGTACTGCTCGGGCATGTTGAATCCGATCAGCCCATATTTGCCCGCTGCAAGATAGGCTGAGCGGTCGACAATTCGGTCGCGCTCCCACTTCTCCGCGTTGGGCATGACCTCGCGCTCGATGAATTGGCGGGCGGTTTCCCGCACTTGGTCGTGCTCAGGGTCGAATATCAGTCGCTTCATAGGTGTTCACTCTCCATAAATTCGCCGCATCTCGTCGCCAACCCGCCCCGAAATTCGTGAAACAACCTGCGCCCCGCGCTGTTTGAGGTCAGCACTGGGTGTTGGAAGGACTACTGCCCCGGTCACCTTGGATGGAAGTAGCACCGTGGCCGTGCCCTTGGTGGTGGCCTCATTTCGCTGACTCGTAGCGCGCACCTCAAGGGTCACCCCTTCGTCGGCGGTCGCACCTTTGGCGGTCACCGTGCCTGTGCAGCGGTGAATGTCACCGTGGTAGTTGAATCCGCGCATCTGCAAATCCATTTCGGCCAGCCAGCCGTCATCACCGATCCAATTTGT
>JBEVHL010000714.1:0-4830 GCA_040511255.1 Mycobacterium sp. | reverse complement strand
GCTGATCCGAAGGACATCCCGGACGTCATCTCCCAGGCGCTGTCCGCGCTGCGGCTGGCCGGCGTCGACGGCCCGTATTCGGTGCTGCTGTCGGCCGAGGTGTACACCCTGGTCAGCGAGACCACCGCGAACGGCTATCCGATCCGCGAGCACCTCAACCGGCTGGTTGACGGGGACATCATCTGGGCGCCCGCCATCGACGGTGCCTTCGTGTTGAGCACCCGCGGCGGCGATTTCGATCTGCAGCTGGGCACCGATGTCTCCATCGGCTACCTGACGCACGATGCCACCACCGTGCAGCTGTACCTGGAGGAGACCCTGACGTTCCTGAGCTACACCGCCGAAGCATCGGTCGCCCTGAGCTTGTGATTTCGGCGCGGCTGGTCGCGCTGAGCGCGACCGAGCGCGCCGAACCCGTTTTGGAATAAATAGTCTGATACCGGGCTTACTAGCCTCATGACTCAGACACTTACCGGCAAGACAGCCCTCGTCACCGGCGCCACTGCCGGCATCGGCTATGCGATCGCGGTGCAGTTGGCCGCCGAAGGCGCCGAGGTGATCGTGCACGGCCGCAACGCCGAACGCGGTGCCAAGGCCGTGCAGGATATCGAGAATGCCGGCGGCACAGCGCGTTTCATTGCTGCCGACGTATCGAGCGCCGACGATGTACGCAGACTCGCCGCCGAGGCTGGCGCCGTCGACATCCTGGTGAACAACGCGGGCATCTACCGCTTCGCCCCCACCTTCGAGACCAGCGACGCCGATTTCGACGACCACATCAACGCCAATCTGCGCGCGCCGTACATCCTGGTGCAGAAGTTGGTACCGGGAATGATCGAGCGCGGCGGCGGTTCAGTGGTCAACGTGACCACCGTCGTGGCCAGCACGCCGGCCGTCGGTGCCGGTATCTACGGCGCCAGCAAGGCCGCCCTGGAACTGCTGACCAAGTTGTGGGCCGACGAGTTCGGCCGGTCGGGCGTGCGGGTCAACGCCGCCGCCCCCGGCCCGACGCACACGCTGGGCACCGAGGCGTTCGAATCAGAGTTGGTCGAGGGGCTGGGTCGGTTGACCGCGCTGGGTCGCACCGCGGAAGCCGACGAGATCGCCAACGCGGTGACGTTCCTGGTCTCGCCGGCCGCCGGCTACGTCAACGGTGAGGTGTTGACCGTCGGTGGCGGCTCACGGGCGATGAACCCGGCCGCCGCCTAAGCGGTCAGTACGGCGTCCAGCGCGGAGTAGAAGATCCCCAGCCCGTCATCGGACGGCCCGGTCAGGGCCTCGGTGGCGTGCTCGGGGTGGGGCATCAGACCGACGACGCGGCCGTTGGCCGAGCTGATGCCGGCGATATCGCGCATCGAGCCGTTCAGGTTCTCGCGGTAGCGGAACACCACCCGGCCTTCGCCCTCGAGTTCGTCGAGCACGGCATCGGAGGCGACGTAGCGGCCCTCCCCCGACTTCAGCGGCACCAGCACGTCAGCGCCCGGCTCGTAGCGGGTGGTCCACGCCGAGGATGACGACGCCACCTCCAGCCAGACGTCCCGGCAGATGAAATGCAGGCCGGCGTTTCGGGTCAGCGCCCCCGGCAGCAGACCGGCCTCGCAGAGCACCTGGAAACCGTTGCAAATGCCCAGCACGGGCATGCCCTCGCCCGCGGCCGCGATCACCTCACCCATCACCGGCGCGAACTTGGCGATGGCGCCGCAGCGCAGGTAGTCCCCGTAGGAGAACCCGCCGGGCACGATCACCGCGTCGACGCCCTTCAGATCGGCGTCGGCGTGCCAGAGGTTGACCGACTCGGCCCCCACCGCGCGGGCGGCGCGGGCGGCGTCGATGTCGTCGAGCGTGCCGGGAAAAGTGATGACGCCTACGCGTGTGGTCACTTCAGTTCCTCGGCTTCCCTGCTGACCGTGAAATCCTCGATGACGGTGTTGGCGAGCAACGACTCGGCGATTTCGGCCAGCGCTTTGTCACCCACGCTGTCATCGACTTCGAGTTCAAAACGCTTGCCCTGCCGCACTTCTGAGATACCGGCGTGCCCCAACCTGCCGAGGGCGCCGACAATGGCCTGCCCCTGCGGATCAAGGATCTCGGCCTTCGGCATCACATGAACAACTACCCGGGCCACGCAGGGCTCCTTGTCTGTTGCGCCGCATCGTCGTCCACGCGGCAGCCAGGTGCACATTTACCTGGTCAACTCTACCCACACGAGGACAGGTAGGCCCCGCACAGCGGCTGTGCCATCGCGTCGAACACGTGCGCGTCCGGCACCGTGGGCCACGGCACCTCCGGTGGCGCACCCACGGCAGGGGTGGTCCACAACACCAGTTCGCTGACGGTGCTGCTCTGTGGGTGCGCCAGCAAATACTGGTGCATCACCACCGGCCCGGTGAACACCGCGGCCATCCGGTCCGGCCGATCGGTGGTGAACGACACATTGAACTGCGGTTCGGTCAGCTGGCACAGTCGCAGCCCCACCGTGGCCCCGTTGAACACCGATTGCGCGGACTGCCCGCCGGTGCTGGTGTCCCCGCGCCAATGCATCACCTGGGCCTGCATTTGCCACTGCCCAGGGGGTTGGCTGACCACGGCTTTCTCCGTGATGGCGAAACCCCGCGGATTGTTGGGCAGCTGCGGGGTGCCGCAGAGTTCTTCGAACCGGAAGCGGGGCGCAGGCGCGGGGACCGCCAGCCCGGCCAGCGCCGGCCAGTGATACACCGCGTCCAGCGGGATGTCGGCGCCTGCGGGCCAAGCGGTCGCGGGGATCTGATCACAGGTGGGCGGGCACGTCTCGGGTCGGGCCCCGGCCTGCGGCGCACTGACCACCCCGCCACCGACCAATAACCCGACACACATCGCTGCCACGATCACCCGAACCATGACGCACCCCCTGGCGCACAATCGTAGGCATGGACTTGACGCATTTCGGCCATTCATGCCTTTTGGCGAGCTTCGCCGATACCACCATCCTCTTCGACCCCGGTAATTTCTCGCATGGCTTCGAGGGCGTCACGGGCCTGTCGGCGATCCTGATCACCCATCAGCACCCCGATCATGCCGATCAGGCGCGGTTGCCGGCGCTGCTCGAAGCCAACCCCGATGCCGCGCTGTATGCCGACCCGCAGACCGCGGCGCAGCTCGGCGAGGCCTGGACGGCAGTGCATGTCGGTGACGTGTTGACCGTCGACGGCCTGACCATCCGCGGGGTGGGTGGCCAACATGCCGTGATCCATCCGGAAATCCCTGTGATCGACAACATTTCGTACCTGGTCGGCGATGAGGGCCATCCAGCACGGCTGATGCACCCGGGTGACGCGCTGTTCCTGCCCGGCGAACCGGTGCAGGTGCTGGCCACCCCGGCGGCTGCGCCGTGGATGAAAATCTCCGAGGCCGTGGAGTATCTGCGGGCCGTCGCGCCCACCCATGCGGTGCCCATCCACCAGGGCGTGGTCGCCCCCGAGGCCAGGGGCATCTACTACGGCCGGCTCACCGAGATGACCGACACCGATTTCCGGGTGCTGACGGAAGAAAGCTCGCTGACCTTTTGACGCGCACCGTGTTCACCGGCCACATCGCCGGATTGGGCAGCTCGGCGGGTGTGCGGATGGTCGTCGGCTCGTGGCTGACCTCCCCGTTCGGCCGGTTCGCCGACGTGATGGTGGAAACCGGTGACGGTCAACGAATCCTGTTGGCACCCAACGACGCTGTCGCTGACTTCATCTCGTCCACGTACTCGTTCGATGCCGTCGAGATCGGGCCGGTGACCGTCGAGCATTCCGACACCGTCTTCGCCGTCACCGCACCCGGACTCGACGTCACCTGTCGGCTCGGTGGTCCCGGCGCGTTCGACAAGCTGTTGCGTCTGGTACCCGGGCCCCTGGCGACGGCACCGCTGTGGCTGAAAGTGATCAATCCCGTTGCCGCCCGGCTGATGCCGGGCGTGCACACTGCGGGCACGGCAGGAAATGGCCGCCGCGAGTTCTACGGAGTGCGCCGCACCCGGAGCGTTGCCGAGCTGAGCGGCCAATTTCGCGGCACCGATCTCGGTGGCCTGGCCGACCTGCGGCCGCCGGTGCGGTTCGGGTTCTCCTCCGCGCCGGCGGTTCCCGCCCTGGTGTCGGTCACCACGACGATCGACCTACCCGACTAGTTGACGACGCGGTAGCGCAGATGCGCCACGCCGGGGGCCTCGAGCACCCGCACGAGTGCCAATGTCGGTGAACCCGGGGCGAACCCGTCGAGCAGACGCTCGCCTGCCCCGAGCAGCACCGGACTGATCTGGAGATCGATCTCGTTCACCAGGCCGGCCTGGATCGCCTGCCGGCCGCACGATGCACCGCCGGCAATGGAGATCGGCCGGTCGCCTGCCACGGCCCTGGCCTGCTCGTGGGCGGATTCGATACCGGTGGTGACGAAGTGGAAGGTGGTGCCACCGGCCATTTCGATGGAGTCGCGCGCGTAGTGGGTCAGGACGAAGACCGGGCAGTGGTAGGGCGGCTCATCGCCCCACCACCCCTTCCACTGCGAGTCGGCCCACTCGCCACGGATGGGACCGAACATGTTGCGGCCCATGATGGTTGCGCCCATGCCCGCCATCATGTCGGCGACCACCTGCTTGTTCACCGGGTGATCCGCCGCTGGGCCGAGATGCCAGTCGTGCAGGTCCCGCCCGCCGATCCCCAGCGGCTCGTCGAGACTCTGCGCGGGCCCGGCGACGTAACCGTCGGCGGACATTGACATCGACAGGTTGGTTCTACTCACGCACCCACTCCGTTTCGTCGCACGATTCGACTGCCTCAGTGCTTAGACCCGGCCGCGGCGCAGAATTCATCG
>JBEVHL010000713.1:0-11547 GCA_040511255.1 Mycobacterium sp. | reverse complement strand
CTTCTCGAAGCCCTTGTCCTTGTCGGTGGGATCATTGGGATGCGATCCCACCACCGTCTCCGCGATGCGCCACAGGGCCAGACCGAACAGGCCGACCGCGGCGATCCAGAGCGCGACGGCACCGAACGGCTTGCTGGCCAGGGTGGCCAGCGCCCCGGACTGATCGGCGTTGCCGCCGACGCCGAACGCCAGCATCGCGACGATGTAGGCGATCAGCAGGTGTAGGACACCGCTGACTGCGTAACCGGCCCGCGCCGCCTTCTCGAAGGCGTCCGTACTTGTTGCCCGATCCACCGCACCGTGAACTCGACTGTCGACCATGTCAATTTCTGTACCCCGCTATTGAGCTGGGCAAACGGCGGGTTGCGGCCGACCCGGGCTAGACGTCTTTCTTGCGCCGGTACAGCGTGCCCACCCCGATGACGATCAGGCTGATCACCAGGATCGCGGTGGCGATCACGTTGATCTGTGGTGGCACCGCGGCCTTGACCGCCGCGTTGACGAACAGCGGGTAGGTCACCGTCGAGCCGCTGACGAAGTATGTGATGATGAAATCGTCGAGCGACAGCGCGAACGACAACATGGCGGCCGCGACGATGCCGGGCACGATCAGCGGCAGCGTCACCTTGAAGAAGGTCCGGGTGGGGCTGGCGCCCAGATCCATCGAGGCGTCTTCAAGCGTCCAGTCGAACCCGCGCACCCTGGCCCGCACCGTCATCGCGATGAAACTGATCTCGAACGCCACATGCGCAATCAGAATGGTGCCGAACCCGGTGGCCCAGCCGAGATCGAGGAACAACGTCAGCAGCGAGGCGCCCATCACCACCTCGGGGGCGGTCAGCGGCAGCACCAGGAACGTCTCGACCGCTTTGCTGCCCCGGAAACGTTGGCGGACAAGGGCGATGGCCAGCAGGGTGCCGAGGATAAGGGCGATCAAGGTGGACAGGGCCGCCACCTCGAGGCTCATCCGCATCGCGTGGGTCAGCGCCGGATATTTGAACGGATGCGCCCAGTTGTCCAGCGTGAAGCCCTGCCAGCTGTAGTTGAACTTGCCTGCGGGATGGTTGAACGAGAACAGCACGATCACGAAGATCGGCAGGAAGATGTAGAGCATCACCAGCCCGGCGATCACCTTCAGAGCGAGGTCGCCGAGCTTCCCGCCGCCCAGACCACGCTTGGTCTTGGACTTCTTGGTGTCGATCGCGTCCAGGACCGCGGTCGCCTCCTGCAGGGTCATACCAGATCCTCCGTACCGAGGGCCCGGGTGTAGGACAGCACCCCGGCGAGGATCAGCGCCATCAGCAGGAAGCTCAGTGCCGCCGCGCCCGGATAGTCCTTGACCACCAGGAACTGCTTCTGAATGACATTGCCGATCATGGTCGTCTGGGTGCTGCCCAGGTAGTCGGCGTTGATGAAGTCACCCATCGCCGGGATGAACACCAGCAGGCTGCCCGCCAGCACGCCGGGCATCGACAACGGCAGGATCACCTTGCTGAAGGCGCGAGTGTTGGAGGAGTACAAGTCTTTTGACGCCTCCAGCAGTCGCGGGTCGATCTTCTCCAGGCTGACGTACAGCGGCAGGATCATGAACGTCATCGAGTTGTAGATCAGTCCGCCGATCACGGCCCAGGCGGTGGACAGCAGGCGGCCGTCGCTGAGCAATCCGAGGGAGTTCAGCGTGCTCACCACCAGACCGTCGTCGGCCAGGATGGTCTTCCAGGCCAACGTGCGGATCAGGAAGGTGACGAAGAACGGCAGGATGACCAGCCCGAGCAACAGGTTCTTGTAGCGCCCGGACTTGAAGGCGATGACGTAGGCCAGGGGGTACGAAATCAGCAGCGACACAACGGTTGCGGTGAACGCGTACCCGAGCGAACGCAGGATCTGATCCTGGTACGCCGAGAACGCGTGACCGTAATTGCTGAAATCCCAGGCGAACGTCAGCGTCGGCATGTAGATCGAACCGCCGGACGTCGACAGCGACGTCCGGAACAGCGACCAGAACGGCACCACGAAGAAGATCGCCAGATACGCAAGCGCGGGCAAGATCATCAGATACGGAGCGATCTTGCTCCGCTGCCGATTGCTGCTGGCTACCCCCGCCATCTCAGCTGCCGGTGACGGCGGCGTACGCGGTGTTGAACGCCTGAGTCTGCTCGTCGGTGAGCGTCGTCCAGTCCTTCATGTTGTCGATGGTGGACTGCGGCGGGTTGATCAGCGGGTTGGAGGCCAACGCGGGATCGATCTTGTTCAGTTCGTCCGCCATATCCGACAGCACCGGCACGTACTGCACGAAGGCGACGAGCTTGGCGTAGTTGGCCCGGTCGTAGATGTAGTCGATCCACGCCTCGGCGGCCTTCTGGTTCTGCGTGGTGTACGGGATCACCATGGTGTCGATGAAGTTGGTGCCGCCGGATTCGGGAACGATGAATTCCAGGTCTGGGTTGTCGGCCTTGAGCTGCACCACGTCGCCCGAATACGCCTGGGCGATGGCGATATTGCCCGCGGCCAGGTCGTCGGCGTAGTCGTTGCCGGTGAAGCGGCGGATCTGGCCCTTGTCTTTCTGCTCCTTGACCAGGTCCACGGCCTTCTGCACGGTCTGCTCGGTGGGGTCGCTCAGCGAGCTGCCCTGGGACAGCATGATCATGCCGAGGCCGTCCTGCATGTCGGAGAGCAGGCTGACCTTGCCCTTGAACGCCGGATCCCACAGGTCGTCGATCTTGGTGATCGCCCGGCCGGTGGCCGCCTTGTTGTAGGCCAGGCCGGTCAGGCCGGTCATGTAGGGCGCGGAGAACTTGCGGCCGGGGTCGACGCTGGAGTTGAGCAGATCGGGACGCAGGTTGGCGAAGTTCTTCACCCGGTCGTGGTTGATCGGGTTCAGCCAGCCGAGGCCGTTGAGGCGAGCCGCCATGAACTGGGTCGGCACCACGAGATCGGCGCCGATGTCCTGCTTGCGCGACAACGGCTCCTTGTTCTTGGCGAACCACTCCTCGTTGTCGTTGAAGTCTTCCTTGTAGTCGACGGTCAGCCCGGACGCCTTCTGGAAGGCAGCCACGAAACCGTCGGCCATGTACAGCGGCCAGTTGGAGACCCGCAGGGTGCCGGAGGCGGGTGAGCCGTCGTCGGGGGGTGCGGATGCGGCGGTGCTGCCGCCACCCGAGCCACTGTCGGAACCGCAGGCGGCGAGGAAGGACCCGCCCAGGGCCAGTCCCGCTGCCGCGGCGGCGCCGCCGCCGATGAACCGGCGTCGTGAGGTGCGGTTGTTGGCCAGACGGGCCAACAGTCGGGGGTCGAAATCTTCTCTGGGGGCCATGGCGGCAGTGCCTTTCGTTGGTCCGTGATCAAGGGTCAGACGTGGGGAGCGACGGAATCTAGGAGTCGTCGAGCATCTCTTCGAGGTCCTCGGTGGTGGGAATGTCGGCCGCCGGGAGAACCAGCGAGGCCTCAGGCGCCCAGCTGACGAACACCTGATCGCCGGGACGCAGCAGCGGCAATTCCTGCTCGGCACCGATGTGCGCGAGGATGGGCGAGTCGTCCGCCGCCGCGAGTTGCAGCCGCACGACGGGACCCTGGAACGTCAGGTCGGTGACCGTCGCACGGACGGAAACGACACCACCCGACGGTTGGTCCATCGACACCCGCACCCGCTCGGGGCGCACCATCAAGGTGGCCTGCCCACCGGATTCGATCTTGGTGTCACCGGGACGAGCCCGCAGCGTCGTGCCGAGGACCGAGAGCTCGGCGAACTCGCCCGACATACCGGTCTGCTTGCCGAGCCACAGGTTGGCCTGCCCGATGAAGCTGGCCACGAACACCGACGAGGGTCGGTCGTAGATCTCGGTGGGGGAGCCGATCTGCTCGACGTTGCCTGCGTTCATCACTGCGATCCGGTCGCTCATCGTCAGTGCTTCTTCTTGGTCGTGGGTCACGTAGACGAACGTGATGCCGACCTCGCGCTGGATTCGCTTGAGCTCGAACTGCATGACGTGGCGGAGCTTGAGGTCCAGGGCGCCGAGGGGTTCGTCGAGCAGGAGGGCGCTGGGGTAGTTGACCAGGGCCCTGGCCAGCGCGACACGCTGCTGCTGGCCGCCGGAGAGCTGGGCCGGCCGGCGCTGGGCGAAATCGGTGAGCCGGACGACGTCGAGCAGTTCGTCGACGCGGCGCTTGACCTCGGCTTTGTTGTGTTTGAGGCTGCGTGGGCCGTAGGCCACGTTGTCCCACACCGACATGTGCGGGAAGAGTGCGTAGTGCTGGAAGACGGTATTGACGTTGCGCTTGTGCGGGGGGACCCGGGAGACGTCTTCGCCTTCGAGCCGGATCGAGCCCTCGGTCGGTGTCTCGAAGCCGGCAATCATCCGCAGCGTCGTGGTCTTGCCGCAGCCCGACGGCCCCAGCATGGAGAAGAACTCGCCGGAGGCGATGGAGAAGTCGGCGTCGGCTACCGCGACGTAGTCGGTGAAGCGCTTGGTGACGTGATCGATCTCGATGACCGGGCCACCCGATTTGCGGGTCGTACCGTGCTGTCCCTGTTTCTGGTCTGTGGCTTCGGTGCCGGTTTTCGTCAGGACAGTCCTCCTCGTGCATCGTTGGTCCGACCCGGGCAGGGTTCGGACCGCCGTGAGTAAAACAATCACCCATCGCGGGGGCGGCCGCAACCGATTCCGTCACGAATTTTCATTTCGGCAATGGAATCCGAGGCGTTTGGCCGGTTGAACCCACGACATTGTGGCCGATATCGGGCACAACAATACTGATCGGGCTTTTCGCCGCCGCATTTTCGTGCCTCAGGCGGGTTCGGTGGCCGTGCGCGGCCAGTACCCCCGGGCGGGCGGGACCGAGGCCGACGTGGGCCGGAGCCGGTCGAGCAGCAGGCGCAGCGGGGGCCAGGTCGATCGACCGCGGCGGGTGACGGCGTAGGCGGTCATCACGATCTCGGGATCGGCGATCGGCAACACAGTCACCCCGGAGCGCGTCGGCCTGCCTGCCGGCAACAATCCGACGCCGTATCCCGCTGCGATCAGGTCTTCGACCAGGTCGAGGCTGTCGATCTGATGCCAGATCTGCGGGCTGAAACCGGCCAGCGACGCCAGGGTGCGGACCGCGTCCTCGTCGGCGGTGTTGCGGGAGTTGACGATCCACCGACGGTCGGCGTACGCGGCAAGGTCGGTCGGGCTGCCGACGGTCGCCGCGGACGGATCGTCGCAGGGGACGCCGAGGCCCCACGCTGTCGACCACAGCGGCACGGCTTCGAGCACGGCGTCGGCCGCGGCAGGAGCCAGGTTGTAGTCATAGGCCATCGCGAGGTCCAGCGCGTCGTCGGCCAGCAGCGCGAAGGCTTCGACGGGTTCGTACTCGCTGATCACCACTTCGACGTTCGGGTGGGTGCCGGCCAGTTCGGCCAGCACCGGCATCAGTGACACCCGGATGCCGGTGGCGAAGCCGCCCACCCGCACTGTTCCCGCTGGTTCGGCAGCGGGGTCGAGGTCGAGGCGCGCGGCGTCGACAGCAGCGAGGATCGTCACCGCGTGCTCGGCCAGTCGCAGGCCTGCGGGCGTGAGTCGCACCCGGCGGCCGGCAGGCTCGATCAGCTGGGAATTCGTCTCCTTGGCCAAGGCTGCGATCTGCTGGGACACCGTCGACGTGGTGAGCCGGTAGGCGTCGGCGACTTCACGCATCGAGCCCAGCCGGGACAGCGCCAGCAGGAGGCGCAAGCGACGGGTATCCATCGCCAGATTGTCCATGAATGCTGAACAATCCGGCGTCTTTCCGTCCTGTCACTGCACGAAGACAACAAAAGAGGGGCACCCGCCGGGGTGCCCCTCTTTCGCGTTGCCAGTTAGTTGTGGACGCTGGTGTCGACCTGCGGGACATTCACATGGGGAGTGATGTCGTTGATCCACGTCTGATGGTCGATTCCGGCCGGGACGATGATCGATGCGGTCGATACGGCGGGCACGGTCTGGATGGCGGCTTGCGCCGGGCCTGCAAAGCCCAACACTGCGGCAGTCAATCCACCGGCGATAACAGCGGCAAATCCGAGATTCTTCATGGTCGTGCTCCTCTTGGCTCTTGATGTCTGTGTTCGAGCCGTGGTGCCAAATACGCGGTTCGGACGTTCTGCCGGCTCTGAAGTGGTGAACCTTCTTACCGGTCTGGTGTGTTTAACCGGCAGGTCAGCGGTTTAATTCCGGTGGCAGCATCTGATGGTCGATTGGCAGCAACAGTGCTGTCCGGTCAAGGTGTCAGTACCTGTTACGGGCGCTGCGGTGGGCGGATACCGGCGATGGTGACGGCCGTCACCTGGCAAACCCCTGAACGTACGGCCGGATCCGCCCGTAGGCTGGGTGGGGTGAGCATTTCCCCGGTTACCGGCGTGATCCTGGGCGACCTGTTCGCCCGCGAGCTCCCGCAGATGGCAGTGCCGTGGCAGGCCGAGGCCGCCCCGGACCCGCAGCTGCTCGCCCTCAACGAGCCACTGGCGAACGAACTCGGCCTCGATCCGGCCTGGCTGCGCAGCCCGGACGGCCTCGCCCTGCTGGTGGGTGCCGCAGTGCCGAGCGGGGCCACCCCGGTGGCGCAGGGCTATGCCGGACACCAGTTCGGCGGGTTCCAGCCCAGACTCGGCGACGGCCGGGCGCTGCTGCTCGGGGAGCTGCTGGACGTCGACGGCCACCTGCGCGATCTGCATCTGAAGGGCTCCGGCCGCACTCCCTTCGCCCGCGGCGGGGACGGGCTGGCCGTGGTCGGCCCGATGCTGCGCGAGTACGTGATCAGCGAGGCGATGCACGCATTGGGCATCCCCACCACCCGGTCGCTCGCGGTGGTGGCGACCGGCCGGGAGGTGTGGCGGGAGACCCAACTGCCCGGCGCACTGCTGGCCAGGGTGGCCAGCAGCCACCTGCGGGTCGGCAGTTTCCAGTACGCCGCGTCGAGCGGCGACCGTGCGCTGTTGCAGAGCCTGGCCGATCATGCGATCGCCCGGCACTACCCGAGCGCCGCGGACGCCGAGCAGCCCTACCTCGCGCTGTTCGACGCCGTCCTGTCCGCCCAGGCCGAGCTGGTGGCCCAGTGGATGCTGGTCGGCTTCATCCACGGCGTGATGAATACGGACAACATGACCATCTCCGGCGAAACCATCGACTACGGGCCGTGTGCCTTCATGGACGCCTATGACCCGCGCACGGTGTTCAGTTCCATCGACACCGGCGGCCGCTACGCCTACGGCAATCAGCCCGCAGCGGCGCTGTGGAACCTGGCCCGCTTCGCCGAAGCACTGCTGCCGCTGATTTCCGACGACAGCGAGCGGGCCGTCGAGGTGGCCACCGAGGCGCTCGGCGCGTTCGGCACGCGGTACCAGGACGCCTGGTCGGCGGGGATGCGGGCCAAGCTGGGGTTGACCGACGGTGTCGACCCTGCGCTCGCCACGGCGTTGACCGAAGAACTCCTCGACCAGTTGCAGCAGAGCCGGGTGGACTACCCGTCGTTCTTCCGGCAGCTGGCCAAGGCCGCCCGTGGCGACATCGAACCTGCGCGCGGACTGTTCCTCGACATCGCAGGTTTCGACGCCTGGGCGCAGCGGTGGCTTGCGCTGAGCCCGGATGCCGACGCGATGGATCGGGTCAACCCGGTCTACATTCCCCGCAATCACCTCGTCGAGGAGGCGCTCGCCGCGGCGACCGCCGGGGACCTGACGCCGCTGCGCGCGCTGCTGGCCGTGCTGGCCGCGCCGTACCAGGAACGACCGGGTCTGGACCGCTATGCGGCCGGACCGCCGGAGGACTTCACCGATTACCGCACCTTCTGCGGAACGTAGCGTGTTTGTTCAGATTTTCTGAACGATATGCCCACGAAAATCACGTGGACATGAACGGTTAGGCCCGCGTTCAATGCTGGGGTGAGTACTGGTCCGACTCGGTCGGGAGCGTTGTTGGCGCTGAGCGCCATGTTCTGTGTGCAGGTGGGGCTGGCCATCTCGGTGTCGCTGATCGACACCATCGGCGCCGAGGGGGCCGCCTGGCTCCGACTGGCCTGGGCAGGCGTGATCGTGTTGGCGGTGATCCGCCCGCGGCCCAGTGCGTTCACCGGCCGGACGTTCGCGGTGTGCGTGGCACTGGGCGTGGTGACCGCGACGATCACCTTGCTGTTCATGGCCGCCGTCTCCCGGATTCCGTTGGGGACCGCCAGCGCACTGGAATTCCTCGGCCCGCTCGGGGTGGCCGTCGCGATGGGCCGGGGTGGCCGGCGGGTGATCTGGCCTGCGCTGGCTGCGCTCGGTGTGGTGCTGCTGACCCAACCGTGGGCGGGAGCCGTCGATCCGATCGGGGTGTTGTTCGCCCTCGGTGCCGGGATGTGCTGGGCGGCTTACATTCTGCTGACCCAGCGCGTCGGCGACGACGTGGCAGGAATCAACGGGTTGGCGGTGTCCATGCCCGTCGCCGGTCTGGTGGCCACCCTCGCCGTCGGGCCGTCGGTGTTCGGCCGGATGACCCCCGAGCTGCTCCTGCTCGGCGCCGGCCTGGCGGTGCTGTTGCCCGTCGTGCCGTTCACATTGGAGTTCCTTGCGTTGCGCAAACTCGACGCCGCCGCATTCGGCACCCTGATGAGCCTGGAACCCGCGTTCGCGATGCTGATCGGAATGGTGATCCTGCAGCAGGTGCCGGGACCGCTGGCGGTGGTCGGGATCGCGTTCGTGGTGGCGGCCGGAATCGGCGCTGCCCGCGCGGGCGCCCGCACCACCCCGGCGGTGCCCGCCCAGGTCAGCTGATGACCCGGGGCCCCTCTCAGTGCATGTGCGATGATGCGCAGATGACCGATCGCCCCGCGCATTTCGAGCCGAAGGACGGCCACTTTCTGCCGCAGAAGTACGCGAACAGCCACTGGGGTGACGATCACCTGAACGGCCCCGCGATCGTCGGCCTGGCGGCCCGCACCATGGAGATCGCCTACGGTTCGCCTGAGTTCATGCCGACCCGGCTGACCGTCGACCTGTTCAAAGCTGCGCGCAATCAGCCGACGGAGGTGCGCACCAGGCTGGTCCGGGATGGCCGTCGGGTACGCAACGCCGAATGCGAGGTGGCGCAGGGGGATACCACCGTTGCGCGGGCCACCCTGGTGCTGTATCGGCGCTCGTCGGCGCCCCCGGGTGAGCAATGGGCGCCCGCAACCGATTTCAGCTTCCCCGCGGACGTGCATTCGGACACCGATGAGTCGGTGTTGCCCTACACCGGCAGTGACGAGGTCGGGTGGACCCGGAAGGTCGGGGATCACCAGAATTCTTCTCGAACAAGGTTTCTCGACAAGGCCATCGATGTGGTGGCGGGCCAGCCGAACTCCCCGTTCGTCAAGGCGGCGATGCTGGCCGAGTCGACGAGCCTGACCACCAACCTGGGCACGCACGGGATCGGTTACATCAACGGTGACCTGACGGTGGCGCTGGCCCGACTGCCAATGAGTGACTGGGTCGGTGTGCAGGCCGAGTCCCATTGGGCCGCAGACGGTATCGCGGTGGGCACCGCCACGTTGTTCGACACCGCGGGCCCGTTCGGGACCGGCGTCATCACCGCCGTCGCGAACCCGGCCGTGCAGATCGATTTCACGACGACGGGCTTTCAGGGCCTGAGAATCTAAAGGAGTGTGCCATGCGACCAACCGGCATCGTCGCCAATCTCGCGGTTCCCGATATCGCCGAGGCCCGGGCGTTCTATATGGACTACCTCGGTTTGAGCAACGAACCGTTCAACCTGGGTTGGGTGGCGAACCTGCAATCACCCGACGGGGCCGCGGTGGTGCAGTTGGTCACCCGTGATGAGACCTCGCCGGTCGACTCGGTGATCTCGGTACATGTCGGTGACGACGTCGAGGCGGCATACGAGGAGGCGCAGCGACGCGGTTTCGAGATCGTGCACCCGTTGACCACGGAGCCGTGGGGGGTGCGCAGGTTCTTCGTGCGTGCGCCCGACGGCAACGTGATCAACATCGTCAGCCACCAGGATTGAATAATTCGATTGCGCACCCTTGCGACCAGCGGGCACCATGGAGCTCGCCGGGTGCGCCGTACATCCAGCGATCCACCCGGCGGAGAGATCCGAGGGGGATCGAATTATGCACTGTCACAAGGGCGACGCGGTCACCGCTCGCCGGCAGATCGACGGAATGAATGTTCCGCTGGTACCGCAGGGTGCTCGCGGCACCGTGGTGGACACCACCATCTTCGGCAGACCCAAGACGGTGTTCTTCGCCGTCAACGACGGGTGGGGACTCAAGCGGTTCCACGTGGAGGTACACCGCGGCGATGTGCAGCGGTGCGGGCAGGACCAGCCGGTGAATCGCCCGGTGGGCGCACAGGGTTCTCGCTAGAGTCGGACCCGTGGTGGCAGACGCCGGGAAAGACGTCGTCGGGTGGCTATTGGACTCCGACCCGGCGCTGCGCTGGCAGGTCGAACGTGACCTGCTGGGCGCGCCGCCGCAGACCTGGGCAGCCACCCGGCGACGGGTGGCGAGCGAGGGGTTCGGTGCGCGCCTGCTGGCACTGCAGGACGCGGACGGCCAGTGGGCGGGCGGGGCGTTCTTCCCGGGGGATTTCGACGTCGACGGCCCGGAAGCGGCAAAGGGTGCGCAACCCTGGACCGCGACGACGTGGACGCTGAACTCGTTGCGGGAGTGGGGTGTTGACGGCGAGGTGCTGCGGGCTCGCCGCACCGCCGAACTGCTCGCCGAGAACAGCAGGTGGGAGTACGAGAGCCTGCCGTACTGGGACGGTGAGGTCGACTGCTGCATCAACGCCTGGACCGTCGCGAACGGGGTCTGGCTGGGCGCCGAGATCGCCGGCATCGTCGCCTGGTTCATCGAGCATCAACTGTCCGACGGTGGCTGGAACTGCGAATGGGTCGAGGGCTCGACGCGGTCGTCGTTCCATTCGACGCTCAACAGCTTGAAGGGGCTGTTGGCGTACGACAGCGCGACCGGAGGTACCGCCGCCACCCGTGCAGCACGCCACGCCGGGCAGGAATACCTGCTGCGGCGCAAGCTCTTTCGCCGGTTGTCCACCGGTGAGCCGGTGGCGCCGTGGGTCACGCACTTCGGTTATCCACCGCGGTGGAAGTACGACGTCTTGAATGCGGCCGACTACTTCCGGCAGGCGGCGGCCGTCGACGGCTGTGCGCCGGACCCGCGGATGGCCGAGGCGATGGAGCTCATCCGCGCCGCCCGGCAACCCGACGGCACCTGGCACCAAGCCGGACGCCAGCCCGGCCGGGTGTGGTTCGAAGAAGACGTGGCCGCCGGCGAGCCGTCGAAATGGCTCACCCTGATCGGCACGCGGGTGCTGGCATGGTGGGACGGGCGCTAGCCCCACTCGTGGTTCATCGCCCGTGAATCCACTGTCGCAGCCGGGCTTTCGGTGGCGCGCCCGCGGGTATGGGAGACCGCGATCAGCACCAGTGCCAGCGCGGCGGTGACCGCCCCGATGACGAAGATGACGACGAACGCGCTCTCGGCGGGCACGCCCGTGGCGCCGGTGGACCGCTGCAGCAGCACCGCAACCAGGGC
>JBEVHL010000712.1:0-4554 GCA_040511255.1 Mycobacterium sp. | reverse complement strand
TGACCACGATCGGTTCTAGATCGAGGGCGTTGGCGATCATCGCCGAGTTGCGAGCAGCCAGTGTCGGTAGTCCGTAGCGGCTCAGGTTTCGGCCCAGAGACTTGGTGTTGCGAGGTCGGCTCGGTGGCCTGCCGGGGAAGAGGTAGGCAGGTATCCCGGACCCCGAGTCTGAAGGCCCACTGGAGTGCCTGTCTGCGATCATTTCTTCGATTAGCGCCGCGAGCGACGGAGGCAGCACGACGGCGTTCTTCTCGATCACCAAGTAGGCGTGGGTGTCGTCACGGTCGAGTCGGTCGGTCGTCAGCTCGACGATTCGGGCGACCGGAATGGCGTAAAGCCGAACCAGGGCACCGACTATGCGAACTTCAAGCGGTAGGTCGGTGGCGGTCAAGCATCGCCGGAGCTGGTCGGTTTGGTCGTCTTGGTCCTGGAATCGAGACGGGAGGCCGTCCTTCTTGCGCGGGATCTCTAGGCCGCTGATCAGACGTCGTGTCTGCATCCATGCCAGGAATGTGCTTAGCGCCTTGAGGTTCGACGAGCCCGCGGCGAAGTAGGTATCGACGTGGTGTTGACGCAGATCTGCGACGGACACATCCGCCTCGGCCAGCCAGCCCAAGAAGTTGATGGCACAGCGGATTCGTTGCCGGTTCGATGAATCCGCGTCGGGGCGAAAGGGACCACGGGCTGCTCGCCGGCGGGCGCGGCGCACGATGTGCCATTCGGCGTAAGCGCGGATCACCGATTGGTGCTCGGCAGGAATGGTCGGGACGGTGCGATCGACCCAGAGCTGGAGCTGGGCCAAGGCTTCGTTGCGCTGCGGCAGGACACCCGCAGCGACGAACGCCGCGCGGATATGGAGAGTTTGGGCGTTCTGCGGAAGCCGGTCGATCTCTTCGTGGGTGATGCCCCGACCTGTTCGAGCCAGTTCGGCCAGCCAGGCCAACGAGGGATTGTTGCCTACCCAGGTGTGGACGCTGCCAGGGCTCACCTCGGCGAGCGCGGCGAAGAGCGGTTGCCGTCGGGCATCGCTTACTGATCCCTTGCCGCCGAGGAGCGTGTTGACCTTCGCCAGCACCGAGCACCGGTCGCATCTGCCGTTCCGGAATCCCGGTCCCTCCTCACCGCAGTCCTTGCACGCGAAGCTGAGATCCACCCCGCCGCATCGGGTGCACACGGCATCCCCGGACTCGTTGACACAGACCAGAATCCGCATCGCCAGGCACCCTGCGCACGTCTCGGGACGTTCCAGTCGGGTGCGGTAACATCGCTGACACACCGGCCCCACGGGCCATACCGCCGTCACCGGTTGCACGGTCTGGCAGATCGAGCACGATCGCGGCGTCTTTGGGTAACAGCTGCCGCAGTAGAACGGGCCGCCGCGATAGCACGATCCGCGCCGATGCCGACCGCATCTGACGCATTCACCGGTGTCGCGACTACAACTCTGGCACATGTCCGGGCGATTACCGCCATCACCGCGGCGCGTGATCGTGCGGACCTTTCCGCATACGCCGCATTGACGAGGTGGTGCGCTGTGACAGTTCTTACACAGCGGGCCTTTGGCGGTGTTCGCGCAGACGATCCGGATGCGGCCGCAGTGCACGCACGGCTTCTTCGGTCGCGATTTACAGCGATTGCACAGCGGCGCACCCTCTTTGGTGCGGCCGATGATCGCAGCGGACCTGCCGCACTGCGAGCACTCGGCGTGCCGGGCCGGGTCTCGCCGGTAGCATGGCCGGCATATCCCGCCTTCCTTGCGCTGGCCGACGATCCGGCCGATCTTGCCGCACCGAGCGCACATTCGCCGCTCGACTCGCTCCATGCACCGCTCGCAGCACCGGCCTTCAGGGGTCGGGCGTTTGAGAACCTTGTCGGTGCGACCGCAGCGGACGCATCCGGGTAGCACCACTCGGTCGCCGAATCCGTTGTCGGCGAGCAGCTTGAACAGCGTCGCCATCGCCAGCGGAATGTGCGGCGACGGAGCAACGAACGCATCATTGTGTTCGCTCAGATAGGTGGCCAGCTGGCGGGCACCGACCGACTCCCAGGCGTGCGCGCGCCGCAACATGCACTCAGCTGTCTCGCCGGTCATGTCCGGACCGCCGACCTCACGTAGAACGCTGATCACGCCCGAACGGACCTCGGCCAGTGGTTCGCCATGACTCGTAGGCCTCGTAGTCACTGACGGCCAGGCCTACGAATCACGGTCCGACGCGGCTCGATCGGATCCGAGCCGGACTCCGCACCAACAATCTTGCGGACCTGCACGTTCACGACTTCAGGTTCGATCAGGTCATTCGGCGTACAGCCGAGAATGTCGCAGAGCGCGACCAACACATCCATGCTCAGCCGCTGCGGAGGATGGGTAACAAGGCGATAGACCTGTTCACGGGACAAGGTGATGCCACGTTCGGCCAGCAGCGGCACCAGATTCGAGGTCTGAAACATCTGTTGGTCGGCCATCAGGTCGCGCAACCGCCATCGGTAGCCCATCTTCTTGATCATCGGGTCACGTCCCAGTTCTCCCCGAGCCGGCCCTTCAGCGAAGCGACCAGCATCTGATTACGGAATTCGTTGGACACCCCGGTGTAAATCGCAGTTGTCGAGGCATGCGAATGCCCGACCTGTTCCTGGGAGAACTTTGCGGGGTAGCCAAACTCGGTCCAGTGCGTGACCGCTGAATGGCGCAGGCAGTGGACATCGAGATGCTCGTCCAAGCCCGCGTCCCGCTTCGCAGCAACGAACGCGTCGTTGATGGAGCGTGGCTGCAACCGCCCCACCCGCTCGGTAACCCACAGCGCCGGATGCACTCCAGGCGAGAAGCGCGGCCGCAACTCGGTCAACCATTGGTCGAGCACCTCGATGACCCAATCCATCTCCGGTACCAGCAACACGCACCGACGTTTGGGCGCAGCGCCTTTCGATGATTTTCCAAAGCGCACCATGAGGCTGCCGTACCGACCGAACTGCGGCATTCGTGGATTGCGGCGCAGGTCGACGAGGTCGAGTTTGGATGCCTCGGTGCGCCGCAACCCAAACGCGTAGATCAACTTGAGCACACCCGCGTCACGAGCTGCACCCAGCCCACCCTTCACGCCCCGGCACACGATCTTGCTGGGACGAGCATCGGCGGCATCGAACAACGCTTGGATCTCGTCGTAGGTGAGCGGACGCCGGCGTGGATCACCCTCGTATTCGCTGCGGTGAACGATGGAGTTGCCGTCATGAAAGATCAGTTGCGGCACTTCGCCGAACCGTTCCTCACACGCACTGGCCCACCCATAGCGAGGATCAAGCAGAAACTCAAGGAAAAGGTTGATTGCGACCTCGTAGCCCCGCGCTGTCGACAACGCACGTGGCTCGTCCAGATTCCGCAGATGGTCGATGAATGCCTCACCATCGGCTGGCGTCCACTGCCACGGGTACAGCCCCGTGAAGTCGACCAGTCGATTGATCAACCGGAGCCGCATCCCCATAGTCGATTGCCGCAGAAATCGAGCGGATTGCTGGCGGCGCCAACCCTCCAGCATCGCCTCGAGAATCGCAGGCTCGGGTTCAAGATGAACAACGTTGTCCACCAGGAAAAGACACGCAGAACCCGGAAGCGGCACGTTCACCGCTCTGTTGTATCAGATGCATCAATGATGCGCAGGTGGAATGGGCCAGTCAGAGATCGGTCACCCGTGCACAGCCCAGCGCGCTACGATGCCGTGAGCGGCGCAGACGCCGGATGCCCCAGGGTGCGCAATGTTGTATCAGATGCAATTCCACCTATTTTTCGCGGTATTGGACGTCGACGACGAGCAGCGGTGTCACCCAGTTGACTCGCCCGGTAGTCGAAACCAAGGCGGGGCCGATGAACGGTGACGCTGGGCAGCCGATCCCGGTGAGTGCAGCGGCCAGTGTGTGGCGCGCACGGTCGGTTAGCCCGGTTCCGACGTGGCCGCTGTACACCAGCTCGCCGACTGGGTTGTGCGCGCCGAGCAGCAGTGAGCCGACGCCGCCGGCGTGGCGGCCGCCGCCGGCGATCCAGCCGCCGACGATCATCGGGCTGCGGTGCCGGACAACGGATTTGATCCACGCGGCCGATCGCCGGCCGGGCTGGTAGGTGGATGCTGCCCGTTTGACTATCAGGCCTTCGAGGCCCATGTCTCGGACCACATCGAGCACCACGTCGGCGCTGATGTCAGTCCAGGACGGTGAGGTTATCAGCGGGGCGGTGTCCAGGCGGAGCGACTCGAGCAGGTCTCGCCGCTGCAGGTAGGGCCGGCGGGTGACGTCGGCGCCGTCTAAGTGCAGCACGTCGAACACGACGTACAGGGCGGGCACGGCTGCGATGAGGTGCGCGGACGGCCGGGTGGCTCGCAGCCGCCGTTGAATCAGCTCAAAGCACGGCCGCGCCCGCTTGCCGAGGGCGACGAGTTCGCCATCGAGGATCGCCTCGCGGCCCGCCAGGACCGTCGAGAGCGCTTCGATGATGTCGGGGAAGGACTGGAGGTGGTTAGCGTTGCGGCAGAACAGTTCTACCCGCGGCCCGCAGCGCGCTAGCGCCCG
>JBEVHL010000711.1:0-2744 GCA_040511255.1 Mycobacterium sp. | reverse complement strand
TCAAGATATTGCGGTGCGACAGCGTCGCGCCTTTGGGGAATCCCGTTGTCCCCGAGGTGTATTGGATGTTGATTGGGTCGGTGTTGGTCAGCCCGGCCAGCCGCGCCCGCAGCTCCTCAGCGCTGACCGCGTCAGCCCCGGCGCGCAGCCGCTGCCAGTCGTCGGTGCCGAGGAACACCACATCCGTCGAGCCCGGCCACACTTCCTCGACCATGCCCCGGTAATCCGACGTCTTGAACGCGGTCGCCGCGATCAGGGTGCGCACCCCGGACTGCTCCAGCACGTAGGCGAGTTCATGGGTCCGGTAGGCAGGATTGATCGTCACCAGAATGGCGCCGATCTTGGCCGTCGCATACTGCACGATGGTCCACTCGGGACAGTTCGGCGCCCAGATGCCCACCCGGTCACCGCGCTGGATACCCAGCGCCATCAAACCCCGTGCGACTACCTCGATTTCGGCGTTCAGCTCGGCGTAGGTCCACCGCCGACCGGAGGCCACGTCGACCAGGGCTTCGACGTCCGGATGCCGCGCGGCAGTCGCCTCGAAGTTCGCGCCGATGGTCTCTTCGAGGATCGGGATGTCGGTGGGGCCCGCGTCGTAGGACTCCATGATCAGTCCACCAGATCTTCGTAGCGGTACTCGGTGTCGATCGGGGTGCCCGCGGCGTGCGCATCTTCCTCGCGCCTGCGCAGCTCGACGCGGCGGATCTTGCCCGAGATGGTCTTGGGCAGTTCGAAGAACTCGACGCGACGCACCTTCAGGAACGGGGCCAGATGATCGCGGGCATGCTCGAGGATCGCCTTCGCGGTGTCGGCGCCGGCCTCCCAACCTTCGGCCAGCGCGATATATGCCTTGGGCACAGCGAGTTTGGTGTGATGTGGTTGCGGCACCACGGCTGCCTCGACGACGGCCGGGTGTTCGATCAGGACGCTCTCCAGTTCGAACGGTGACACCTTGTAGTCCGAGGATTTGAAGACATCGTCGGTGCGGCCGATGAAGGTGATGTAGCCGTCGCTGTCCCGGCTGGCGACGTCACCGGTGTGGTAGTAACCGCCGGCCATCACGGCCTCGTTGCGTTCCGGATCGCCGAGGTATCCGGTCATCAGGCTCAGCGGTCTCTTCTGCAGATCCAGGCAGATCTCGCCCTCGTCGGCGAGCTCACCAGTCAGCGGGTCGACCAGCACCACGGGGACACCCGGCATCGGCCGGCCCATCGACCCGGCCTTCACAGGCTGGCCGGGGGTGTTGCCGACCGACAGGGTGGTCTCCGTCTGGCCGAAGCCGTCGCGGATGGTCAGCCCCCAGGCCCGCTCGACCTGCGCGATGACATCGGGGTTCAGCGGCTCGCCCGCCCCGAGAATCTCGCGCAACACCTCGGGGCGCGGCCCGAGGTCGGACTGGATGAGCATCCGCCAGACGGTCGGCGGCGCGCAGAACGTCGCGACGCCGGCGCGCCGGATCTGGTGCAACAGCGCGGGCGCGTCGAACCGGCCGTAGTTGTAGACGAAGATCGTCGCCTCGGCGATCCACGGAGCGAAGAAGCAACTCCAGGCGTGCTTGGCCCACCCGGGTGAGCTGATCGCCAGGTGCACGTCGCCTGGGCGTACGCCGATCCACGCCATTGTCGACATGTGCCCGACGGGATAGCTGACCTGGGTGTGTTCGACCAGTTTCGGCTTGCTTGTGGTGCCGGAGGTGAAGTACACCAGCAGCGGGTCGTGGATGTCGGTCTGCGCCGCCGACGTCCGCGGCGCCACCGCGTAGGCGTCGGAATAGGTGTGCCAGCCCGCTGCCGGCGCACCGACCACGATCCGGCTGAAGTCCCCGGTGACCTGCTCGAACTTGGCGGTGTCGACGGTGTTGGCGATGACGAACTTGGCCCCACCCCGCTCGATCCGGTCGTCGAGATCGGCGGGACCGAGCGCGCTGGTGGTCGGCATGATGACGGCCCCGAGCTTGGCGATGGCGAGCATCGCCTCCCACAGCTCGACCTGGTTGCCCAGCATCAGGATCACCCGGTCGCCCTTGCCGACCCCGACCTGCTCGAGCCAGGCGGCCACCCGGTCGGAGCGGTCCGCCATTTCGGCGAAGGTCACCTTCTGCTCAGAGCCGTCCTGTTCGACGATCCACAGGGCGGTCCGGTGGTTGCCGCGGGCGATGACGTCGAACCAGTCGGTGGCCCAGTTGAACGCGCCGGTCAGCGGTGGCCAGGAGAACTCCTCGACGGCCTTGTCGTAGTCGCTGATCAGGGCGACGAGCTGATCGCGGGCGCTGCGGTACAGATCGGTGTTGGAACCCATGAAGATAGGATCTACGTCACACTCGCCTGTCCGCTACCCCCGGAAGAGGGGAATCCTGTGCAATCGCTGTTAAGGCCCCGTGATACCGACGCGCTGCGGGCGGAGCTGCGATACGTGGCCGCCGAAGGCTCGGTTCCGGTGTTGTTCGGCGGCGAAGTGCACGGCGACACCCTGCTGCTGACCGAATTGCTCGGCACCAGGACGGCGATGCTGCGCGGATTGGCGGTGCGGTCCAGTTCGGGACTTGGCGGCGCGAGCATGGTCGCCGGCCGGCCCATGTCGGTGGCCGACTATCGCAGCGCCTCCAGCATCACCCACGACTACGACGCGCCGGTGCTCTCCGAGGGCATCAAATCCGTGCTCGCGGTTCCGGTGGTGGTGGACGGCACGGCCAGGGCGATGCTCTACGGCGCCTACCGGGCCGGCGCCCCCATCGGTGACCG
>JBEVHL010000710.1:0-18675 GCA_040511255.1 Mycobacterium sp. | reverse complement strand
ATCGAGTCCAGGGCGGTCGACGTCGCGCTGGGCCCGGCCGGCATAGGTCCGGCCGACGGGACCGACACCCTCGCTGCCCGCCCGTTCCTGAAGTACCAGATCATCACGGTGGCCGCACCGGACAGTGCGCTGGCCACCAGCGGGTTGACCGCCCCGTCCGCAACCCTGCTGCGGGAGCAGAAATGGATGCTGGGCCCGTCGGCGGGCAGCGTCGACGGTGAAATCGGGCTAATGCTGCGCAATCTCGCGATCCCCGAGGAGCAGCAGCGGATCTTCCAGAGTGACGCCGCGGCGCTGGAAGAGGTGCAGCGCGTCGGCGGCGTCACGCTGACCATCGGATTCGCGGTCGGCAAAGATCTCTCCGCAGGCCGGCTCACCCACATCAAGGGGCCAGGTCTGCAGGCGTCCGGCGAGTGGACCGCCTTCAGCCTCCCCCCGGCATCGCGGCAGCCCGCGGTCTCCGAGCTGGTCCGCTTCATCACGACGCCGCGGTGTACGCAGGCGATGATCCGCGGCACCGGCGTCGGCGTCACCCGCTTCAAGCCGAAAGTCCATGTGACGCTGTGGAGTTAGTCAGCTTTCTTCCAGCGCCCGGATCAGGCTGGCCGCATCCCACGGCCCCTTGTGCCGCTTGCCGTTGACGAAGAACGTCGGCGTCGAGTTCAGATCCATCAGCTCGGCGTCCTGCGCGTCATCTTCGACGTGATGCAACACCTTCGACGACCGCAGGTCCTTGTCAAAGATGTTGATATCGCAGCCAATTCCGTCGGCGTAGCGATAGATATGCTCCCATTCCAGGTAATCCTGGAACTCGAACATGGCAGTGGCCATCTCGAAGAACTTGCCCTGCAGGGCCGCTGCCTCACTGGCCCGGGCGGCGTCCATGGCCCGCGGGTGCACCTTCTCCAGCGGCAGGTGTCGCCACACATATTGCAACTCGTCGCCGAAGTGCTCGCGCACCTCGTCGATGGACCCGGTGGCACGGCTGCAGAACGGGCATTCGAAGTCACCGTATTCGACGAGTGACATCGGGGCGTCGGCTCGGCCGCGGATGTGATCGCGCGCCGGGTCGACCGGCCGCAGCAGATGACCGCCGACCAGCACCGGCGGGCTGAACCGGTCGGTGAGCCGAAAGATGGCCCAGCCCAACGCGAATGCCAGCACAGAGGCCGCCAGCACGCCGACCCTGGCCTCGTCCTGTTTGGCCGGCTCCTCGATCGCCAGGTCGATGATGAACAGTGAGATGGTGAACCCGATCCCGGACAGGGCGGCCCCGCCGGCGACCCGGCGCAGCGTCAACCCGGGGGCCAGCTGCCCGAGCCCGAGCGCGCGGACCGCCCACGCCGCCGCGGTGATACCGATCAGCTTGCCGATCACCAGGCCGGCGACGATGCCCCACGTCAGCGGGGACCGCACGGCGGCGGCCACGGTGTCGTGGTCGAGCCGGACCCCGGCGTTGGCAAGTGCGAACAGCGGCAGGACCACGAACGACACATACGGACCGAATCCGGTCTGCAGGCGCTCGTTGATCGAAATGGACTCGCGCAGACTGCGCGTCGCTGCCCTGGCGTATTCGGAGTTCGGCGACTGCCGGAACGCCCGGATCACCTCGACCGCGCCCTCCACCCGATTGCGTGTCGGGGTGAACACCGGAATGAGCAGGGCCACACCGACACCCGCCAACGTGGGATGCACCCCACCCATGAACAGCGCCAGCCACAACCCGAACGCCAGCACCGAATAGATCGGGCCTCGGCCCGCGGGCAGCAGCCGCACCAGGGCGATCGTGGCCAGCAGCACAACGGACACCAGCAGCGGTACCACCCGAATGTGATCGGAGTAGAACACCGCGATCACGATCAATGCGCCGACGTCGTCGACCACTGCCAGCGTCAGCAGGAAGGTCCGCAGTCGGGCCGGATATTTAGGACCGATGACGGCCAGCGCACCGACCAGAAAGGCAGTGTCGGTGGAGATCACCACGCCCCAGGCCTGAGCGTCGTCCCCGCCGGGGTTGAACAACAGGAACACCACGGCGGGCAGCGTCAGCCCGGCGATCGCGGCGATCACCGGCACCGCTGCCCTGGCCCGGTCGGTCAGCTCGCCGATGGTGAACTGGCTGGTGACTTCCAGACCGACGATGAAGAAGAAGAACGCCATCAGGCCGTCGTTGACCAACGCCTTGACAGTCAGTTCGGCATGCATGTCGCCGAACGTGACGCCCACCGGTGTGCTCCAGAACGTGGTGTAGCTCTGTGCCCACGGCGAGTTCGCCCAGACGATCGCGGCGATGGTGAACAGCAGCAGCAGGGCCGCGCCGATGTTCTCCCCGTTACGGGGGGCGGTGGGATCGCGGCCAAATCGGCTGGGCAGCAACCGAATCAAGCCTGGGCCGGCACCGGAGCTGGTTTGGTCGGCGGCGGCCTCGGTCATATCTCGTCGTCGGCCCGATCGGAACCTGCCTGCACGGTGTGGGCGGCTTCCATCAGCATCCAACCCGACAACTGCACGGACATATCGCGCTCGGGCACCTCGGAGGCATTGACCGCACCCTCGACGAATTCCGCCTCCTTGCCACCGACGGCCGGGACGACAGCGGCGCGGTCCCAGAACGGGCCGAACAGCGGTAACCCGTCGATGCTCTGCCGGTAGTCCCACGCCGACTGCGCGGATGTGAGCACCAGTGACTTGGCGGTGTCGCGGGCCGCGACGTCCTCGGCGCTGTCGCCCGGCAGGGTGGTCGCCGCCAATGCGAGGTAGCGCGCGGTGACACCGCCGAACAGCCCGCCGTCGCCACCTCCGGTGCCGATGAGCACCCCGTCGGGCGCCATGTGCTCGCTGATCGCGGCGACCAGTCGGTGCACCCGCTTCGAGTGCCGCTCGTCGTCGGTCTTGGCGGCCAGTTCGGTCTCCAGTCCGAGCACCACTCCCTGGCAGTACGTGTACTGGGCGCGCACCAGCGAGCCGGCCTTGACACCGTCGAACACCAGATGGGTTTCGGGGTCGATCAGGTTCTCGTCGATCCAGTCGGCCATCTGCTGGGCCCGACGCAGCCGGTCGCCATAACGGGCCAGGAAGATCCCGGCCGGGCCGTTGGCGGGGGCGTTGAAGAACTGATCCTGTTTACGCCACGGGATGCCGCCACCGTCCTCGGGTACCCAGGCGTTGACGAACTGTTCGGCCAGCTTCTTGAGAGCGCCCGGTTTGTCGACGCCGGCCAGGCGCCCCGCCCGCTCGATCGCCAGCGCCAGCCACGCCATGTCGTCGTAGTAGTCGTTGACCCAGGATCCGTTGTTGCGCAACCGGTGCGCTCGGAGCTGGCGGGCGATGCCTGCGACTCGGTCTGGCTGCGGGTCCCGCACCTGGGCGTCGACCAGGCAGTCCAGCAGGTGCGACTGCCACCAGTAGTGCCAGGTGACGAACCGCTTGTCGCGCTTCGTCGGCGGCCACGCGACCACGCCGAGCTGGGTGCCGGGCAGGCCCCACAACTTCTTGAGATGTCGCGCGGCGACGGCGGCCTCAGCAGAGGCCGCCCGGTTGCCCCATACCTGATCCATGCCGTCACATCCTGCCCTACCAGGCGCGACCGAGGTCACCCCATTGTCTGATCCAACTGTGCATGACGATCCCGGCGGCGACCGAGGCGTTGATGCTGCGGGTGGAGCCGAACTGCGCGATGGACACCACCACCTCGGCACCGACCTTGGTTTCCTCACTGATCCCCGGGCCCTCCTGGCCGAAGATCAGCAGGGAGTTGCGCGGCAGGGTGGTCTCCTCGAGCCGCACGGCGCCGGGCACGTTGTCCACCGCCACGACGGTCAGACCCGCCTCCACTGCGAACGCGAGCAGGTCGGCGGTGGTGTCGTGGTGCAGCAGTCGCTGATATCGATCGGTCACCATGGCACCGCGGCGATTCCAGCGGCGCCGGCCGACAATGTGGACGGTGTCGACCGCGAAGGCGTTCGCGGTGCGCACCACGCCGCCGATGTTGGCGTCATTGCCGAAGTTCTCGATCGCCACGTGCAGCGCGTGCCGCCTGGTGTCGATATCGGCGATGATCGCCGGCCGGGTCCAATACCGGTAGGCGTCCACCACATTGCGGGTGTCGCCGTCGCGCAGCAGGTCCGGGTCATACCGCGGGTCCTGCGGAATCGGTTCGGTGTGCTCGGATTCCCAGGGGCCGACGCCGCTGACCGATGCGCCCCACTCGGTGGGCCCCGGTGCGACAGGTTCGGTCACTTGGTCCACACCGCGGCGTGTGTCCCGACCACGGACAACGTCGCGTACAGCAGGGCCGCGTTGATCTCGCCCTGGGTGCACAGCGACGCGTCCACGTGTACGGCGTCCAAGGAGGCGTCCGGCAGCACCAGCACCGATGCGCCATAGGTCTGGCACGCGGGGTTGAGCCCCGGCGGCGGCAGGGTCGGCGCCGCGACAAGCATCAGCGGACCGCCACGGCGGGTGGAATCGTCGTGGTACTCCGAGATCACGGCGTCAGCCTGCAAGCCGAGCAGCATGTAACCGTTGCCGGTGAACGCGGTCGGGTCCCCGAGTGCGGCCGGGGTGAGTTGGGTGCCGTCGGCCCGCCAACCGTCCATGCTGGTGGTACTCACCACCAGCCCGGTGTCGTTGACGTTGGTCGGCGGCATCCCCACCGGGAACGCCGCGGCATAAGCCACCGCAGTGTCGGCGATCCGATCACGCGGGGAGTACGCGTAGACGCCGCGCACCTGCGACTGGTCGCGGATCGGCCCGACGCACACGGTGCCGCTGAGCCGATCCGGCGACGGCGAGCTCAGTGGGGAGATGTCGACGCCCTGCACCTGGTCACAGCTGCCGATGCCGGTGGCCTCGATCGGGTGCGCCAGCGCGCCGTAGAGGCCGAAACGCAGATCTTGGGGTTTGGCCCGTGGCGCCGACGGATCCGACGGCGCCGCGTCGATGTCGATCAGCACATGGTCGGCGTCGAACCGCAGATTGGCCACCGAGATGTTCCAGCCCAGCACGGCCAATGATTCACCGATTTTGGCCGATTTCGCGGCGAACGGATCTGCGTTGGGTTGATCGCTGCTGCAGCCCGCCAAGACCAGTACGAGCACCAATGCCAACGTAGTAGCCGACGACGCCCAACCACGGAGCGTCTTGAGAACTCGTACCGCGTGCACAGCTGCTCTTCCGTCTTCGATGAGTCCGCGATGGACGAACTCCGTTGGTGCACTGTACGTCGCGCGGCGCGGCCCCTGGGTACGCGGCGGCGCGGTTGCCTGTTCGCCAGAATTGAATGTCCGTGTACAGAAACACTGTTCGCAGATTGGCTCGATCGTGGGTCGGACCGCCGCGTACCAACGGTGCGAGCAAATTTTTACAGACCTAACCCGAGTGCCGAATTTCAGCACCGCCCAGTGTCCAAAATGCCGCCCGCACTGCACTTCTCGCCCAGCAAATTCGACCGCACACCGCCACCGGGGGATGGGCCAGTCGCGAAGACCACATGACGCGGGACGCCCGGGCGAAAAACTGTCGGTGGATGACATTTTCTGCCGGATCGTCAATTGAATCGACGTGCCCGCAAATATTGCTCACCCCCGTGGCGATTGCTGCCTTTGAACCCTTTCGGGCGTCCGCCCGCAGCGGGTTGACAGGCAGCACACCGCCCCCGCCGCCCTTGGCGTCTTCCCTAGCAGGCAGTACTACCAGAAGTGGTCCTGATCAGGGCGAACAAGCTGGTTTACGGCCCAATCCGCGAGATAATTGGAAGTGCTTATTAGCACACGGGGGGGCCTCGCAAACAGAGCTTCAGCCGGGACAACTCGGCTGAGCGCCCAACAATCGATGGGATCATCCGTGACCGCTTCGCTCAGTAACGCTGCAAACTGCAACCTGGATCTCGGCACCACGCGGAGTTGGTGGGACGCAGATTCGGAATGCACACTGGTGCTGGCAGAGCCTTCTTCAGAACCCGAGCTCTGGTCGGATTATCTCGAAGGTGCACGTCGTAGCTACCACAAGCACGGTGTTGATTGCGCCCTCGATATTGATGCCGTTCGTGATGGGCACGACACAATCCTTTTCTTCACTGCGCTCGACAATGACGGCCGGATTTTGGCCGGCGTGCGCGCCAAAGGACCGCTGTTGTCAGCCGACGATTCGCATGCCGTGGTGGAGTGGGCCGGCCAGCCCGGTTTACCGGCCGTACGCAAGATGATCGACGATCGCGTTCCGTTCGGCATCCTCGAAATGAAATCTGCGTTCGTCACCGATGACCGCGAACGCAGCCGTTCGTTGACGAAAGTGCTCGCCCGCTCCGGCTTTCACGCGATGGCCGTGACGGACATCCAGTTCTGCATGGCCACCGCGGGCGCCTATGTGCTCGAGAAGTGGCAGTCCTCCGGGGGCGTGGTCGCCAAGCACATCCCGCCGACCCCGTATCCCGACGAGCGGTACCAGACGAAGATGATGTGGTGGGACCGCAGGACCTTCACTAAATACGCCGACCCAGAACAGGTTTCGAAGATCATGCACGAGACGATGGCCTTGGCCCGGCGCACGGACGAGGTCGCCGACATCGGGGGTCGCTACGGCAGCGCCTAGTGGCGGTACCGGTGGCGGTACTGTGCCTAGGTGCAGTGCTGCACGGCAGCACAGTCTCATCATCCGAGCGGGACAACGTGATTCGAGCGCACGGGTGGAATCTCCCTTCTAGACCGAGGTGTCCGTGGTCGCTGAGTTGCCGGTTAACGCCGATCAAACTGCTTGTAACGCACAGGTGCTCGATGACGAGATCCCTGCTGACAATGACGTCCTGCAGGGTCTGCGGGCCGATCCTCGGATCGAGTTCGTGGATCGCAGCGCCCAGCAGGTGGCCGGTGTACGCGAATTGCATCCGCCGGTAGCTCCGGAGGTGCTCGCGGAACCGATTCGATGGGCTTACTACCCGTGGCGCCGCACCGTCGTTGGCATCTTGGGGCCGCGGGCATTTCGTGAGCTGCGGCTCAACCGCAACAAGAACCTGATCACCGCGGACGAGCAGGCCAAACTCGGCACGCTGCGGATCGGGGTGGCGGGGCTCAGTGTCGGTCACGTCATTGCGCACACCCTTGCCACTGAAGGTCTCTGCGGTGAGCTGCGGCTCGCCGACTTCGACCACCTCGAGTTGTCCAACCTCAATCGGGTGCCTGCGACGGTGCTGGACCTGGGCGAGAACAAGGCGACGGTGGCCGCGCGCAGGATCGCCGAGATCGACCCCTATCTGCCGGTGCGGGTGTTCACGTCCGGGATCACCCCTGACACCATCGACGACTTCCTGGACGGACTGGACATCCTGGTCGAGGAGTGCGATTCACTGGACGTGAAAGCAAAGATCCGGGAGGCGGCCCGCGCTCGGGGCATACCGGTATTGATGGCCACCAGCGACCGCGGCCTGGTCGATGTCGAACGGTTCGATCTCGAACCGGACCGGCCCATCCTGCACGGCCTGCTCGGTGACGTCGACTCCGCCCAACTCGCCGGCCTGACGGCCCGACAGAAGATCCCGCACATGCTCGGGATCCTCGACGTCGCGCGCTCGTCGTCGCGCGCAGCGGCGTCGATGCTCGAAGTGGGCCGCACACTGACGACATGGCCGCAGTTGATGAACGAGGTCGCACTCGGCGCGAGCACCGTCGCCGTCGCCGTGCGGCGTCTCGGCCTGGGTGAGGAACTGGTCTCCGGCCGAGTGCGCATCGATATCGCCGACGCGCTCGACCAGCTGGCCGATCCGGCGACGCCGCCGGATCATGCGCCCGATCACGACGAGCTCGCCCTGGCCCCGACCGATTTCACCGACGTCGCCGACATCGTCGCCGCGGCCGCCATCCTGGCGCCGTCCGGCGGGAATGCACAGCCCTGGCAGGTGACCACCGACCAGCAGTCCATCACCATCGAACTGGCGCCGCAGTACACCTCGACCCTCGACGTCGGCCTGCGCAGTAGCGCCGTCGCTGTGGGTGCGGCGATGTTCAACGCCCGGGTGGCGGCCGCCGCCCACCACGCGCTGGGCCCGGTGGAGTTCGTCGAGGACGGTGCCGACAGTCCGCTGCGCGCGACGATGCGCTTCTCCGACGGCGACGATCCCGGCCTGGCCCGGTTGTATCGCCCGATGCTGGACCGGGAGACCAACCGCCAACTCGGTGCACCGGCGACGCTGGATGCCGCCACCGCCGAACTGCTGACGTCCGCCGCCGAGCGCGAGGGTGCCCGACTGCGGCTGCTGACCGATCGCGGCGACATCGAGAGCATGGCGCGAATTCTCGGGGCCGCGGACCGGGTCCGGTATTTGACGCCCCGCCTGCACGCCGAGATGATCACCGAAGTCAGGTGGCCGGGCGACCCGTCCCCGGACTCGGGGATCGACGTGCTCACCTTGGGCCTCGGCTCCGGCGATCTGGCGCTGCTGGACATCCTGCGACGCCCGGAGGTGATGGCCAACCTGGCCAGGTGGGACGCGGGCGAGGCGTTGGGCGCCGACACCGCCGAACGCGTCACTGCCAGCTCCGCGTTGGGCGTGGTGTCGATGTGGGGCCAGACGCTTACCGACTACGCCAGGGGCGGAGCTGCCGTCGAGTCCCTGTGGATCGAGGCACAACAGCACGGCCTGGCGGTCCAGCCGGTGTCGCCGGTTTTCCTGTACGCCCACGACTATGACGAGCTACAGGAACTGGCCCCGAAGTCGGCGCAGGCGCTCCTCGGTTTGCAACGAGCGCTGCGGGAACTCGCTGATTTGGCAGCCGACGAATCGCCGCTGCTGTTGTTCCGATTCGCGCACGCTCCTTCGACGACGGTACGCAGCCGACGCCGCGGTCAACGTTTACGTTTAGGCTGACGGTCTATATCGGAGGAGAACGTGCCAGATAGCCTGGACCTAGTTGTCACGGCCGTTGCCACCAAGCTGATGTCCGCCAATGCGGCCAATGTGTTCCAGGTGTGCGAAAGCGTGTTGGCTGACCTTGTCGACGTCTTCGGCGTCGACCACAGTTTTTTGCGTTACAACGACCACGAGGTCAGGTCGTCGACGCTGGTCGCGGAGTGGCCGAAGCGGGTCGACGTCCCTGATCCGGACCCGATCGGCGTCATCTTCTTCGCCGAGGCGGACCCCGTGTTTGCGATGGCCGAGCACGCCAAAAAGCCCGCTGTCCTGCGCCCCGAACCGGCCACCGATGAGTTCCAACAGCTCATCGAGGACTCCGGCGGTTATCTCAGCACCCTGGCCGCCGCTCCCCTGGTGTCCGGCGAACTGACCACGGGCATCCTTGGCTTCGTCAAAGCCGGCGACAGAGAGTGGCACCCCCACGAGGTCAATGCCCTCGAGGCCATCGCGTCCCTGCTGGCGCAGGTGCAGGCGCGCTGCGCCGCCGAGGAACAACTCCGCTATCTGGCCGAGCACGACGACCTCACCGGACTGTCCAACCGCCGCGCCCTGGTCGAGCATCTCGACAGCAGGCTCGCCGAGGGCCAGCCGGGACCTGTGGCGATCCTCTTCCTGGATCTGGACCGGCTCAAGGCCATCAACGACTATCTCGGCCACAGTGCCGGCGATTCGTTTATCAGCGTCTTCGCCGAACGACTACGAGCCGCGGCCGACCCGCGCAGCGTGATCGCCCGATTCGGCGGCGATGAGTTCATCGTCGTGCCCACGGGCACCATGGACTCGGCCACGGCCGGGCAGCTGGCCGCCGACCTGCAAACGGTGCTCCGCGAGCGGGTCGCGATCGATGGCGAAATGGTTACGCGCACAGTCAGTGTCGGCGTTGCACTCGGTGTGCCGGGGCGGGACGACTCGTCGGATTTGCTGCGCAAGGCCGATCAGGCCCTGCTGAGCGCCAAGAGCTCGGGCGGCAACAAGATTGCGGTGTTCTCAGAGGACATGTCACTCAAGAGTGCGTTCCGCAACGACATCGAACTCCATCTCCAGGGGGTCATCGAGACCGGTGCCCTTGTCTTGCATTACCTTCCCGAAATCGACATGCGCACCGGCGAGGTGCTCGCCACCGAGGCACTCGTCCGCTGGCAGCACCCCACCAGAGGGTTGCTGTTTCCGGATTCATTCATCGGCGTGGCCGAATCCATCAACCTGGCAGGCGAACTGGGCCGCTGGGTGGTGCGGGCGGCGTGCGCCGAATTCGCCGAATGGCGCTCCCGCGGAGTGGGCCACAATGCGGTGATGAGAGTCAATGTGTCGCCGGTTCAGCTGGTCACCGACGGCTTCGTCGCCGAGGTGGCAGCCACCATCGCCGAGTTCGGCCTGGCCGGTGAGTCGGTGTGCCTGGAGATCACCGAGAGCGTGGTGGTGTCGGATATCGAGACCACCCGCATCACACTTGCCGCACTGAAAGAAGTCGGCGTCCAGATCGCCATCGACGACTTCGGCACCGGCTACAGCGTGCTGTCGTACCTCAAGTCGCTACCCGTCGACACCCTGAAGATCGACCGGTCGTTCGTGCGTGACCTCGGTGCCAACGCGGGCGATCTCGCGATCGTGCGGGCAGTCATCGCACTGGCCGACGCATTCGGCCTTGAGCTGGTGGCCGAGGGCGTCGAGACGGAAGTAGCGGCGCGCACGCTGCTGCAGCACGGTTGTCACCGCGCGCAGGGATACCTGCTGTCGCGGCCGTTGGAGGGACACGCGATGGAGGCGCTGCTGGCAGAGCGGCACATCACGTTGCCGTTCCCGACGCCGCTGAGTGCGGCGCCCTGACCCGCCTCAGCGATCCTGCGGGGTGACCAGCAGCTCCAACCGCGCGAAGCGGCTGGCGGTGCGGGTCACCAGGGCGACCTTCACCGACACCGCGTTGTCCAGACCGTCGGCAGTCCATGACGGCGCCGCCTCGGCTGCGCCCGTCTCCATGATCACGCCGCGCCGCGCCCGCACCGCGCGAGGCCCCGTCGGGGTGTCGATGACAGCGCCGACCACCTGACCGGCGTCGTCGAAGACCAGTCGCTGCAGTGCACTCGACGCCGGCTCGGAGATGTCGAACTCGTCTGCGTTCTCGGCGAGCCAGTCGTCCAGTCCCTGGGTCAGCTGGCCGTCGACGACCTTGATGGACCCGATGACGGCGGCGTTGATCTTCGCGCCGGCGCTGGTATAGGTCACGGTCATCGACGGGCGGACGATGTCGGTGTAGAGCAGTCCGTAGGGCGACGCCAGGCAACGATCCGCCCAGCCCCGCAGTGCCGAACCGACAAAGGTAGGGATCAGGCCTCGGCCCGGTTCGGCGGGCAGCAGCCCGTCGACCGTGCGCATCGGCAGCTGACCAGGATCGGCGCAGCGAGTCAACGGCACGACATCCTCGGTCAGGGACGCGAAGTACTCGACGGTGTCGGGATCGGTGACGCCCAGCCGGCCGGATAGACCATCGGCGTCGGCATTACCACCGTCGCCGACCGCGACATCGGCGATGAAGACCTTCAGCCCACCGCGGCTGGCACCGACGGCGGCGGCCAAGGCACCCGGACCGCGGCCGATGCTGACGATGTCGACGACGTCGTCCCAGGCGATATCGCCCACCTCGTCGGCGGCGTCGTGGCTGCCTTCGTCCTGCCGGGGACTGCGCCGCTGGCTCAGGCTCGGGCGATCTTCGAAGTTGTTGGCCCGCGATGCGAGACCCGCCCAGGCAGGGTCGGGACCGTCGGGACGGGTAAGAAAGGTGCCATGTTGTTCCCCGGTGGCCCAGGAAGCCCACACCTTGTCTAGTTGCGTATCCCCCCAGGATGACGACGAACCAAGAGTTCTCACAACAGCGATCTTACATACTTTTCGGATGTTTTCTATGCATTCCAATGACTAACGGTATTCTTACGGTGGAGCTTCGCAAGTCACGCCTGCTCAGGACCCGAAGGGAGGCTCGATCACCGTGAGTCTCCTGGCAGAGCTGTGACCAACGCCACCGACGCCAAGGCGGATTCCGCCCGCGAGCAAATTCTGCGCGCCGCGGCCCGACAATTCGCCCACCGGCCGTACAGCATGGTCAGCCTCGACGACATCCTGCATGAAGCCGAGGTCACCAAAGGCGCGATGTACTTCCATTTCCGGTCCAAGAACGCGCTGGCTGTCACCCTCATCGACATGCAGACGCAGCTGATGCGCGACGCCATCAACGAACTCCTGGCCAGGAAACTGTCCGGCCTGGAGACGCTCATCGATATTTCCTACTACCTGACCTTGCAGGAAATCGAGCACGACCTGGCGAAGGCGTCCCTGCATCTGCTGGAAGCGATCGGGCGCAGCGACGATCTTCAGTCCAAGCGCCTCGCCGAGTGGATCACCGGCTTCACCGCCATTGCCGACCGCGCCGGCGAAGAAGGCGACCTTCTCGACACTGTCGACCCGGCTCACGTCAGCCGCCTGCTGGTCGCGCTCTACGCCGGCATCCGTCAGACCAACGACCTCAGCGACGCGGAGGTGTATCTGCGCAATCTCCAGAGCGCCTGGCTGCTGGTATTGCCCGGCATCGCCAACCCGGAGCGGCACGGCTACTTCGTGCAATTCGTACGTCGGCGCACCAGTACCGCCATCAGGACCGCCACCCGTTGCTAGTGTTGGCGTTCACAGCACCCGCGGAGGTCCAACGACAATGGCGCGGCAGGCAAGGTCTGAAGCCACCCGGCGCAAGATTCTCGATGCCGCGGTGGAGTTGTTCAGTGAAGTCGGATTCGCGGGCACCGGACTGGGCGACATCATCGAGCGCGCCGAGCTGACCAAGGGCGCGCTGTACTACCACTTCGACTCCAAGGAATCGTTGGCGTCGGCGATCATCGCGGAATCCGCGAGCATCGTGTCCGACAGGTTCAACGCCATCTGCGCCTCCTCGTCCCCGGCCATGGAGAACGTGATCCACAGTTCCTTCGCCATCGCGGGCATCGTGGCCGCCGACCCCATGGTCCGCACCGCCACCCAACTCGCCAGGGCGCTGGGCGAATTCAACGACGCTGCCGCCGGTTCCTATCAGAGCGCACTGGGGTTGGTGGCCAAGCAACTCACCGACGCAGGCACCGACGGCGACCTACGTGCCGGCCTCGATCCCGACGTGGTGGCCGAGACACTGCTCAGCGCCTATCTCGGCGCTGAGTTGATCACCGGCCCACGGGGCACCGACCTGATCGGTCGGCTGACCCGCATCTGGGGCATCATGCTCCCGGCGATCGCCGACCCCGACGCGCTGCCGTTCCTCACCGAGTACCTGTCCCGGGAAGCGTTGCGGCACAACCAGATCACGCTGTCGCTGGACTGACGGGGGTCAGACCTCGTCGACCCACAGTTGTTCGGTCAGGTCCTGAAAGACCGCCAGCGCAAACTGGTCGTCGTCACGCATAAGCGCTGACTTGCTCATGCTCGCCCGCACCGTGGACCCGTCACGGTGGACCAGTTCGACGATCAGGTCGGCGTGCGCATGCACGACGGCCAGGGCCGATTCCTCGGCGGGCATGGTGCGGAAGATCCGGTGAAAACCCAGCTCCTGCACCGCTTCACTCGGATGTCCGACCATCGCGCCGAAAGCGGAGTTGGCGAACAGAATCTCACCGTCTTGCCCGATCGCGAGCACCGGTACCGGAAACCGTTCCAGCACAACGAGAGCGGGCAGCTGCCGCAGTGTCTCGATCGGTGACTGCGGTGCGCGCGGGCCCCGACGCCGATCGGTCTCACTCATCGGCCAACCCCAGATCGGCGAGCTCCAACACGCTGCGATAGCTCAGGCCCTCGGCCTCGATCACCTCGGCGGCACCCGTCGCGCGGTCCACCACCGTTGCCACCCCGACCACGTCGCCGCCCGCGTCACGAACCGCCTGCACCGCCGCCAGTGGGGACGCTCCGGTGGTGCTGGTGTCCTCGACCACCAGGACGCGTCGTCCTGCGACCTCGAAGCCCTCGATCTGACGTTGCATGCCATACGTTTTCGCCGCTTTGCGCACCACGAACGCGTCGATGGGGCGGCCCGGCGCATGCATGATGGCGGTGGCGACGGGATCGGCGCCCAAGGTCAGACCGCCGGCCGCCAGGTAGTCCCAGTCGCTGGTGAGCTCGCGCATCAGGCTGCCGATCAACCGCGAGGCGCGGTGGTGCAGCGTGGCGCGGCGCAGGTCGACGTAGTAGTTGGATTCTTTGCCGGAGGACAACACGACATGTCCCCGGACCACCGAGAGCTGACGTACCAACTCAGCCAGCTCGGTGCGGTCGGCAGACGTCAGCTTGGTACCGAGGGTCACCCGGACAGCTTAACTAGCGCTGGTAGTGCGGGGCTTGGTGGCCGGTGCGCGGTGGTTGCGTCCGCCGGACCGGCTCGGGACGAGCGGCCTCACGTCGAACGGCTTCGGGCCGAACCTGCGGGGTGTCGGCACGCGCCGCGGGCAATTCCGCGCGAGTGGCGGGCGCCAGCGGACGACCGGGTGCGGCATTGCGGCGGGCGGCGGAACCGATGGCCGCCTGGGCCGGAAGCGGCGGCAGCACCCGAAGCAGGTCGTTGAACTGACGAACGGTCCGCAGGCCTTCGTCCCACTGGGCGCGACTGCTGCCGATCGGCATGCTGATCAGCGTCCAGTTCTGCTCGTTCCACATGATCTCGGCGCAATCCGGCGCGGTGTGTGCGAACGTCACCATGCGGCGGTCACACGCCCGGCGGGCGGCGTCGAGGTTGGTGGAGTAGACCATCCGCGGGCCGATGGCGCCGAGCAGCCAGATATCGCTCTCCCTGGGCTCTTTGACGCCCTTGAGCCGCAGGTCGACCACGACGTTGGTGCCGACCTTGCGGTGCAGGGCGATCACGGTCGCGACATCTTCGAGATCGAAGATGAACACCGCCTCGCCACGGATCTGGCCGAGCACCACATTGCGCGCGGTGACATCGCCGACGGTGGACATCACACCGCGTTTCCACCGCTGGAGGATCTCGGTGGACTCGGGCTCGTAGTCGAAGCCGTGCGAACGCGCCCACGACTTACGACGACGGCCGAGCCCGCGGCGCCGATCGACGTCGACGTACAGCAGCACGGCCGCACCCACGAAACAGAGTGCGGACAGCGTGAACCAGAGCGGGACCATTGGGGACAGCCTATCTGCTCACTGCGGATAAATGAGAACGGCTACAGGTCACAACCGGGTTACATGCGCACGTGCTGCGCGGTGGGCGCCACCACATGGGTCACTGACCGCGGCCGGTGTCGTTCTGCAACCGGTCGATGGTCTCCGAAGCCTGCGCTTTGGATAGATCCTCGGGGATTTCCTCGCCGGCTTCCTGGGCAAGGGTGTGCAGATAACTGCGCTGCGGGCCGGTCATCGGCTCGTCGCCGGTAACCCAGTCGGCGGGGTCTTTCTCGGGGTTTTCCTGGGGGGCGTGGACGGCTGGTTCAGTCATGAATGTGGTGTGCCCACTACCGCCGAGATCTATGCACGCAACTCGAACATCTGTGCGAGAAATTCCCCGCGGCGAGCAGACGCAAAGAACCCCCGACACGCCGCGTGTCAGGGGTTCTTTGTGTCTGCTCGGCAGGAGAATCAGCCCAGGATCAGGCCGTCGCCGTCCGGGCTGACATCGACGGTGACCGTGTCGCCGTCGTGCACCTCGCCGGCGAGCAGTTTCCTGGCGAGCTGATCGCCGATGGCCTGCTGCACCAACCGGCGCAGTGGCCGGGCTCCGTAGATCGGGTCGAAACCGCGTTCGGCCAGCCATTCCTTGGCAGGCAGCGACACCTCGAGCAGCAGCCGCCGCTGGGCCAGCCGCTTCTGCAGCTGCGCCAGCTGGATGTCGACGATCTGCACCAGCTCGTCGGGCGCCAGGCTGTCGAAGATCAGCACGTCGTCGAGCCGGTTGATGAACTCGGGCTTGAACGCCGCCCGCACCGCCGCCATCACCTGGTCCTCGCTGCCGCCCGACCCGAGGTTGGACGTCAGCACCAGGATGGTGTTGCGGAAGTCGACCGTACGGCCCTGGCCGTCGGTCAACCGGCCTTCGTCAAGGACCGCCAGCAGCACGTCGAACACGTCCGGGTGCGCCTTCTCGACCTCGTCGAACAGCACCACCGTGTACGGGCGTCGTCGCACGGCCTCGGTGAGCTGACCGCCCTGGTCGTATCCGATGTAGCCAGGAGGCGCGCCGACCAGGCGGGCCACCGAATGCTTCTCGCCGTACTCGCTCATGTCGATGCGGACCATGGCGCGCTCGTCGTCGAACAGGAACTCCGCCAGTGCCTTGGCCAGCTCGGTCTTACCGACGCCGGTCGGACCGAGGAACAAAAACGATCCCGTCGGCCGGTTCGGGTCGGCGACGCCTGCCCGTGTGCGGCGTACCGCGTCAGAAACCGCTTGCACGGCCTTGCGCTGCCCGACCACTCGCTTGCCGAGCTCTTCTTCCATCCGGAGCAGCTTGGCGGTCTCGCCTTCGAGCATCCGGCCGGCCGGAATTCCGGTCCAGGCCGACACCACATCGGCGATATCGTCCGGCCCGACCTCTTCCTTGAGCATCAGGTCGTCCCGGGCCTCGGCGGCCGGCAGCGCCACATCGAGTTTCTTCTCGACCTCCGGGATGCGCCCGTAGCGCAGCTCAGCGGCCTTCGCCAGATCACCGTCACGCTCGGCCCGATCGGCTTCGCCGCGCAGGGTGTCGAGCTGTTCCTTCAGATCGCGGACGATGTCGATGGCGTTCTTCTCGTTCTGCCAGCGGGTGGTCAGCTGCGACAACTTCTCCTGGTAGTCAGCCAGTTCCGCGCGCAACTTCTCCAGCCGCTCCTTCGACGCGTCGTCGGACTCCTTCTCCAGCGCCATCTCTTCGATCTCGAGCCGGCGCACCAGACGCTCCACCTCGTCGACCTCAACCGGCCTGGAGTCGATCTCCATCCGTAGCCGGGACGCGGACTCGTCGACCAGGTCGATGGCCTTGTCCGGCAGGAAGCGGCTGGTGATGTAGCGATCGGACAGGGTGGCCGCCGCGACCAGCGCAGAGTCCGTGATCCGGACACCGTGGTGCACTTCGTAGCGATCTTTGAGTCCGCGCAGGATGCCGACGGTGTCCTCTACCGACGGCTCGCCGACCAGCACCTGCTGGAACCGACGTTCCAGAGCGGCGTCCTTCTCGATGTACTTGCGGTACTCGTCGAGGGTGGTGGCACCGACCAACCGGAGCTCGCCGCGGGCCAACATCGGCTTGATCATGTTGCCTGCGTCCATGGCGCCTTCGCCGCTGGCACCCGCACCCACGATGGTGTGCAGCTCGTCGATGAACGTGATGATCTGACCGGCCGAGTTCTTGATGTCATCCAGGACGGCCTTCAGTCGCTCCTCGAATTCACCGCGGTATTTCGCACCCGCGACCATGGAGCCCAGGTCGAGGGAGACGACGGTCTTGCCACGCAGGCTCTCCGGGACGTCGCCGGCGATGATGCGCTGCGCCAGCCCTTCGACGATCGCTGTCTTGCCGACGCCGGGCTCACCGATGAGCACCGGGTTGTTCTTGGTGCGCCGACTCAACACCTGGATGACGCGACGAATCTCGGTGTCGCGCCCGATGACCGGGTCGAGCTTGCCTTCCCTGGCCCGCTCGGTCAGGTCGGTGGAGTACTTCTCCAGGGCCTGATAGGTCGCCTCGGGATCCGGGCTGGTGACACGAGCGCTGCCGCGCACCTTCACGAACGCCTCACGCAACGCTTCCGGTGACGCGCCGTGGCCGGTCAGCAGCTTCGATACCTCGGAGTCGCCGCTGGCCAGGCCGAACAGCAGGTGTTCGGTGGAGACATATTCGTCGTCCATCTCGGTGGCCAGCTGCTGGGCAGCGGTGACCGCGGCCAGCGATTCACGGGACAGCGGCGGGGTGGAGCTGGCACCGCTGGCCGAGGGAAGCCGGTCGACGAGACGTTGCGCCTCGGTGCGGATGGTCGCAGGATCGACTCCGACCGCTTCCAGCAGTGGGGCGGCGATGCCGTCGTTCTGCGTCAGCAACGCCATCAACAGATGAGCGGGGCGGATCTCCGGGTTGCCTGCAGCGGTCGCCGCCTGCAACGCCGAGGTCAGCGCCGCCTGGGTTTTCGTGGTCGGGTTGAACGAGTCCACGACACCTCCATTCAGTAGAAAAGGGGCCTCATGGGAACAATCCAGTGGCCCGGTAAATGCTTGTCGCCATCTGCAACGCAGTCAAGGTTGAGTCTGTTCCGCTCAACTCTACCTAATTTCCACCGGATCGCCTGACCGTTTCGCCTCCAACCGGTGCCAGGTCCACCAGAACAACAGCGCGGAGAGGATGGAACCGGCCGCGGCCAACCACTGGGAGCCGAGAAAGAGGTACCACCGGGTGGGTTGATCGTTAAGCCGGGCCGAGACCGCATGCAGTGCCGCGACCATGCCGAGCACGACACTGGTCGCGCCGACGAGCCCCACCACCGCAACGAACACCGTGCGCAACGCGTACCGCGCCGCTCCCGGGGACATCACGGACCGGATCCGGCCGGTGCGGGCCAGGAAATGCGATGCTCCGCAGGCCACGATGAGCGCCACCGCGTCGGCTGCCAGCGTGTCCGACAGTCGGTGCGCTCCGATGATGACCGTGTACGCACCGATGCCCACCGCCCAGGTGAGCGCAAAGAACATGATCACCCCGCGGAATCGGTAGGGCGTGACGATCAACGTGGCGAACAGCAGCGACATCGCCGCCGTGGTGT
>JBEVHL010000709.1:0-5686 GCA_040511255.1 Mycobacterium sp. | reverse complement strand
AAATCGGGTGCTCAGAGGTCTTTTTGTGCCCGCGAGAGTGAGCCGGCGGCGGTTCACATTGGGTAGCGGGCCACCTGGCCGACCCGTAGCACCCCGGCGGGGTCGTGCCGCTCGGCCAACGCGGCCAGCCAGTACAGCGTGTCCTCGTCGTAGCAGCGGGCCAGCCGCGCCGGGTCGGCCGCCGCTGCGAAGTTCGGCAGCTGACCACCGGTGGCCCACGGCGCCGCCGCGGCGAGCACCGTGGCGCCGTGGGCGGGCACCACCTCCGCGATCGGCGGCACGAGGACCCCGATGATCGTCAACGCGAACGCTGCATCGCGGTGGCAGAACGCGCTGCGGTGCCGCGCCGGCCGGGCCAGCGCCCCGCCCAGCATCCGCAGCTCCACGATGGTCTGCACCGAGCCCTGCTCCGGGCCTGCGACGGCCAGCAGCGCCTCGACGGCCTCGGGCGGCAACTCCCGCAGCAGCGCGTGCTCCTCATGCACCGGCATCGGATTGGGCGGGTCGGCGTGCACCGCCCCGATCGCCGCGTACGGCAGCACGGCAACGGCGTCGATCAGCGGCGCCGCTACGGCGCGCATCGGCGCTAGCAGCCGTTCGGCTTCGACGGGGTCACCGACCGCCGTGTAGCGCACCGCGACGGTGAACCGACCCGCCAGCGGCGGTGGGATCTCGGGCAGCTCGGGCAGCTGCAGAAACGCAATCGAGGTGTTGACGGTCTCCGGTAGATCCACGCACCACCGCTGCCAGGCCCGCAACACCGAGGCAGCCTGAGCACCGTCGAAATAGAGTGCACCACCGTAAAATTCGGCGATCGGCAACAGCTCGATCTCCACGGCGGTGACGATACCCAGCGTCGACTTGCTGCCGCGCAGCCCCCAGAACAGATCACCATGCTGCTCCGGGGTCACTCGCAGCACCTCACCCGAGCCGGTGACCAACTCGAAGGCGCGGACGTAGTCCGACGACAACCCGATGGTGCGCACGAAGGGCCCGATACCGCCGCCGGTCAGGAAGCCCACCACGCCGACGCTGGGCGCCGATCCGCAAGCCGGCGCGAGGCCGTGCGGAGTGGCGGCGTCCAGCACGTGCTGCCAGGTGGCGCCGGCGCCGACGCGGGCAGTCCGATTCAGCGGGTCGACGGTGCATTCGGTCAACTCCCCCGTGTGCACCAGGATGCTGCCCGAACCGACGGGCAGGGCGCCGTGGCCGGTGGCCTGCACCGCCACGGTCAGTCCGCGCTCGGCGGCGATGCGGACGGTCTCGTCGACGTCGCGTGCCGAGGCGGCGAACACCACCGCGCAGGGGGCAACGGGCACAGCCACGTTCCACGGCATGATCCGCTGGTACGCGGGGTCTTGGGGCAGCGCAACGGCGCCGGTGATGCGGTCGGTCAAGACGTCGGCCAGGTCGTCGTCAGTGACGGGGGCGAGGCTCATGGGGTTCCTTCCAGTTCGGTGCCCATACCGTCACCCAGAGGCCTTGGCGGCCCCTTGGCGCGCATCAATCACACGCGCCAAGAATTCTCCAAGCCGGCTCAGCCGAGTGCGCGGGCCGCGGCAGCCACCCCGTGCATCCCGATCCGCTCGGCGTCGGCGGCCACCGCGACGGCCGCAGCGGCGTTCCCGTCCACCTCGCAGCGCAGCAGTCGGCACCGCAACAGCGCAGGAAATCCACCGTTGCGGGCGGCGATGGCCTCGGCCATGGCGAGGTGTTCGCGGGCCCGCTCGGTGTCACCGAGTAACGCATGCAGCCGGGCGGTGGCCAGCGGAACCGGGCCGGCGATACCGACCTGCCCGATCATCGCGATGCGGTCGACCCAGGGCTCGAGCTCGTCGAGCAGGCCGGGTGCGAAATCGGTCAGGCGATGATCAGCGCACAGGTGCGCGCGCAGGGCCGCGAAGCCCAGGCTGGTCCAGACGTGCGGGATACCGGGTCCCCGGGACAACACGTCGATGGCCTGGGCGCGGGCGACGGGTCCGGTCTGGACCGTCAGCAGCGCTGCTCGGGCCACCTCAATCATGCCCTCTCCCCCGGTATCGTGATACTCACCGAGAAGTGCTGCGCCGTCGACAGTTTCGCCGGTCTCCCGAAGCAATGCGGTGGTGGCGATCATGCCGCTACCGGCCCCATAGAGTTCGGTCTGCTCGTGCACCCTGACGGCGACATCGTGGTGACGCTGCGCTTCGGCCAGATCTCCGCGCCACACCGCCAGCACCGCTTCCATCCACCGCAGCTGCGCACGGATCACCGGCAGCCTCAACTTCTCGCTGCCCTCGATACCGGCCTGGAGGTGGCGCTGAGTGGCAGTGGCGTCCCCGAGGTTCATCGCGGCCATGGTCGCCACCGAGTGTCCGATCACGGCATCTTCGTAGATCCGGCTGTGCGGCAACGCAATCAGGGTATCCACCCAACGCAGCATGTCGGCGCTGCGTTGACTGACGCCGGAATAGGTGATGATCTTGCCGATCAAGGCGTCGGCGATGACGTCGGGATCGTCGGTCTGTTCGGCAAGCCGGGCGGCGGTGTCGAGAAGTCCCGCGGGCACCGCGGGATCGAGGTTGTAGCAGTGGCCCACCGCCAGGGCCGCGGCCACTCGCGCACCCGCGGCGGGATCGCCGTCGCACAGTTCGGCGGTGCGGTCCAGCAGTGCCAGCAGTTCGGACGGATCCGCACCGGGGGCCAGCCACGGCCAGCTGCCGCTGACCCGCAACAGCGCTGCCGCCACCCGTCCGGCCGTCGCAGCCCGTCCGGCGGCCAGGGCCTCCACCAATCCGGACGACGCACTGTCCAGGACGGTCTGCCCGCGTCCGGCCCGCCCGAGTGCTTCCAGCAGTTCCACTGTCAGCCCGTCACGTTCGGCGTCGTCGCGCTCCGGGGCCGGCAGTTGGTCGTAAGCGTCCAGCGCGGCACGCCACCAGCGCGCGGCGGTATCTGAGCTCCACTGCTGGGTGGCGTGTTCGGCGGCCAGGCGGCAGGCCTGTACGACGGCGGCCGGTTCCACCAGCGGCAGGGCGGCGATCAGATGTTGGGCACGACGGCTGATGCTGTCGTGAGAGTTGTTGCCCGCCAGCACTTCTGCGACCTTGGCGTGCAGGCGCTGGCGGCGCAGCGCGGGCAGCGCGGCCAGCAGATGTTCGCGCAACAGGCCGTGGGCGAACTCGTAACCCGTGCTGTCGTGCGCGGACACCAGGATCCGCTCGTCGGCGGCCTCGTCGAGATAGTCGGCCAGGGTGTCCAGGTCCAGCCGGGTGGTCTCGGCGAGCAACCCGAACGCCGAACCGTCCAAGGTGTCACCGACCACCGCGGCGGCCCGAAGTACCTGCAGCACCGCCGGATCCAGACCGGCCAGCCTGCGGTCGAGCACCGATTTGATGGCCGACGGGATATCGCCTGCGGTCCGCTCCTCGCGGGGCAGCCGGGCGTACTCCGAGACGAAGAACGGGTTGCCGCCGGTGCGGTCGGCCAGGATCGCCGCCTCGCTATCGGTGACGTGGTCCTGCGGGTCCTCCACGACATCGTTGGCCAGGGCCGCCACCTCGCTGGTACTCAGCGCAGGAACGTCGATGTGCCGGTTACGATCTCCGCGCGCGACGGTGCCCAGCAGCCGGGTCAGTTCGGGCAGGTGATCGCCGTCGCGGACGGTGACGATGATGGCGACGGGGTGATCGCGCAGCGCGCCAGCGATGTAGGCCAGGCAGCTCGCCGAGGTCGGATCGGCCCACTGCGCGTCGTCGATCACCACCGCGAGCGGTTGGGTGGTCTGCAACAGCGCGTGGATGCGTTCGTACACCAGGAATCTGGCGGTATCCGGGTCGGCATCCGGCGGAACCTCAAGCACCGCATCGGCATCGGCGCCCAGCGCCCGCACCAGCTGCCGCATGGGCCACCACGGCGGCGTGCCCCGCTCGTCGGGGCAGTTCACCCAGACCACCCGCCCGCCCGCGTCGGCCACCCTGGCCGCGGCCTCCTCGGCAAGTCTGGTCTTGCCGATACCGGGCGGCCCGGTGAGCACCAGCCACCGGGTGGCCCCTGCGGCGGCATCATCGAGAACTCGTGCCAGCATGGCCAATTCGCGACCACGGCCGATCAGCGCACCCCTGGCCTCCGGATCGGCGGGCGCCGTCGGCGTCACGGCCACCGTGGGTGCGGGCACGTCGTCGGCCCCGGTCCACGCCGGGGTGCGGGGCCACGCCGCCAGCTCGGGTGACTGCCGCAGGATGGCGGTCTGCAGCTCCCGCAGCTCGGCACCCGGCTCCAGGCCCAGCTCGGCGTCCAAGTGGGCGGCGTGACCGGTGTAGGCCGCCAACGCATCCGGTCCGCGGCCGGCCCGGTACAGCGCCATCATCAGCAACCAGCACGCCCGATCCCGCAGCGGCTCCTCCACGTGCAGCCGGTTCGCGTCGGTCAGCGCCTCGGCCCCGCGACCGAGTGCCAACAGCGCGGTCACCCGGTTCTCCCGGCACTCGGTTCGCAACTCGTCGACACCCGCGGAATCGTGGCGCACCCAGTGCTCGTCGCGCAGATCCTCCAGCAGCGGCCCCCGCCACCACGTCAGCGCCGCGTCTGCGGCAGCCAACGCGGCCCGCCACTGGCCGTCGGCGATGGCGGTGCGCGCCAGCGCGCACTGGCCGGTGAAATCGACCAGGTCGACCGTCGCGGCCGAGGCGTCCAGGAAGTAGCCCGGCGCTTGGCGCACGATCGGTGACGCCGCACCGGTGTCTGTCCGTAATGCCTTGCGCAGGTTGGAGATATAGGCCTGCAGGCTGGCCGTCGCGCTTCCGGGCACCTCGTCGCCCCACACCGCGTCGATCAGCCGATCAGTGGACACCACCCGACCGTGCGCCAGCAACAACGTCGCCAACACCGCCCGCTGTTTGGGCGGACCGATATCGACCGGCGCCTCGCCCTGGCGGACCTGCAGAGGTCCGAGCAGTCGATATTCCACCGAGCGACCCTGGAGCAGTGGCTACTTGGCCGAGCGGTACTTGTTCATGGCGTCGTCGAGCCGCTGCAGTGCCTCACCGTATTCGGCGAAGCTGCCGCTCTCCTGAGCTGCCTGCATGTTGTCCAACGCGGTCTGAACGTCCTGCAGCGCTGCGGCTTTGGCGCCGGAGAGCTGGACGGCGGCACCAGGCACCTGCGGTGTCACTGCCACCGGCGGCGTCGGTACCTCCGGTGAGTTCGCCGGCGGCGGCGTACCGGCCGGCACGTTGGTGGTGTTGGCCGGTGGCGCACCGGGCACCGGCGCGGGGCCGGTGGCGGTGGAACCCGCACCGGCACCGAAGATGCCGTCGAGGGCGTCGCGCACGGTGGGCCCGTAGCCGATCTTGTCGCCGTAGAGCATCGCGACACGAATCAACCGCGGGTAGGACGACGCAGCGTCACTGGCACCCGGCGAGGCGTACACCGGTGCGACATACAGCAGTCCACCGTCACCGACCGGGAGGGTGAGCAGATTGCCCCACCTGATCCGGTTCTGGTTATCGCGGCCGATCACACCGAGATCCTGGCTGACCGCGGTATCCGTACTGATCGCGTTGAACGCCAGCTTGGGCCCGTTGACCTGGTTCGGGATGGTGAGCACGGTGAGCTTGCCGTAGGTGGCGGGGTCGGAACTGGCGCTGATATAGGCGGCGAGGAAGTCGCGCCGGAACCGGTTCATCGCGCTGGTCAGCTGGAAGGA
>JBEVHL010000708.1:0-9002 GCA_040511255.1 Mycobacterium sp. | reverse complement strand
GATCACCAACCAGCACGGCGACACCGTGCAGGAGGACTACACCACCTTGGCCGGTCGCAGCGACGTCGAGTAGGTCAGATAACGACAGGGCGTCCGTCGAGGTCGCGGGTGATCAGCCCTTGTGCCTCAAAGGCATTGAGCCAGCCCTGCATGGGCCACCAGCCCCAGCGCCGGTGGAAGATGATCGCGTTGGCCACGATGTCGTGAAGATGCTCGACGGGTGGGTTGGACACCGGATGGAATTGGTGAAACGCGTGTGCGCCACCCACCCACCGCATCGTGACCCCCTGTGCGGCGGCCTTCTGTGCGAAGTCGGTGTCCTCGCCGCCGTAGCCTGTGTAGTCGGTGCAGAACCCGCCGATCCGTTGCCAGACTGCGGGAAGTATGGCGAATGACAACGACCAGAACAGTTCGTAGTCGGTGCTGGTGGTGATCACCCCCTGTGCGGGAGCCGGTCTGGCCGGGTGCGGGTTCGCCATCGCCGCCAGGCCCGCCAGATCGTAGCCGTTCGCCGGAGGCGGGGGCAGATATGTCACGGGTCCGCAGAGCAGGGCGTCCCGATGGTCCGGGTGTTCGGCTGCCCACCGGTAGGCAGTCACCATGTCAGGCGCCGGAATGCAGTCGACGTCGAGGAAGACCAACAGGTCGGCACCACCGTCGATGGCAGTTTGAGCGCCCAGATTCCGGGCGGCCGCCATCGGAAGCTGCGGCGTCGTCGAGCAATACGGAATCACGGTGGTACCCAGATCATCTGCGGAGACCACGGCGGCGACCTGGTCATCGTCGATCGCCACCACGATATGCCGGTCCACCTGTTCGCTACTGCGGGCCAGGGCAGTCAGCTGGTTGCGCAGATGTGACGTCCGCCCCCGAACCGCTGTCACCACAGCTGTCTTCATGATGACGTGACCCGCAGAATCGTCGCCGCAGCCCGTGCCGCAGCGCCTCGGGTACCCCAGCGCTGCCACCGGTCGTCGGCCAGTGTTCGAGCCCGGTCGATCAGCGTCGGCCAATCCTGTAGTTGCGGCCACCCATGCTGCACCACGGCCAAGCCACCACGTTCCAGGGCTCGGCCCATCGCATCCTGCTCGGCGAACGGCCGGTCCTCGGCGATGATGATCGCAGGACGCCCGGCCGCAGCGATGTCCGCCACCGAGCTTTGTCCCGCCGAGGAGATCACCACATCGGCGCTGCACAGGGCCGACCATGGATCCTCCACCCAGGGAGCGCCCGCCACCCCGAGTGCCGACCACCGGTATTGCGGATACTGTGCGGCGCAACGATTTACCGCTGCCATGTCGAAACCGGAGCCACCTGCGCCGTTGAGTACCAGGACATTTGCGCCGTCGCTGCCGGTCGCAGGCGACACCGCGCGGCCGTCGAACCGGCTGATCCCACCGACGTAGGTCGTCTTCGCCGCATGTGAATGCAACCACTGGGGTTCGTAGAGCTCTTCGGGCCACGGTGCGATGATGTGTTCGGCCACGCGGTACACCAGCTCATGCGGGCTGTCGGTGCGATCACCTGGCATTGCCATCACCAGAACCGGAACTCCGAGCAGGCGCACCAGCAGCGCGACCTCGACCGAGACGTCCACCACCATCAGTTCGGGCTTCGCCTCGGACACCCAGTCGACGATCTTCTGCATGCGTTCGCGTAAACCACTGTTGCGCAACGGAACCCAGTGCAGGGTGCCGTTCGCCGTCGGGTCCGGAAACGAATCGCCCGTATCGTCGCGGGGCAGCAGGACACTGGAGAAGTTGGGCTGATCGGGAATGGCGAGCGAGGACAGTACGGTGACGGGTCTAGGCAGGCGTGCGCAAATGCTCGACGCTCTGGCGAGATGTCCGCGGCCGTGATGGTGCACGTAGTAGCCGATCATTGCTCGCGCGTTCCTGTTCTTCGATGAGATCGCGATAGATGCTCAGATAGCTTCCGACCATCGTGTGCGAAGAGCACTTGGCCATGGCGCGCTCGCGTACCGCGGTCCTGGACAGCGCGATGGCCTCGGGGATCGCCGCCGCCATGGCGGACACATCGCGGGCAGGCACCAGTCGGCCGCAGTGGGTGTCGACGATTTCCGGGATTCCGCCGCGTGCGAAGGCAACGACCGGTGTGCCGCAGGCCAGCGCTTCGGCCACCACCAGCCCGTAGGGTTCATCCCACATCGGGGTCACCAGAGCGGCGGCCGCACCGCCCACCAACGCCGCCAGATCGTCCTGACGAAGGTGGCCCGCGTACGTGGTCTGCTCGCCGAGCTGCGGCTGGACCTTCTCGCGAAAGTAGTCCGGATTGCCCACGGGCCCAGCAAGAATCAGCGGAAGGCCGCACAGGCGCGCAGCCTCGATGGCCAGATGCGGCCCCTTCTCCGGGGTGATCCGGCCGGACCAGACCAGATACTCGCCGCCCGAGCCGGCGGGCCAACGATGGACGTCCACGCCGTTGGGGACCACCAGTACCCGGTCCAGCACTCGACTCCAGGCGTCGGCGGTGTGACGGCTCACCGCAGCGAACGTGACGCCTTTGCCCCGGGTGGACCCGATGGCGGACTCCAGCCAGCTGAATGGCGGCGTGTGCAGTGTGGTGAGCATCGGGGTGCCGAGGCGTGGTGCCATCTTGATCGGCATTTGATGCAGGCTGTGGTTGTGGATGACGTCGAACCTGGCGCGCCGGTCGGCGGCCAACTCCAACATCAACTGCAGGTACGCGTGGTGGTCGGATTCGAACACCGCGCCGGGTGGGGGACAGGCCTGCGCTGCGACCTCGCTGCGCCGCAAGGGGTGGACGGTCAGCTGTTCGCAGTGTGCGGGCGGGCGAGAACCCTCCGCCGCGAAGAGCGTCACCTGGTGACCGTGATGGGACAGCGACCGGGCGAGGTGCCACACGTGGGCTTCCAACCCGCCGGCGAACGGTTGGCGGATCGGAAATCGGTTCGGCGCAATCAGGGCGATGCGAAGTGCGGTGGTCATCGCGCTGGGCACTTGCACAGCGGCGCCTCAGCTACCGCGGCGGACAAGTGTGACGGCGGTATCCTGACCACGCGAATCAACCGATATCCTTCTCCGACAGCGTAATTCGCCGTCCGACGGGCCCAAAGCGTTTTGCTGCCAGGCACGCGGAAAGCTCCGGTGACCGGCAAGTGGACGCAGCACGGGCTGAACTACAGGTGGACATCGCGACGAACCCGGCACGCGGGTCGACGCATGTGAACTGCGTGTACCCCGTTACAGGCAGTTGTAACGGGGACGTAGGCCACAGTGGGGCGCGAACGAACGCCTAGTCAGGCGGGTGGGTCGTTCTCGGCGTTCTCCGCGGCCTGGTCAGCTCCGGTCGCATGATCGGTATCGCGCGGGTCGACTCCTGTCGCCTCGGCTGGCGTGGCGTCTGTTTTGGGATCGTCGATGCTCACAGGCAGACCTTTCGGGGGGTGTGGAGGGTGGGCCGGCACCCGGAGATGCCAGCCCACCGACCGACTACTTGACTACGCCGTTGGTGGCAATCTCGACCTCGGCGGTGGCCTGGATGAGCGCCAACAGTTCCTTGTCGAGACCGGGTGCGAACTCCTCGCGCCGCTCGGGCGCGATGGTCATCGGGAACCCCTCGGGCATGACCGCCGTGCTGAGCTCGGTGCCGTCGTTCGACGGCGACGCGCCACGGTAGAGCTTGTCTGCCTGGCTCATGTCGTCCGCGCTGAACGTGTACTGAATGCTCTGCAGGCCCAGGTCAGTGAGCTTCTTGACCTCGGGGAACTGCTCGGCATTGGTCTTCGGGATCGGCAGGGCCGCGCCCCAGTTCACGCCCAGGCTCTCAAGTGCCTTGGCGAAGGCGTTCTCATGTGCCTGATCGCGCACGATCAGGTATGCCAGAGTGGATCGTGCGGTCTTGTTTTCCGTCATCTCGTAGATGCGGCACTTCTGCAGCCGGCCCGTGGACTCCAGCATGAGGTTGTACAGCAGATCGAGGACCAGGTTGCCGCTGTTGTAGACATACGATCCGAGCCACGGGTTTCCTGCGGCGTCAACCGGCAGGGCGCCCTGGGCGCCGACCAGGAAATGGTGGATGTTGCCGGTGTCCAGCGCGATCTTCAGCGGCGTCGCGCCACCTGCGCCCGGCTCGTCGACCGGATCGGTCTTCTTGCCGCTGTACTGGGGTGCCCCGTCCAGCAGGCGAGAGATGGTGGTGCCGATCAGTTCGACGTGGCTGATCTCTTCGGTGCCGACACCCTGGATGAGGTCCTTGTAGGGCTTGGAGGTCGGATCGCCACGGAAATTCATGCTCTGGAACAGGTACTGCATCATGGTCCGCATCTCGCCGAACTGGCCGCCGAGACCTTCCTGCAGGGCATTGGCTGCGGCGGGATCCGGCTCGTCGACGGCGATTTCGTTGATGAATTGCTGGGTGTGCAGGTACATGAGTACTCCCTTGGTGGACGGCAGACGCGGGGGGCAATGCGTGCCGTCGTGTGGTTCGAGCGGGTGGCCTTGAGGGCGCTGACTGAGGTTCGTCAGGGGTGACCGTTAACCGCCGATTTGGACTGAGCGTCCGACAATGGCGGTCTGTCCCGGCTTGGCTGCAGGAGTAGATCGGCTCAAGAGATGGCCTCGATCTGAAATTTGCCGCCGCTCCGCTGTACTGGCGAAGCGCGTGGCCCTCCAGTCATACCCCTGTTCGCCGATCGCAAACGTGGGGTGACCGGCATCGCCCTCGGTCGCGTGCGTGCACTGGTTTCAAATAGGTCGGGATGGTGAACAGCGAGGTAGAGCCCTTGGCTCACCACAGTTGCGTCCAGAAATCGGCGCTTCGCTCTCAAGCCGAGACAGCCGTACGGCGTTCTCGACGCAATATGTACTTCGAAGGACCCACATGTCATCTCAAAACACCCTCGTTCGCTCTCTCCACGATCTCGGGGCAGCCGCCTGGTTCGGTGGCTCCCTGATGGGTGCAGTCGGCGTCAACGGGGCGGCCGACGCCGTCCGTGACCCGCAGGACCGGGCCAAGGTCGCCGCAGTCGGTTGGGCGAAATGGGCACCCGTCAACGCGGTCGCCATCGGCGCACACCTCATCGGCGGCGGCTCGATCCTGTACGCCAACCGCAACCGCGCAAAGCACCAATCCGGTGTCACCGCAAACACTGTCACCAAACTCGTCCTCACCGGAGCAGCCCTGCTTGCCACCGTCGCCAGCGGTGCGCTCGGCGCGAAAACCGCCCAGGGCGACGGCTACCCGGTGGAGGGTGCCACCGAGCCGGCGGCGGGCACACCGAAGGACGTGGCCACCGCGCAACAGCAGCTGAAGTACCTGCAGTGGGCGTTGCCGGTGTTGACCGGCGCCATCGTCGTGCTCGGCGCACAGCAGGGCGAGCAGCAGCGTCCCCAGCAGGTTCTGGCCGGCATCGGCAGCAAACTGGTTGGCCGCGCTCAGGATTAATTGACCCTAAAAGTTTCGCCGTCGAACCGGTCTCTGGTGGTGAATTCCTCGACTGGTCGGCGGCGAAGCTTGCTCAATTGGCGCACGGGCTTGCCCAACGGAACGAGCGCGGCGACGGCGTGGCCTTCGGGAATGCCCAGCAGCTTGCGGATCTGTTCTTCCTCGGGAATGGCCATCGTGGTCAACGTTCCGCCGAAACCCTCGTTACGTGCGGCCAGCAAGACGTTCCACACCAGCGGGTACACCGATGCGCCACTGACCACGCCGATGCGCGGCAGGTGCTGATCCATCGCGGCGACATACGCAAGGTCGACGGTGAAGACGACGACCATTGGAGCATTGCGAAAAGGCGCGGTGAATTGATCGGGCACCTCGGTGGCCGCGATTGTCTCGGCTGACACGCTGGGCGGTGCCAGCGGATTCCACGGACCTTCACCCGCGGCCGCCTGCGCGGTGTAGCGCCGGGCGCCGGGAACGGCGAGGTCTCCGAGTTGCCTGCGGATGTCTGGATCCCGCACCGTAATCACATGCGCGCCTTGACGATTGCCGCCACTAGGGGCGAATCGCGCGTTGTCGAGAATGCGGTAGAGGACCTCATCCGGCAAGGGGTCATCGGTGAAGTCGCGCACCGCGAAGGTGGTTCGCATGACGTCCTGCAGATCCATTGCCGCTCCCTGCGTTCAGAGCCAGGTTGGCAGCTGCCATCCCGACGGGCTCGCCGTCACGATTGTGCCAGGATCCCCATTCGGCCTAGCCCGGCGCCACAGCGATCGACTTGGTGTCGACGTACCCGTCGAACCCCTCTCGGCCGAGTTCCCGGCCGTATCCGCTGCCCTTGACGCCACCGAACGGTGCCAATGGATCCATGCTGTACCCCTGGTTCACGCCGAACGTGCCGGTGCGGATGCGGGCGCCGATGGCCAGGCCGCGTTCGGTGTCTGGTGTCCAGACCGAACCGGCGAGCCCGAAGTCCGAATCGTTCGCGATGCGCACCGCGTCGTCCTCGTCTCGGTAGGAGATCACCGTGAGCACCGGACCGAAGATCTCTTCGCGCGCGATCCGCATGCCGTTGTCCGCCTCACAGAACAAGGTGGGCTGGACATACCAGCCGCGGTCGACACCGTCGGGCATTCCTGCGCCGCCGAGGACCAGCCGGGCGCCTTCCGTGATGCCGATGTCGATGTAGTCGCGGACCCGCTGCTGTTGGCGCTGCGCCACCAGCGGACCGACTTGAGTGGCAGGATCCGCCGGGTCGCCGAGGACCATGCCTGCCATCTCGGCGGCCAGCGCATCGACAAACTCACCGGACTTGTTGGCAGGAACCAGGATTCGCGTCAAGGCGTTGCAGATCTGACCGCTGTTGGACAGGCTGGCCGAGCGGATTCCTGCCGCCACGACGGCGGGATCGGCATCGTCGAGGATGATCGCGGCTGATTTGCCGCCGAGTTCGAGGCTGACCCGCTTGAGGTCGGCGGCGCATGCGGCGGCCACGCGCCTGCCGGCGTCGGTAGACCCGGTGAACGACACCTTGTCCACGCCAGGGTGGGTGACCAGGTACTGGCCGATCTCCCGGTCGCCGGGCAGCACGCTGACCACACCCGGCGGCAGGCCGATCTGTTCAAGCATCTCGGCCAGCAGCATTGCATCGAGCGGAGACTCAGGCGCGGGCTTGACCACCACAGTGCAGCCGGCCAGCAGGGCGGGCACCAGCTTGGTGACGGTGAGGAACTGCGGCATGTTCCACGGCACGACGGCGGCGACCACCCCGACCGGTTCGCGCCGGACGTGGATATCGGAGCCGAAGAACCCGGGTCGGATCTCCTGCCACGGATAGCTCTCGGCCAGGTCGCAGAAGGCACCCATCATCATCAGCGGCAACGCCACCTGCGCGCGGCGGGCGAAGGTGATGGGTGCCCCGAGCTCGGTGCTGATGGCCTGGGCCATCTCGGCCTGGCGTTCCCCGTAGAGCTTGCCCAACCGACGCATGGCGTCGATGCGTTCGGCCGGTGCCAGTCGCGGCCACGGGCCGTCGTCGAAAGCCGAGCGGGCGGCGGCGACGGCGGCGTCGACGTCCGCGGGCTGTGCCGCGGCGACGTGCGCCACGGCGGACTCGGTGTGCGGGGAGATCACCTCGATCACGTCGCCGGTGGTCGGTGCAGACCACGTGCCGCCGATGAACAACGCGTCGTCACGGTGCATCGAAGCCTCCTCTGAGTGAAAAACTCGAGCAATATCAACTACTTGCGACTGTGACGCCGAGCATATACCGTCAGCCGGAGAGCCCGCCGCCGTCAGGCCCGATGGACAGGAGCAGCCATGGCTCGGTTCCCCAAACCTGCCGAAGGCAGTTGGACAGAGCACTACCCCGAACTCGGCACCGGACCGGTCTCGTACGAGGACTCCATCAGCCCGGAGATCTACGAGCTGGAGCGCAAGGCCATCTTCAAGCGCGCCTGGCTCAATGTCGGTCGCGTCGAACAACTTCCGCGCAAAGGCAGCTACTTCTCCAAGGAGGTGGCGGCCGCCAACACCTCGATCATCGTGGTCCGCACCGCCAGTGGCGAGATCAAAGCGCACCACAACATCTGTCGGCACCGGGGCAACAAGCTGGTCTGGAACGACAAGCCGCGGGAGGAGACCAGCGGGGTCTGCCGGCAGTTCACCTGCAAGTACCACGCCTGGCGCTACGACCTCGACGGCAATCTGACCTTCGTGCAGCAGGAGGAGGAGTTCTTCGACCTCGACAAGTCGCGCTACGGATTGGTGCCGGTGCACTGCGAGGTGTGGGAGGGCTTCATCTTCGTCAACTTCGCCAAGCAGCCCGAGCAGTCATTGACCGACTTCCTGGGGCCGATGATCACCAACCTGGCGGGCTATCCGTTCGACAGGCTGACGGCACGCTGGCACTACCGCTCGGAAGTCAAAGCCAACTGGAAGCTCTACATGGACGCCTTCCAGGAGTTCTATCACGCACCCGTTCTGCACGCGAACCAATCTCCGACGTCGTTTTCCAAGGCTGCGGCGCAGGCCGGTTTCGAGGCGCCGCACTACCAGATCGACGGCCCCCACCGCCTGGTCAGTACCTCGGGCATCCGGGCGTGGGAGATGGACGCCGCGATGCGCAAACCGATCGAAGACATCTGCCAGAGTGGACTTTTCGGGCCCTGGGACGGTCCCGATCTCGGGGAGATGCCTGCCGGCCTCAACCCGGCGAACTGCAGTCCGTGGGGTTTGGATTCGTTCCAGCTGTTCCCTAACTTCGTCATCCTGTTCTGGGGCCAGGGCTGGTACCTGACGTACCACTATTGGCCGACGTCTTACAACACCCACATCTTCGAGGGCAACATCTATTTCCCGCCCGCGCGTACCCCGCGGGAGCGGGTGGCTCAGGAGCTGGCCGCGGTGTCCTTCAAGGAGTACGGACTGCAGGACGCCAACACTCTGGAGGCCACCCAGACGATGGTGGAGTCACGCGCGGTGGACAAGTTCCTGTACTGCGACCAGGAGGTGCTGCTGCGGCATCTGCACAAGGAGACCGCCGCCTGGATCGACGAATATCAGCGCGCCACCGCCGA
>JBEVHL010000707.1:0-6059 GCA_040511255.1 Mycobacterium sp. | reverse complement strand
CACATCGAGCTCCTCGACGTCACACCGGGCGACGCCGGCCTTCATCGCCCGCGCCACGTCCCCGGCACTGGCGCAGGCTTGCTCGGGACCTGCCGGCAACCGACCCGCCGCGGCCAGCGCCGCCAGATCCGCTGCCGCCTGGGCACGGTGGCGCGCCACCACCACCGAGCCCACGGACACACCGGCGAACGTCACGGCCAACACGATCGCGATGAACACCGCAGCCAGCACGCTGGCCGCGCCGCACTCCCCCGCGTCGTCACCCGGTGGGTTCGACCGCCGATACCGCCTGCGCTGACACCGTGAGCCCGGGCAGCAGCGCAGGCCGCATGGTGACGGTCGCCACCACGAAGTCGCCGTCCACCCGCACCTGCAGGGCCGCACCGGCCGGACCGATGACATGGGCCGCCTGTGCCGATCCGCGCTCGTCTCCCCTGGCGGCGAGTCGGGCCGCTTCCCGGGCCGCGTCGATACAGCGCACCTGCGCGCTGACCGCGGTGACTCCGGCGACACACAACACCAGGACAAACGCCAGGGCAGCGATCGCCAGGGCAGCCTCGACGGTGCCGGAGCCGGCATCACTGGTCAGCCGGCCGCTCAGGTGCTGGTATTCAGCGCGCGGGTGATGATGTTGCTCAGCGCGCCGACAATCGAGTCGCCCGTGACGACGGTGTACAGGATGGCCCCGAACGCCGCTGCGGCAATGGTCCCGATGGCGTACTCCACGGTGGACATCCCGGTCTCGTCGACCGCGAGCAATGCGAGCTGCTGACGGATCGCGCGAAACATGTTGATTATCAATAGTTTTCCTTTCTCTTCCCCGCTCGGGGAGTTCCGCGGCCACTCCGCGAAGCATCACAACAGGCCCGTCCCGAGCACATCGGTGGCCAGGCCGGCGATCACCGGCACCAGCCCGAGGCAGACGAAGGCGGGCAGGAAGCACAACCCCAACGGGCCCGCGATGATCACCGATGCGCGTTCGGCCGCCGCAGCCGCGGCATGGGTGGCGCCCTGGCGGGTCTCGGCGGCCAGCTCGACCACACCCCGGGCCAGCACCGCACCGGACGCCGCCGAGCGGCGGGCCAGGCGCAGCAGCGCCAGCGCACCTGTCGGAAGCACCTCATCGTCGGGCGGGGCCCAGGCCACCGCCGGATCGGCGCCGAGTGCCAGCAGATCCCCGGCTCTGCGCAACAACGCGGCGAGCTGCGGTGGCGCGGACAGCGCCGTCGCCCTGGTCGCCGCAGGCACCGACATGCCGGCTTCCAGGCACACCGCCAGCACGTCGAGGCTCGCAGCGTCGGCCAACGGATCCGGCCCCGACGACGGTCGCACCGAGGTGCGCCGGGGCGGTCGCTGGGCGCCGGCCCGCCGACGCACACGCATCGGCCCGCCACCGATCAGCAGCGCAGCGGCCAGCGCCAGCGCGGCGATGCTCACGTCGTCGGCCGATCCGTGATGCGATCGGCCCACCACAGCCCGGCGCACAGCAGGGCGACACCGATGACCAGCAGCAGACCCCCGCCACCGCCGCCGGACAGGAAGGCCACCGGGGCAGCGCCGATCAGCTCGCCGAGCCCCACGCCGAGGACCGGCAGGCCCGCCAGAATCACCGCGGTGGCCCTGGCTCCCGCCATACCGGCCTGCACTTGGGCGTAAAAGCGTTGTCGCTCAACAATATCCAGCTGCGCGGCGCGCATCAGCGTGGAGACCGCGAGCCCGTGCTGGGCGGCGAGTTGCCAGCACACCGCCAGCCGATCCCATTCGTGGGTGAGCGCCGACCGGGTGGCCGCGGCACGCAGCCCAGCGGCAACGTCGGCCCCGAGGCCGGCCCTGGCCGCCACCGAGCGGAACGCCGCCCCCACGGTGCCGCCGGTCTCGTCGGCCGCGATATCGAAGGCCCGCACCGGATGCGCACCGATCCGCAGCTCGCCGACCAGTATCTCCAACCCGGACTGCAACGCCCGGCCCTCGTCGGCGGCCCGCCGTTTCGCCACCTGCCGTCGATGCCGCAACGCCACGGTGCCAACGGCCAGCGCCACCGCGATGCTGGTGGTCAACGGAACACACCACGCCGCACCGACGGCAACCAGGGCGACGACGGCGATCACCGGTCGGGCGCCACCTCGGCGGCGGTACCGCACCAGCCGATGCCGGGGCGAAACCGGTACCACCAACACTGCCGCGGCCAGGGCCACCGCCGCGACCGGTAGGCCCGTCATCCCACTCATGTGCGGCACACCAGTCGCCGCAGGTCGTCGGCGCCGTCGCCGGGGCCGTGATCCGCGTGCCAGGCGGTGACGGTGCGGCACTCGCCGGAACCGGGTGCTCGCACCAGCAGGGCGATCTCGGCCAGTCGGCGCTGCCCGGCACCGGTGCGGGCGACATGCAACAGCACCTGCACCGCGGCGGCGAGTTGGCTGTGCAGGGCGGCCCGGTCCAACCCGCCGACCGCGCCCAGCGCTTCCAACCGGGCGGGCACCTCAGCCGGGCTGTTGGCGTGCACCGTGCCCGCGCCGCCGTCGTGACCGGTGTTGAGGGCGGCCAGCAGGTCGACCACCTCACCGCCCCTGACTTCCCCGACGACGATCCGGTCCGGCCGCATCCGCAGTGCTTGGCGGACCAGTTGGCGCACCGTAACCTCGCCTGCCCCTTCGACATTGGCTCCTCGGGCGACCAAAGTGACCAGATGCGGATGCGGGGGCGCCAGTTCGGCGGCGTCCTCGACGCAGACGATGCGCTCGTGCTCGGGGACGGAACCGAGCAAGGCCGATAGCAAGGTGGTTTTGCCCGCGCCCGTTCCGCCGGACACCAGGAACGCCAACCGCGCCGCGATGACCTCCCGCAGGATGGCCGCGGCCGCAGGCGCGATCGCGCCGGTGGCCGTCAACGCGGCCAGGTCCTGAGTGGCGGGTCGCAGCACCCGCAGCGAGATACAGGTCCCTGCCACCGCGACCGGCGGCAGGATGGCGTGCAGCCGAACCGTCAGGCGGCCGCCGCCCAGCCCGGTCAACAGGCCATCCACCCACGGCTGCGCATCGTCGAGCCGGCGGCCGGCCGCCAGGGCCAGGCGCTGAGCAAGCCGGCGCACCGCATCCTCGTCAGCGAAGCCAACCGGGCTGCGCCGCAAACCGTTTCCATCGTCGAGCCACACCGCATCCGGCGCCGTCACCAACACGTCGGTGGTACCCGGGCCGGTGAGCAACGGCTCAAGGATGCCCGCGCCGGTCAGCTCGGTCTGCAATACCCGCAGGTTGGTCAGCACCTCGGTGTCCCCGAGCACGCCGCCCGATTCCGCGCGGATGGCCCTGGCCACCGCAGTGGGCCGCAGCCCGCCCGACTCGGCGTCGGGTTCTGCGGCCAGCCGTTCGCGGACCCGCTCGATCAGCGATGAGCTCATGCCGCGGAGTCCTGCCCGTGGGCCGGATGCTGCGGGTTCTGCCGCAACACGGCGAGCACCTGCCGAGCGGCCACCGACAACGGTGACCGCGCCCGCAGATGCAGACCACCGCGCTCCAACTTCTCGGCCAGTAGCGGCTCCGGGCGCATCGCGGCCAGCACCGGCAACCCGACGATGCCGCCGACGTCGGCGGCACTGAGCCCGCCGGGTGACGGTCCGCGGACCACCAGGCCGACATTTGGGTTCATCGACACCACGGCAGGCGCCATGGCGGCGGTCGCCGCACAGGCCCGGACATCGCATTGGGTGACCAGCACGACGAGGTCGGCGGCATCGAGCGCCGTCTCGACCGCTGCGGTGAGCCGCCGCGGCAGATCACACACCACCGTGGCACCGCCACGCCTGCCGGCTTCGACAACAGCGTCGACTGCGCTGCCTGCGAGTTCGTGCTCCTGCCTGGTGCCAGACAGCACGCTGACACCACGGATGCGCGGCAACGCGTCGCGGATGGCCGTCCAACTCAACCGGCCGCCCTGCAGGCCGAGATCCGGCCAGCGGAGCCCGGTCGCAGCTTCCCCGCCCAGCAGCAGATCGATGCCACCACCCCAGGGATCGAGATCGATCAGCAGTGCTTCGTCCGCCGCCTGGGCCAGCGCAGCGGAGAACAGCGAGGCGCCCGCGCCCCCGCGGCCGGCGATCACCGCCGCCACCTCACCTCGCCCACGCTCGGTCGGTCCGGCCTCTGCGGCGGTGGCCAGACCACGTACCAGTTCGCCGGCCTGCTCTGGCATGGTCAGCAGTTGCTGCGCCCCGACGGTGATGGCGAGCTCGAAGGCCGCCTTGTCCGGATCCAGTGTGGTCAGAAGGAACACCGCGGGGCGGCGCGGCAAGGCCGCGTCCCGACAGCGCGCCGCGCCGTCGGCGTCGAGCACGACGGCGGCTGCCGCCGACCACGTCTTGCGCGGCGGCGCGGCAGACGGCTGGAGGTGGATCACGCCCACCCCGACCGCGGCCGCGACCCGGTCGACTTCGTCGCGCACAGCGGGCTCGGACAGCAGGGCCAGCATCCCAGCGGTGGTTGTCATCACTCCACGGTGCGCCGGCGGAAATCAACACACCAGTGCAGTTTTAGCGAATGTGGATGAGACGCGATGTGGGGATAGATTCGCGCTCGGCGAAACTCAGGGCGACAGCGAGTTACCGCAACTTCTGAAGTGTGGGTGCCAAATATTGGCGAACTGACCCTAGAAATGAGACGACCCCCGCCAGGGGGGGAGGAGGCGGAGGTCGTCGTGTATCAGCCCCGGGGGGTCGGGCTGATGCACACCCGGCATAAGCCGAGTAATGCTCACTATACACACGACTCCACACCATCATGCAAGTCTCAACACGTAACAATCCGTAAGACCCACACTGCAGAATTGCAGTCTAAGACACGTGGCTTGATCTGCCATTTTGCACGCTATCCCGGTACGTCCGAGGGCCACACCTATTCTGGGTTGGTGACTGCCGCCGATCGGGATGCCTTCCAGCTAACAACGCCGCAAAGTCAGCCGGCCCAGGGCGCGCCTACTCGCACCGCCGCATTCTTCGATCTGGATAAGACGGTTATCGCCAAATCCAGCACACTCGCTTTCAGCAAACCTTTCTTCGATCAGGGTCTACTCAATAGGCGGGCCGTCCTCAAATCCAGCTACGCGCAGTTTCTGTTTTTGATGTCCGGCGCCGACCACGATCAGATGAATCGGATGCGGTCCTATGTCACCGCGATGTGCACCGGGTGGGATGTCGAGCAGGTGAAGTCGATTGTCGGGGAGACGCTGCACGAAATTGTCGACCCGCTGGTGTTCGCCGAAGCGGCGGACCTGATCGCCGATCACAAGCTGTGCGGCCGCGACGTCGTGGTGGTTTCGGCGTCCGGTGAAGAGATCGTCGCGCCCATCGCCCGGGCACTCGGTGCCACCCATGCGATGGCCACCCGGATGGTCGTCGAAGACGGCAAGTACACCGGCGAGGTCGCGTTCTACTGTTACGGCGAAGGCAAGGTGAGCGCCATCCGGGAACTCGCCGCGCGCGAGGGTTACCTGCTCGAACACTGTTATGCCTATTCGGATTCGGTCACCGACCTCCCGATGCTCGAAGCCGTCGGCCATCCCACCGCCGTCAACCCCGACCGCGGTCTGCGCCGCGAGGCGGCGGCCCGCGACTGGCCGGTGGTGACCTTCAGCAAGCCGGTGTCACTGCGCGACCGCATTCCCGCACCCTCGAACGCGGCGCTGGCCACCACCGCTGCCGTGGGGATCAGCGCACTGGCGGCAGGCGCGTTGACCTATTCGCTGCTGCGCCGGTTCACGGACTTGGGGCATACCGCGATAACGATCCGGCCTCGCCGCAGAACTCGTCGGCCGTGGCCCTTGATGTGACCGGCATCACGGAGTACAAAGGGAAGCACGGAAGCTGAGTGAGGCCAAGGTCGACTCGGAAGAGAAGGGCTCAACCTCCCTCAACCCAGCTACCCAGCACGGACCCCGGCACCCACGCGGAGCCACAGCCGCGATAATGGCAGAAGTGTTGCGGGCCTGCGTAATTGCGAAAAGTGATCGACCACGACGACCCCTTGGGCGGGGTTGCGGTCGGAGAGCTTCGCAAGAACGCCGAGGCC
>JBEVHL010000706.1:0-2633 GCA_040511255.1 Mycobacterium sp. | reverse complement strand
CAACGGGATGGATGCCCAAGTCGATGTCGGGTTCCACCCCCTGGCCGCGGTTGCGTCTACCGATCAGAGTGCTGTTGCGCTGCAATATGATTCGCCGAGCGGGGAAGAACTGCGGGAATTCCACCGTGTCGGGTCCGCCGCGGGCCACCACGCGCTGATAGAAATCCGGGTCGGCGTCGACGATGGCTGTCCAGACGGTCTCGGCCGTCGCGACCGGGGCGACCGCGGTGACCGGGGTGGGCAGCGCCGAGTCGTGCCCGCACGTTTCACAGAACCGCCCACTGACCTGCGCCCCACACCCCACGCAGACCTTCGGTGCCGCCGCTGCCGCGGGACTGTCGATCGGCGCACCGCAGACGTCGCAGTAGTCGTCGGCCGCCGAGCTGTGCCCGTCGGGGCAGATCGCCATCAGGTCTCCTTCCGCACCCGCGCGGTCTTCGTCGACCGCGCGTCCAGGGCCATCTCGTCGGCGGCAGCGACCTCCCGTCGCAGCCGGGCGGTACCCGTGCGCTCGTCGACCTCGACCACCCCGTTGAGCAGCTTGGCCGTCCCGTCGTTGCCCGACTCCACTGCGAGTTCCAACGCCCGCTGCAGCTTCGCAGTCGCCGTGGCGACGTCCCCCTTCTTGCGCGCCGACAACCCGTCCTGGACGGCTTGCGCCAACTCGGCCTGCCCGGTGTAGTGCGCCACCCGGCGACTGATCCTGGCCGAGAGCGCGGTGTCGGCGGTCCACATCGCCTTGACCAGTCCCTGGCCCAGAACCTGTTCGCCCGCAACCACACTGACCCGCGCCGCCAGCTTCTCCCGGCCAGCAGCGGCGGGTTCGACCTGAACCTGGATGTGGTAGTCACGATCCTCGGCACCCCATGAACCCAACGGGTATTCACCGATCTGATCACCCGATTCGACGCGCCGGTGGGTCAGGTCCTCCACGGTCGGCGCCACCTGCTTGACGAACCCGATCCGGGCCCCGACCGGCGTCCACAGCCGCAGCGTCAGATCGGAAATCGTCTTGCTCATCGACTCCCGCATCATGGCGGCGAAATCGTCGGCCAGGTCCGCCGGATCGGCGACGATGTCCACGCTGCCCAGCAGTGCCGACGAGATCGCCCGCAACTCCTCGACGTCCCAATCGGTGCCCACTCCGCGGCAGTCACAGGTGAATTCGCCTTCGCTGAGACCGATTTCGCTGCCCAGCTGCTCGGGCGTCTCGTGCTCGTCTTTACCGTCGGTCAGCAGGATCGCGTGGGTGAGCGCACCCGGATGCTGGGCGACCACGCCCCGGACGTACGCCAACCAGACGCCCATCGCGGTGCCACCGTTGGGCCGTAGCGCGTCTACCGCGCGGCGGGCGGCCGCCTTGCTGGCCGCGCCGGCCGGCACCGACTGCCCTTCGGCGGGATAGACGGCAGTGGCCCTGTCGCTGCCTGCGACGATGGTGAAGTGGGTGCCGTCGATCAGTTCGTCGATGGCGGCGACAGTGGCGCGCTTGGCCGCCTCGAACTTGGCGACCGGGGCCAGCATTGACGTGGAGCAGTCGATGACGATGACCTCGACCCGTTCCACCGGCGCTTCCGTTGCGACATGCTCGGCGGTGATGCTGACGATGGCATCCACCGTGCCGGTGCCCTCGGCGAGATACGGGTTGTGGTCGACATCAACCGAAATGCCCTGGGAGTCGGCAGCACTCATGGGTTCCCTCCGATCGGGATCACCACGACGGTGATGTTGTCGAATCCGCCTGCGCCCAAGGCGTAGTCGGTGAGCGCCCGAGCCGCCGCCTCCGGGTCGCCGCCGGTGACGAAGCGAATCATGTCGGCGGCATCGGGCAGATAGTTCCAGAGTCCGTCACTGCACAACAGCAGCGTGCCCGGACCCGTCGCAGTGATGGTGTGCACGCTCGACTCCGACCACGGCGTGTCATCGTTGTCGGCGCCGAGCCAGCGGGTCAGGGTGTGCGCCCCGCGTTGCACCGCATCGGAGCCGACGGAGAACCCCGCGGTGATCAATTCCTGCGCCACGGAATCGTCGACGGTCAATTGCTGGGGTATGCCCGGCGGCGCGGGAAGCCAGTAGGCCCTGCTGTCGCCGACATTGCCGACCGTGATGTCCCAGGCGCCAGCCGAATTCGGCACCACCACCGCTGCGGTGTACGTGCAGGACGGCGCGAGCTCCAGGTCCGATCCCGTGTCGGTGTCTTGCGCTGCCTGCGCCGCGCGCGCCAGACCGGAGAACACCGCTGCGCGGGGACTCCGGGAGCCGGCCAGCGCGACCAGCATGGCGTCCACCCCCGCCGCCGCTGCGGCGGCGGCCGCCTTTTGCCCGTCGGTCGAGCTGGACACGCCGTCACAGACGGCGACGGCGACGAAGTTCCCGGCGATTCCGGCCGCGGCGGCATCCTCGTTGCGGGCGTGATCCAGGCCGCGGTCGGTGATCAACGCGACCCGGCCCACCTGCGCCTCGTCCCGATCGGGCTCGGCCCGCCGGCTGCCACACGCGGTGCAGTATCCGTCGACAAAAGTCTGGTTGCCGCAGTCGGCACACGGCCCGTCGGGGAGAGCAGCCCGCCGTGGGATCGCGACCTGGTGCACGTCGGCCATGATCGCCCCGCAGTTTCCGCAGAACCGGTCACC
>JBEVHL010000705.1:0-4832 GCA_040511255.1 Mycobacterium sp. | reverse complement strand
GCGTTCCCGACCGTCGAGCAGCTCGAAGGCGCGGTGTTCGACATGGTCGTCGCCGGTCGTAAGACCGCCGACGACGTCGCGATCATGATGGTCGAGGCCGAAGCCACCGACAACGTCATCGCGCTGATCGACGGCGGCGCCGGTGCGCCGACCGAGAGCGTGGTCGCCGAAGGTCTCGAAGCCGCCAAGCCGTTCATCGCCGCATTGTGCGATGCCCAGCAGGCGCTGGCCGACAAGGCTGCCAAGCCCGTCGCCGACTACCCGCTGTTCCCGGACTACCAGGACGACGTCTACTACTCGGTGGCCTCGGTGGCGACTGAGGAGCTGTCCAAGGCGCTGCAGATCTCCGGCAAGGCCGAGCGTGACGACCGCACCAACGAGATCAAGGTCGAGGTTCTCGACCGTCTCGGCGAGACCTACGCCGGACGTGAGAAGGAAATCGGCGCCGCGTACCGGTCGCTGACCAAGAAGCTGGTCCGCCAGCGCATCCTGACCGACCACTTCCGCATCGACGGCCGCGGCATCACCGATATCCGCGCCCTGTCGGCCGAGGTGGCCATCATCCCGCGCGCGCACGGCAGCGCACTGTTCGAGCGCGGCGAGACCCAGATCATGGGTGTCACCACTCTCGACATGGTCAAGATGGCCCAGCAGATCGACTCGCTGGGACCGGAAAAGTCCAAGCGCTACATGCACCACTACAACTTCCCGCCGTACTCCACCGGTGAGACCGGTCGCGTCGGCTCGCCCAAGCGCCGGGAAATCGGCCACGGCGCGCTTGCCGAGCGTGCCCTGATGCCGGTGCTGCCGAGCGTCGAGGAGTTCCCGTACGCCATCCGCCAGGTCTCCGAGGCGCTGAGCTCCAACGGCTCGACGTCCATGGGTTCGGTGTGTGCGTCGACGCTGTCGCTGCTGAACGCCGGTGTGCCGCTGAAGGCTCCCGTCGCCGGTATCGCGATGGGTCTGGTGTCCGATGACATCGAGGTGGACGGCAAGACCGAGCGTCGGTTCGTCACCCTGACCGACATCCTCGGTGCCGAAGATGCCTTCGGCGACATGGACTTCAAGTGCGCAGGCACCAAGGACTTCGTCACCGCACTGCAGCTGGACACCAAGCTCGACGGCATCCCCTCGCAGGTGCTGGCCGGCGCCCTGGCTCAGGCCAAGGATGCCCGGATCACCATCCTTGAGGTGATGGCCGAGGCCATCGACGCGCCCGACGAGATGAGCCCCTACGCTCCTCGCGTCACCGCGATCAAGGTGCCGATCGACAAGATCGGCGAGGTCATCGGGCCCAAGGGCAAGATGATCAACTCGATCACCGAGCAGACCGGCGCTTCGATCTCGATCGAGGACGACGGCACGGTGTTCGTCGGTGCCACCGACGGCATCTCGGCGCAGGCCGCGATCGACATGATCAACGCCATCGCCAACCCGCAGCTGCCCAAGGTCGGCGAGCGGTTCCTCGGCACGGTCGTGAAAACCACTGACTTTGGAGCTTTCGTTTCGCTGCTGCCGGGCCGGGACGGGCTGGTGCACATCAGCAAGCTCGGTCGCGGCAAGCGGATCAACAAGGTCGAGGACGTCGTCAAGGTTGGCGACAAGCTCCGCGTGGAGATCGCCGATATCGACAACCGCGGCAAGATCTCGCTGATCCTGGTTGCCGAGGACGAGGCAGCTCCAGCAGCTGAGGCACCCGTGGACGCGCCTGCTGAGGTCGCGACCGCTGACGCCTAAATACAGCTCAAGCGCCAGGGCGGAAGCCGCGGCGCAGGAGCAGCTGGCCGTCCGGCGCACTCTGCTGCCGGGCGGCCTGCGCATCGTCACCGAATTCGTACCGTCGGTGCATTCGGTGTCGGTGGGCGTCTGGGTCGGAGTCGGATCGCGCGACGAAGGCCCGACGGTCGCCGGCGCCGCACACTTCCTCGAACATCTGTTGTTCAAGTCGACGCCCACCCGCTCGGCGGTGGAGATCGCGCAGGCGGTCGACGCCGTCGGCGGTGAGCTCAACGCGTTCACCGCGAAAGAGCACACCTGCTACTACGCGTACGTGGTGGACGACGACCTGGAACTGGCCGTCGACCTGGTGGCCGACGTCGTGCTCAACGGGCGGTGTGCGATCGAAGACGTCGAGGTCGAACGCGGCGTGGTGCTCGAAGAGATCGCGATGCGTGACGACGATCCCGAGGACACCCTGGGCGACGTCTTCCTGTCGGCAATGTTCGGTGCGCACCCCGTGGGACGGCCGGTGATCGGCAGCGTGGATTCCATCGAGGCCATGACGCGAAACCAGCTGCACTCGTTTCATCAGCGCCGGTACACCCCGGAGCGGATGGTCGTCGCGGTGGCGGGCAATGTCGATCACGACGAGGTCGTCGCGCTGGTGCGCGAACACTTCTCGGCGCGCCTGGTCCGCGGCGCCAAACCCCAGCGTCCGCGCAAGGGCACCGGCCGGGTGCCTGGCAAGCCGACGTTGGAGCTGGTCAAGCGCGATGCCGAGCAGACGCACATCCTGCTGGGTGTGCGTGCACCGGGACGGCACTGGCAGCACCGTTGGGCGCTGTCTGTGCTCAATTCCGCTCTCGGCGGCGGCCTGAGTTCGCGGCTGTTCCAACAGATCCGGGAATCGCGCGGGCTGGCGTATTCGGTGTACTCGTCGATGGACACCTTCTCCGACAGCGGTGCGTTCTCGGTGTACGCCGCGTGCCTGCCCGAACGTTTCGACGAAGTGGTGGCGGTTACCACCGAGGTGCTCGAAACCGTTGCGCGGGATGGCATCACCGAGGACGAATGCCGCATCGCGAAGGGGTCGCTGCGCGGCGGGCTGGTGCTGGGGCTGGAAGATTCCGGCTCGCGGATGAACCGGATCGGCCGCAGCGAGCTCAACTACGGCGAGCACCGCAGCCTGGAGCAGACCTTGCGCCAGATCGACGATGTCACGCTCGAAGAGGTCAACGCGGTGGCCCGCAAGCTGTTGAGCAATCCGTACGGCGCCGCGGTGCTGGGCCCGTTCTCATCGAAACGTAAACTGCCGCAACCTCTTCAGGCCATCACGCGCTAGCGCGCCGGGCGGTCACCAGCCAGGCGCACGAGTCGAACCAGACGCCGTCGTCGCGGACCGTGCGCAGCCGGTCGACCGCGCGTTCGGCGGTTGCTTGGTCCAGGTCGGTGACCATCTCGTCGGACATCTGCAGCGAACGGATGGCGTGCACTGCGCTCGCGAGGTCGGCACCGTAGTAGACCGGTTCGCAGACCTCGGTCAGTTGTATGTCCTCGAAGCCGGCGCCGCCGAGGATGTCGTGCACCTGCGCCGGGTCGGCCAGGGAGAAGGCGACCTGGCGGGCCGGGGTGTCTACGTCGCCGGTCAGCACCAGTTGGGTGGCGGTGCGCCAGGCTTGGCGGCTGCCGTCCTGCCAGACCAGCTGGACGAAGCGCGCACCGGGGCCCAGCGCGCGGGCGATGTTCGTGAACGCGGCGCTGGGATCGGCGAAGAACATGGTGCCGAACCGACTGATGGCGAGGGAAAAGTGGCCCGGGGCAAAGGGGTGCACCTGGGCATCCCCAAGCTCGAAGCGGGCGTTGGCGAGATTTGTCAGCTGACGGGCCCGGTCCAGCATCGCCGCCGAGATGTCGACGCCCAGCGCATAGCCCCTGGGCGCAGCCAGCGCGGCCGATCTGGTGGTCAGTCCGGTGCCGCAGCCGACGTCGAGGACCAGGGCGTCGTCGTCGACGAGGGCCGCCGCCATCAGTCGGTCCTGGTAGCGGCGCAATTCGGCGTCGTAGTCGAACGTGCCTGCCATGCTGTCGACGCTAGGCCAGCGCTGCCCGCGTCGCCAGCCCCTGCCGCGGGCGTGGAATTCGATTCTCTAACCTGGAGGCATGGGACTCGATCTCCGCGATCTGGCCTTGCCCATCGTCGGTGCGCCGATGGCGGGCGGTCCGAGTACACCGCAGCTGGCTGCCGCCGTCGCCACTGCCGGGGGGCTGGGATTTCTGGCTGCCGGCTATCTGGGTGCTGCGCGGTTGGCCGCCGATATCGACGCCGCCCGCGCGCTCGGGTCCGGCCCGTTGGCCGTGAACATCTTCGTGCCGGGGCCGAGTCTGGCCGTGCCCGACGAATTGGCCTGGTACCGAACCCAATTGGAGCCGCTGGCCGCTCACTACGGGAGTGAGCTCGGCGATCCGCACCCCGATGACGACGCCTGGGCCGCGAAGCTGGACGTGGTCGCCGACACCCGGCCCGATGCAGTGTCCTTCACGTTCGGCTGTCCCGACGCGGAGGTCATCGCGCGGTTCCGGGCGCTGGATGTCCTGACGCTGGTCACTGTGACGACGGTGAGTGAGGCGCAGATCGCGATCGCCGCCGGCGCCGACGGGCTGGTGGCGCAAGGTCCGCGGGCCGGCGGTCATCGTGGCACGTTCGACCCCGGTGCGCTGCCTGCCGAACAATCGTTGGCCGACCTGCTCGACGCGGTTGTACACGCCGCCGGCCGGCTGCCGGTGATCGCCGCAGGCGGGCTGGCCACCGCCGCCGACGTCAGCGATGTGTTGGGCCGGGGCGCGTGTGCCGCGCAGATCGGCACGGCGCTGCTGCTGGCCGACGAGGCAGGTACCAACGCCGCGCACCGGGGCGCGTTGCAGAGCCCGGATTTCACCGAAACCGTTGTCACCCGCGCCTTTTCGGGCCGCTACGCCCGGGGCTTGCGCAACGACTTCACCAGGCGCTTCGACGCCGGCGCCCCGCTGGGGTACCCCGAGGTGAACCAGATGACGTCACCGTTGCGGCGCGCCGCGGTCGCAGCGGGGGATCCGCACGGCACCAACCTCTGGGC
>JBEVHL010000704.1:0-3610 GCA_040511255.1 Mycobacterium sp. | reverse complement strand
TTCAAAGACTGGGCCGATCGGTACGCCGGCCGCTTCGACATGGGCTACGAGCAGTACCGCGAGATCGTGCTGGCAAACCAGAAGCAGCTCGGCATCGTCCCGCCGGAGACCGAACTGTCACCGGTGAACCCGTACGCCGACGTCACCGGGGCCAACGGTGAACCGTGGCCTGCTCAGGACACGGTGCGGCCGTGGGATTCACTCGACGACGAAGAGAAGCGGCTGTTCGCCCGGATGGCCGAGGTGTTCGCCGGGTTCATGAGCTACACCGACGACCAGATCGGCCGGGTGCTGGACTATCTCGAAGAGTCCGGCCAGCTCGACAACACCATCATCGTGGTGATCTCCGATAACGGCGCCAGTGGTGAAGGCGGCCCCAACGGGTCGGTCAACGAGGGCAAGTTCTTCAACGGCTACATCGACACCGTCGAGGAGAGCATGCGGTTCTTCGACGACCTCGGCGGACCAGAAACCTACAACCACTACCCAATCGGGTGGGCGATGGCCTTCAACACGCCCTACAAGCTGTTCAAGCGGTACGCCTCGCATGAGGGCGGCATCGCCGATCCGGCAATCATCTCCTGGCCCAACGGAATTGCCGCGCACGGCGAGGTCCGCGACAACTACGTCAACGTCGCCGACATCACCCCGACGGTGCTCGACATGCTCGGCATCGTCGCCCCCGCGACGGTGCGCGGCATCCCGCAGAAGGCCTTCGACGGCGTGAGTTTCAAAGCCGCACTGGAGAATCCGGATACCCCGACCGGCAAGACCACGCAGTTCTACACGATGCTCGGTACCCGCGGGATCTGGCAGCAGGGCTGGTTCGCCAATACGGTGCACGCTGCCAGCCCGGCCGGCTGGGGACATTTCGATGCCGATCGCTGGGAGCTGTTCAACATCGCGAACGACCGCAGCCAATGCCACGACCTGGCCGCCGAACATCCGGAGAAGCTGGAGGAACTCAAGGCGCTGTGGTTCGCCGAGGCGGACAAGTACAACGGGCTACCGCTGGCGGATCTCAACATCTTCGAGACCCTGACCCGGTTCCGGCCGTATCTGTCGGTGGACCGGAAGAATTTCACCTACTACCCGGGTACCGCGGAGGTCGGTGTCGGTGCCGCGGTTGAGCTTCGCGGCCAGTCGTTTTCGGTGCTGGCCGAGGTGGTCGTGGACTCCGACGAGGCGCAGGGTGTGCTGCTCAAACACGGCGCCGGCCACGGTGGACACGTGCTTTTCATCCAGGACGGACGCCTGCAGTACGTCTACAACTTCATGGGCGAAGACGAGCAGGCAGTATCGGCGCCTGATCCAATTCCGTTGGGCAGCCACGTGTTCGGGGTCCGCTACGAGCGCACCGGAACTGTCGAGGGCAGCCACACCCCACTCGGTGACGTCTCGTTGTACATCGACGACGACATCGTCGCCACCCGCTCCGGGGTGCGGGCCCACCCGGGCAGCTTCGGCCTGGCCGGCGGGGGAGTGGGCGTCGGACGCAACGGCGGACAGGCGGTGTCCAGCGCCTATCAGGCGCCGTTCGACTTCACCGGCGGAACGATCGTCAAGGTCGTCGTCGACATCTCCGGGACGCCCTACATCGACACCGAGCGGGAGCTTGCGGCCGCGTTCTCCAGGGACTGATTCCGTCATACCCTGAACCGGTGCTCAGTGAGCTGATCGAATTGCCGGGTGCGTCGTTCCGGATGGGATCGACCCGGTTCTATCCGGAAGAAGCCCCCAGTCACACCGCGACGGTGGCCCCGTTCGCGGTGGAACGCCACCCGGTGACCAACGCCCAATTCGCCGAATTCGTCGCGGCCACCGGTTATGTCACGGTGGCCGAACAGCCGCTGGATCCGGCCATGTACCCGGGTGTTGCCGCCGCGGACCTGGTACCCGGCGCGCTGGTGTTCTCACCCGCCGCAGGCCCGGTCGACCTGCGGGACTGGCGGCAGTGGTGGGACTGGGCGCCGGGAGCCAGCTGGCGCCGGCCGTTCGGACCCACCAGCGGTGTGGAGGCGAAACCGGACCATCCGGTGGTGCAGGTGGCCTATCCCGATGCGCTCGCCTATGCGCAGTGGGCCGGCCGCCGACTGCCGACCGAAGCGGAGTGGGAGTACGCCGCGGGTGCAGGGACCACCACCACCTATGCGTGGGGCGACGACGTGCAGCCCGACGGTGCGCTGATGGCCAACACGTGGCAGGGCCGCTTTCCCTACCGCAATGACGGTGCGCTCGGGTGGACGGGCACTTCGCCCGTGGGTGCGTTTCCGCCGAACCGGTTCGGGCTGGTCGACATGATCGGCAACGTCTGGGAGTGGACGTCGACCCGGTTCACCGCACATCACCAACCGGGGCAGCCGCAGCCCGGCTGTTGTCCGCCGACCGTGACCGCTGATCCGGCGGTCAACCAGGCATTGAAGGGCGGATCGCACCTGTGCGCGCCGGAATACTGCCACCGCTACCGCCCGGCGGCGCGGTCACCGCAGTCGCAGGACAGCGCGACGACGCACATCGGATTTCGTTGCGTGGCCGACGTGGCCTGACCCACCGCGAGCGGGCGAGACTGCCTCCTGGCCGCGGTCAGGAGCCGGAGCGATTTGGGTAATACCTGGTCGTCCCCCTAGAATCTAGGGGTTGCCTTGAGCAGACCTCGGTTGGCGTGCTTGTTTGTGTTTCCCGCAAGCGATTATTACCAACCCTGCGTGTTCTTGGGCAACAGCATTTCGAAAAACAGACCGCGCACGTCAGGTCGGCATCTGCCGTGCATACATTAACCAGGTCGAGGAGATCTAGTGATTCAGCAGGAATCGCGGGTGAAGATCGCCGATAACACGGGTGCCAAGGAAATCTTGTGCATCCGGGTGCTCGGCGGCTCAGGGCGGCGTTACGCCGGCATCGGCGATGTCATCGTGGCGACCGTCAAGGACGCCATTCCCGGTGGCAACGTGAAAAAGGGCGATGTGGTCAAGGCCGTCATCGTGCGCACCGTCAAAGAACGCCGTCGCGCCGATGGCAGTTACATCAAGTTCGACGAGAACGCGGCCGTGATCATCAAGGCCGACAACGATCCGCGCGGCACCCGCATCTTCGGCCCGGTGGGTCGCGAGTTGCGTGAGAAGCGCTTCATGAAGATCGTCTCGCTGGCTCCGGAGGTTTTGTAGGTGAAGATCCACAAGGGCGACACCGTTCTGGTCATCGCCGGTAAAGACAAGGGCGCACGAGGCAAGGTGCTGCAGGCCTACCCGGCCCGCAACCGCGTCCTCGTCGAGGGCGTCAACCGCATCAAGAAGCACACCGCCGTCTCGCAGAACGAGCGTGGCGCATCGTCCGGCGGCATCGTGACCCAGGAAGCGGCGATCCACGTCTCGAACGTGATGGTCATCGACTCCGACGGCACGCCGGCCCGGATCGGCTACCGCACCGACGAGGAGTCCGGTAAGCGCGTCCGGATCTCCAAGCGCAATGGCAAGGACATCTGAGATGACGACTACAGAGACTTCTGAAAAAGTTCAGCCCCGCTTGAAGACCCGCTACCGCGAGGAAATCAAGGACGCGCTGAACACCGAGTTCAAGTACCCCAACGTCATGCTGATCCCGGGCGTGGTCA
>JBEVHL010000703.1:0-13112 GCA_040511255.1 Mycobacterium sp. | reverse complement strand
TGTCCAGGGTGATACCGACGGTGCCCTTCATGTCCACCGCCCCGCGACCCCACAGGTAGCCGTCCACCAGCTCGCCGGCGAAAGGATCGCGCTCCCATTCCGATTCGACCGCAGGAACCACGTCGAGATGAGCATGCAGCAGCAGCGCGGAGAGATCGCGGTGTTCGCCCGCGATCCGTCCGACGATGCTGACGCGGCCCGGCTCGGGTTCGAACCACTGCACGCCGACGCCGATGGCGGCCAGGTGGTCGGCGACCAGCTCCGCAGCGGGTTTCTCGGTACCTCCTGGGTTGGAGGTGTCGATCCTGAGGAGCTGTTGAGTCAGGTCGGTGACTGAGCTGAGGGGGTTCGCCGTCATGGGATGTCGGTATAGCTCAGTTCTCCGCTGCCGACCACCGCAATGGCCTCGACCTCGATGAGGAACCCGTCGTACATCAGGCCCGCCACGCGGACGGCGGTCCCCGCGGGCCCTGGGGTGGGTAGGTACTCCAGCCGCACGCGGGTCATCTTCTCCCAGAATTCCCTGACGGCGTCGCCCTGTTCATCGCACACGTAGTAGGTGTTGATCTTGACGACGTCGCGCCAGGTCGCTCCGCCCGCGGTGAGCACGTTGGTGACAGCGTCGAAGACGTTGCGGGTCTGCGCTTCGATATCGCCTGCGCCCAATACATTGCCGTGTTCGTCGGCGGACAACTGCCCGCCGACAACCAGGAGATTGTCGACCCGCCAACCCTGGGAGAACGGGGTGGGGATGTGCCAGTCCCAGGAACCCGGTGGCATCACTCGCTGGCGTGAGGTGGGTCCGTAGGTCTGCTCGAGTTGTGTCATTGGTTGGCTCCTCGCAGGGTATGGGGGTCAGTCCTGGAAAACGGCGACGGCGCGGATCGGGGATCCGGTGCCGTTGCGGATGAACAGGGGCAGACCGAAGTACAGGAATCGCTGGTTGACCACCTGATGCAGGTTGGCCAGCCCCTCGGTGTTGACGATGCCGTACTCACCGCAGACGTTGTGTCCGGAGAATTCGGTGTCGTCGGCGTGGTCGATGGCCACGTTGTCCACCGCGATGTTCACCACGCCCTGCTCGGCCAGCCACAGTGCCGCAGCACGATTGAGTCCGGTGTGCTTCTCGGTGTAGGCGAGGTCTGGGTAGGTGGCGTCCCCGTAGCCGGTGTAGAGGATTACCGTGTCGCCCTTGCGGATCTCTTGGCCGCTGGCCACCAATGCGGCTTCAAGGTCGGCTGGGGTGATGTAGTCGGGATACGTCACCGAGCGCAGATCCAGGCAGATGGCGTCGCCGTAGTAGTACTCCAGTGGGGATTTGTCGATGGTAGGCCCGTTCGGGTCGTATTCGAATACTGCGTCGGTATGGGTGCCGGCATGTTCGCTGATCAGGAGGTTGTGGGCCTCGAACCCGAGGTGGGTGTTGTAGGTCGTCTTGAATTGTTCGTGGGTCTGGTTGGTGTTGATGAAGGTCTTCTGGTGGCCGAACCACATGGGCATGCCCTCGAAGATCTCGCGGGTCAGATCGACCACCCGCAGTTTGCGACGCATGACGTCCGCTCCGAATTTCGGGTAGCTGCGGGCGGTGTCGGGTTCATCGATAGTTGTCATGGGGTGTACTCCAATCATGTTGTGGGACTGAGGTTTCGGGAGCCGACGAGTCAGGTGAGGTCGGCGGCCGCTACTGCGCTGCCGACCGGACCGGGTCCGGATGAGGTCACTGGCTGGCTGCGGGTGGCCACCAGGGCGGTCAAACGTTGGGCGTCGTTGGACTCACTGACGATGTCGGGGACCACGACGCTGCCGGGAATCAGGTGGGCCAGGACCAGGTACAGCACGCCGCCAATCACGGCGGCTGAGATGAAGCTCAGATCTATCCCACCCAGCGCGTTGGCCCAGGGACCGACATAGAGCGTGGTGTTGACGAACAGCATCCCGATGACGGTGGCCACCACCCAGGCGCTCATGGCCGCAACGTTCCAGCCACGGGTGAACCAGTAGGCGCCCGCGGTGACGCGCGGATGGAGGTTGAAGACCTGCAGGTCCTGGGTGTAATAGCGGCCCCGGGTGAGCAGGTAGCCCAGCAGGTTGATGACCAGCCACGGCGCGGTGACCACCAGCAGGATGATCAGGAACGCCGTCGCGGCAGCCACCAGGTTGTAGACAAAGGCTCCGATGTAGACCAGGGCGGTTCCGGCCGCGCCAATAAGTAGGGTGGCCGGGACGCGCTTGAGGCGGGGGAAAATCGACGACAAGTCCAGCCCGGTGCCATAGACGCACAGAGCGGCCTGAGCGCAGGACCCGATCAGGGCGATCACGACAATAGCCGCGACGAAGGCGGTCGGCGAGACGTCGACAAACCCCGCGACCCAGTCAGTGACGTCGGCAGGGAAGGTCATTGCCACGTAGATGGCGAAGCACAACGCCAATCCGCAGCCCAGGAACATCCCGCCTCCGGCGGCGAGCATCACCCGACCGGTACTGAAGCGTCGTGCGGAGATGTAGCGGGTGTAGTCCCCGACGTAGGGCGAGTAGGAGATCGGCAACGACGCCGCGGTGGTCGCCGAAAGCAACCAGGTGGCGGGGTAGCTGCCAAGCAGCAGCTCCGAGGACGATGCTCCGGCAGTGAATTTCGGCGCCAGGACCACGACTCCGATGAGCAGCAGCACGCCCATCGTTGGGACCAGGATACGGTTGGCCAGGACGACGTTGGCGTGTCCGTAGATCGCGACCAGCAACGTCAGCGCAGCAATGATCGCGTAGGCCACCGCGGAGACCGGGGTGCTGTTGGGCAACCCGATCAGCTTGTGCAGGCCTTCGACGAGGGCCTGGCCGCCGGTCCACACGGTGAGCGCGTAAAAGCCGATGGCGGTGAAGATGCCGACCAGCGAGCCGACGATGCGGCCCACGACTCCGAAGTGGGCTCCGCTGCTCACCGCACTGTTCGTTCCGGTGCGGGTACTCAGCAGTGCCAGCGGTGCGAACATGGCCGAGCCCAGGGCCAGTCCGGCCAGCGTGGAGGTCACCGACCCCCACCAGCCCAGGCCGAAGGATACCGGCAAGAAGCCCAAAACGATGATGCCGAAACATAATTGGGTTCCGAAGAAGACGGTTGCCAGTTCGCGCGGCCGAGAGTGCCGCTCGGCCTCGGGGATGTAGTCCACGCCGCGGGTCTCGATGCGACCTACCGCGTCGACGCCCCCGGTCGGAAGGGGCGAGTCTAAATCACTGGTCATGGGTTGTTCCTCACTGTGGGCTGGTCAGCTGCTGCGCGTGGACGCACGAGCCGTGTTCGGTGTGGGCGGCGAAATCATTGGGAAACAGCGATCGAGCGGAATCGACTGGCGGCGTCGGCATGTCGATCAGCGAGCATTTGTGCGGCATGTCAGCGACGAACTCTTCGACGACGCTGAGCTTTTCGAGCAGGTCATGGCCTCCCTTCTGTCGTGTGACCTGCTGCAGCGTGCGGTGGTAGGTCTGGGTCTTCATCCGGCAGGGCGGACACTGTCCGCACTGTTCGCGGCTGAAGAAGCCGGTGATCTCTTCGCAGATCTCGACGATGCAGGTGCTGGTCGCCAGCACCCGCACCGCCAGACAACCCGGTTGTGATCCGGCGGTGCGGATCGCGGTATCGGAGATGAGGATGTCGGCACAGTCCGCCGGCAGGAACCGCGTCGACGGCCCACCGGGCTGAAACGCCTTGAGTTGACCCGATCCGGTGAGTGCACCGGCTCGGGCGAAGAGATCGCCGAAGGTGTCTGTGCAGGGGTCGATTTCGTAGACACCGGGATTTTCGATGTCACCGCTGACCGTCGCCAGCCGCGACAGGGGCGCCGGCTCACTGGCCCACGCGGCGCGCACGATACGCGGGAGGTTGGCGAGTGTCTCGCAGTTGGCCACCAGGGTCGGCAACCCGTCGACGCCGCGCTCGGTGGGGAACGGGGGTTGACCGGTGGGCTTGCCTGCGCCGCCGTTGATCGCATCGACCACCGCAGTCGCCTCGCCGGAGACATAGCGAGGGTCGGCGCGCACGATCCGCACTTCGGCGAACGGATACCTGTCACCGACCTCGGCGTATGCGGCCGCGACGCTGTCGTGTTCTTCGTCGGCGATGGCACTGACGTAGAGGATGACCGCGCGGGCGTCGAGCACGACGGCGGCGATCAACGCCCCCTCGAGCACCACGTGCGGACTGCGCAGGAGCAGCGCGCGATCTTTCCTGCTGCCCGGTTCGTCTTCGGCGGCATTGCACACCACCACTCGGGGTCCAGCTGCGGCCAGCGCTGATAGGAGTTTTCGGGCCAGCGGAAAGTGCGCCCCGCCCAGGCCGGTCAGCGTCGTTGCAAGCAACGCACGCTGAGCCCGGTCTGGTTCGGCCAAGGCAAAATCCAGTCCGCGATAGCCGTCCTCGTCGACATAGCCGGGGTGGTCGAGTCGATGGTGCGGCAGCAGGATCGGTGAGGTCGGCATGGTGGGTCCCTAGTCCGACAGACTCAGGTCGCCGGGTTTGAATCCGGCGTCGAGCATGTTGAAGATCTTGCGGGCAAGGAAAGAGGTGCTGCGGTCGATGGCTTCGACCGCACCCCCGCCGTCGGCGTGAGCGACGATGCTTTCGGCGTGGCCGGGTTCGACCTCGCTGTAAAAGGCGCGACAGTGCTCGATGAGCAGATTGGGCCCCTGTTCGCAGGCGGCGAAACAGATGTAGTCGTTGACCTCGATGTCGGACCCGGTCTCTTCGACCACCTCGAGTAGGCGATCACGGACGGCCTCGGATCCGCGCATTGCGCAGTCGCTGTTGACGCAGACGTGGATGATCCGGTCTTCGGAGCGGACGTCTTCAAACACGGATGTCGTCTCCCTGGTCGTCGGCGTTCCAACTCAGGACCACTTGCTCGTCGTCCCAGCGTGTGAAGTAACCCCGATAGGCCGATACCACTTGGTTCAGATCGCGGCTGTCCCATTCCCTGCCAAGGTATTCCGACACTGCTGAGGCGTGGATGACCATGCGGTCGGGTACGTCGAGCTGGACCATGCCTGGCATCTGGACGACCGAGGCGTTCGGTACGTCATGACAGACTGCCGCCACGATCGCGTCGCATTCCTCTCCGCCCATCATCTCGATGCCGACCACCGACCGGGTGACGTGTGCGGTCATGCGGTGAGCTCCTTTTCTGCGAGATCTATTGTTGGGATTTCGATTCCGGCATCGCCGAACTGCGCGGAAATCCATGCCATCGGTTCGGCCAATGCGTCGGCGGCGTCGAAGTCGCCGAGCAGTTGCACCGCGGCCGCGTGGACACGGGGCAGAAGCTCTTCGGCCCAGGCTGCGATCAGCGCACGATTGGCATCGCCGAAGGCCGGGTCGTGGCTCACCAGTCGCAGGAATGCCGCGGCGCTTTCGCGGTGGCGCAGCTTGTCGTCTTCGATGGATCGGCAGACGAACGGGGTCAATCCGTCACCGGCGGTGAGGCTGCCGGTGGTCAACAGGGTGTGTGCGGCGCTGGTCAGGAGTGGCTCGACAATCAGGTCGGCCAAGACGATGGTCTTGCCCCAGTCGAGCGTCGCCATGGTCTCTTCGATGAGGCGCCGGCTCGGCTGGAAGCGGGGTTCGTCCATCCATGCCGGTCGCGGATCATCGAATCCGTCGTACTGTTCGCCGTAAGCCATCGCCAGTCGGCCGTAGAGCTGGGCGTGACGCAGCTCGTCGAACATCATGAACGAAGTGGCGCCTGCGATCCAGGACGACAGCGCGAAGCGAGTTGCGTTCTGGTGGGCGACGCACAGACCCCAATCGGGGTATTGCAGCACGCCGATCACATTGCGTAGCAACTCGACTCGGGCCGGGTCGACCTTGGCGAGCTGGCCGTCGCTTTGCGCGAATTCGAAGGCGGTGGCGACGCTGCGTCCGGCGCGGGCCTGCCGAGTCGTATAGGTGCGGTAGTACAGCTTGTCCGGGGTGCGGTAGGACTCCCAGTCGCTGCAGCGCAGTTCGGTGCTGTCGTCGGTCCACACCTTGTGCGCCGGCCGGTCACCCTGAATGTGATAGGGGCCGTGCCACTGCAGTAGCTGGGTGACCTCCTCGTATTCGTTGAGCCGCCGTCCCTTTGGCGCCGGTGACGGCTCGGTGCCGAGATCCAGTGTTGGTTTCGGCGCGGGGGTGGTATCGATCTTCGGTTCGCCGATCGCGCGCACTTCGACGAGATCGCCGTCGTCGATACCGAGGTCGGCCAACGTCGCCTCGTCTGCCGCGTCGATGTTGAGTTCGAGGATTCGGCCCCGTGCCGAACGGGCGCCACTGAGGGTTTTCATGAGATCTGCCACGGTCGGGTCGTCCTCGGTCAGGACGAACGCCTCCGGCGCCGCTTCGCCGAGAACGCGTGAATAGACAAGCATCGAGTGAAGTTCCTTATCTCGCTTGAGGTTCAGATGATCAGAGCGTGGTCGGTACGCGCATCGCGGGGAAGTAGCCGTCGGGGGCGTGGGTGCCGCCGAGCGGGGTGCCGTCGGGACGGATGTTGAGGAACTGTGCTACCCAGGTGGGGTCCTTATCGGCGAGCAGCAGCGGTGAGGGCTCGATGGTGCGGGTGTACTTCGTGGACTCCCGTTCGAAAATCCACTTGCACCCCTCCGAGCAGAACCAGTAGCGCTGGCCGTTGTGGTTGAGCGGTAGCGCCACCGGGTTCGCTGGATGAGGAAAGGTGCACGGGAACTTGCAGACGTCACATGTCATCGGGAGGGTGTCGGCGTCGACGACGGCGCCTGCGGCCACGGCCCGCCAGAATGGGGCATGGTCGTGCTCGAAGGCGGGGTACTTGTCCTGCAGCCAGGCCAGGTCTTCGGCGGTCGGCTGGTGCACGTCGAACCACAGTTGGTCCCGGGAGGCGTAGAGTCCGCGCCAAATGCTGTGGGAGCCATGCTCGATCTCGGCCAACGCCTGGTCGAGGTGGCGCGGTGGTTTCAACCCGAACTGCGACAGCTCCGATACATAGCCTTCGATGAAGTCCTCGACGACGTAGCGCTGGAAGGCTTCTTTGTAGGAAATGGGCTTGTTCTTCGGGAAGTAGTCCAGCACAGGCCCAACCACTGCCAGCAGCAGCCGGTGGCAGCGCCAGAACCACTTGTCCATCCAATCCTGAATCAGCGACAGGTTGGTGTCGTCGTTCTGCAGCAGCGCCCTGGCAACCGATTGGCCCAACGCCATGTGCCGTGTTTCGTCGCTCTGAATCGTGAGATGGGCCTGGCCAAATCCGAAGTCTCCGTTCGCCACACCCGCCGCCGGTGCGGCGATGAACAGCAGGTTGGTGAAGGCGGTCTCGAACACCAGGTTGGTGCCGATGATCGCCTCGATGGGGTCTGTGGTGATCAGATCCTCAAAAAATGACCGGTCACCTTGGAAGTACCAGTGCCGCTCGAAGAAGGCCAACCGGTCCTTGGGGAGCAGAAATCCGCTCTCGTGGTGCTTGACGTAGTCCTTGGCCTGGTAGATCGCCTCCTCGGCGTGACGCCGCTCGTCCATGGCTTGGACCATCGAGGCGATCCGGATGGCCGGGGCGGGGGCGAATCGCGCGACTCGGACGTGGCCTCGGTAGTTGTAGTACTCGCTATAGGTCAGGGCGGTGTTGAAGGACTTCATCGCCTCGACCCACCGGGGGTCGACGCGACCGATGTGACCGAAGCGGGCGCCGGCGTCGCGGACGGCGTGAAACTTGTCCTCTTTTTCTGCCTGGATGCGGATGTAGTCGTCGAACAGAATCTGGAAGGGGTCGTTGAACTTCTTCCAATCCGGCATGGTGCAGGCGGTGCGCCACTCCTCGGGGACGTAAGCGTCCTCGCCGACATAGGTGGGGTCCCAGTGCAGTGAATGGGTCAGGCGCTGGTACTGCTCGCGGGTCTTCATCAGGATTCCGATCTGTCTTGTCCCGCCGGCGTGTGCCCTAACCTTGCTGAAATCTGCGAAGGTTATCGCCCGGCCGGTGCTGGTTGAACGTTTGTGGATTTTTTGAAGGTTAGAGAACATTTGCTACGCCGAGATGAACGCTGGTTTCGAGTTTGTTTCGGGCGCCGCGTAGTTCGCGGCGTTATCCTCTTGGAAATCAGCAATCTCGTACGTTCAGGGGGTGAAGGTGTCCACGTCGATGGCACGTGACCACGCCCCTCGAAAACGTGGTGCACAGAGCGATGGCCCTGCCAACGGGCAGGTGCTCTACATCCAGCAAGCAGCCCAGCTGGTCGGCGCCAGTGCCGTGCAACTCCGTCAATGGGAACAACAACACCTGATCACGCCCGCGCGCACAGCGTCGGGATACCGCACTTACACCTCGGCTGACATCGAACGTATGCAGCGCATCCAGTCGTTGATGGGTGGCGGCGTCAACGCCGAAGGTGTCCGGCGCATCCTCGAGCAGTCCGGCGACACGCTTCGGAAGGGTGCCACGGCGCCAACGGAATCGGCGCACTCGCGCCAGGCCGGCCAGACCATCCGCGACCTACGCAAAGGTCGCAAGCTCACGCTGCGCGACGTTGCGTCGATGACCGGGTTGAGTGCTTCCTACATCAGCGCTGTCGAGCGGGGCACCGCCGTGCCGTCGATTGCGTCGCTGCAGAAGATCGGCGCAGCGTTCGACACGAATGTGCTGGGTCTGATGACAGAGTCGTACGAAGCGCCGAACCTGTTGGTACGTGCCCACGCTCGACGTGTCCTCGACAGCAACAAGGGTGTCCGCATCGAAGACATGTCCACTGCGGGCAGCAACCTGGAACCGCTGCTCTTCACGTTCGAACCCGGTGGTGGCAGCGACGGCGCCATCTCCCACGAAGGCGAAGAATTCCTTTTCGTCCTGACCGGGCAGTTGCACCTTCAGCTCGACGGCAACGACGATTACGTGCTCGACCCCGGCGATTCGATGGCGTTCCGCAGCGAGCGGCCCCACGAATTCGGCAACCCCCACGGTCCCGGTCCGACGGCGGTGCTGTGGATCAACACACCGCGCACCTTCTAAGGCCGTCATCAATGAAACATGCTGAGCGGCAGGGTTTTCGTACGAACGGGAGGATCGTCGGCACCAACGCCTGCGTCCCCACGGCGAGATGCGTGACAGCGTCATCACCGCGCGGCGTCGAGTACCTTCTCGTCGACCCGAAACCCGATGGCCTCTAACTGCGCTCCCATGAGTTTCTTCCGATAGGCGGCAGGCAGCCGCTTCGGGAACAACTCGGCATGCACTGACACCCCGTCGATGAAAGCGATGAGCAGCTCGGCGATATCGGCATCGGTGAGATCACTGTCGAGCCTTCGCGTTGAAAGGCGCGCGAGGTGGGATTGGAGACCGCGCGCGGCCAGAATGTGATCTCCACCAGTGTCTCGACGCGCCGTTCGTTGTCGAGCGGGACATTCTGCATCAGCATCGCCGGTGTTATGGCTTGGGCCATTCCCGTGCGTCAGGCCACAGTGCGGCGGCGACGGATGCCCACCCTGCGGGGTTGCCGGTGATACTGACCGCGCGGCGGGTCGAATGGCGTCCCCACAGGGTCAGGAGTCGATGGGCGGCATCGGTGGTGACGACGAATTGCCCGGTGAGGCTGCCTTCGCTGTCGCCTTGCACATAGCGGGCCTCGCCATCGGTGTCCACTTCCATCGCGACGTCGGGCTGACCCGGGGTGCGAAGAACGATGACGGTGCCTGCGCGCAAGCCGGTTCCGGTGATCCGATTCGGAGCGCTTTCGGCGAGCATCGGTAGCGCGTTGAGGAGGAACACGGCGTGGCGGGTGTAGGCCGGCACGGACAGGAGTTCCTCGCTGATCGCGTCCTCGCCCATGAAGTCCCATCGGTGAATGGCGAGCTCACTGTCAAGGTGCACGGTCATTTGCGCGGCTGTGAAGGAATGTCCGTTGAAGTCGAAAACGGCATCCGGACCGGCGGCACGGAACTCGGCGAGGACCTTGGCCGTCGTCGTCAGGCGGTCGCGCAGACTCGCTTGTAGAGCGTCATGGTCCATGGCCAGGTAAGGGGCTTCGCGTTCGTCAAAGGTGCGGGTATCGCGGCTGGGACGGTTGGCCAGAGAGTCCTCGATCAGGGAGTAAACCTCTTCGAAACCCGCCGCCAGGTGCGCGGCGATGTTGTGAGCGGTCCAGTCCGAACACGCGGTGGGCGCGTCGGCAGGCACGTTGGCGATGTCCGCCAAGAAAACTTCGACGGAGTTCTGTTGTTCTGGCATATCCACTACATCCCTTGAGTCGTCTCGTCGGCGTGTTTTGCGCCCTCGCCTTGAAGACGTCGCCTTGACGGGAAATGTGAGATCGCAAGAAGAGTAATTTCAGGGGCGCACCCCCGAAGTGCGTCGGCTATCCGCGCACGATGGACATGAGCGCCCTGGTATATGGAGCGGGGTCCACGTCACCGCGAACCGCCAATTGCTGACTGTAGGCGGCGCACACGGCGACGAACGCTTCGGCGATCTCCTCGGACTGGTCGTCGAATTCCTCCGGTAGCAGGTCAGCCACTGCAGCGTGCATCGCTGAAATCTGTTCCGCGACAATCGCTGCCAACGTCGGGGACAGTGCCGCCTCGGCGTAAATCTGTGCGACCAGCCGCGCATGACCATGGTCGCGGGCCAGGGCTCGGACGTGCTCGAGAAAACCGTTGACCGCCCCGGGGGTGAGCGCCGTCGGGAGGGCGTCCTGCGCTTGTTCGCAGACGGCGCGGATGATGTCGTCCTTGCTGGTGAAGTACCGATAGATCGCACCGGTGGAGAGCCCGGATTCGGTGACGATGTCGGCCAAGGACGTGCCGGCGAAGCCGCTGGCGGCGAACCGGACGCGGGCAGCGTCGACGATCTGCTGACGTCGCGCATCGAGGTGGGACTGCTTCACCTTCGGCATAAAGAATGACCCCTCGTTTTATTTGATACCGTTGAAAGCGTACCCCGCACGACGACCCTGAGGAGTGTCCATGCACTACCAAACGTTCGGACGACGAACCGGGCTCCGGGTCTCGGAGTATGCGCTGGGCACGGCAAACTTCGGCACGTCTGAGTCCAGCGTCGGAAAAGCCCTTTCGCGCAACATCTTCGACGGCTTCGTCGCAGCCGGTGGCACCACGTTCGACTCGTCGAACATCTATCAGGGTGGTGAGGCCGAGACTGTGCTCGGGGAGCTGCTGGGCAGTGACCGAGACGATTTCGTGGTGATCACGAAGTACAGCGGGACCAGGCAGGAACATCCCCGGCCCGCCACGACGACCGGGAACAGCCGCAAGTCAATGGTGCGTTCCCTCGAGGCGAGCTTGCGACGTCTCCAAACGGACCACGTGGACGTGTTCATGCCGCACTTCCCCGACGAGGTCACCCCGATCGAGGAGGTGCTGTCGGGCCTCGATGATTTGGTACGGTCCGGCAAGGTGCTGCACGCGGCGTTGTCCAACTTTCCCGCCTGGCGGGTGGCTGGTGCCGCGGTTTGGGCGGATCTGCGCGGTCTGAGCCCGCTGGTCGGCATCGAGACCGAGTACAGCCTCGCCGAACGCTCTGCGGAGCGAGAGTTGCTGCCGATGGTGACGGCACATGGCTTAGGCGTACTTCTATACTCCCCGCTCGCTGGTGGCCTTCTCACCGGTAAGTATCGGCGCGGTGAGACGGGACGGTTGAGTGGTCGGGGTGCGGCCGTCGAGGACACCGTTCAGCAGACCGCCGTGGTGGATACGGTGCTGGCCATCGCCGATCAGATCGACAGCACCGCGGTGCAGGTGTCGTTGGCATGGCTGCGTCATCGGGCCACGCTTGCGCAGACGGCCCTCATCCCCATCGTCGGACCGCGTTCGGTCAATCACCTCCAGGAGTACCTGCAGTCGCTCGAGCTAACACTCGACGACGTGCACTATCAACGGCTCGATGAGGTGAGCCAGCCTCGGCTGGGCACACCGCACGACAGCGTCGCCAGCGCCCTGCGCAACGGACTCGACGGCGACCGCACCCTACTTGCCCCTGCGCCAGTCGCCGTCGTGTAGTCGAGGCACGTGAGAGTGCGGCTGCGTGGCGAGCAACAGTCGGCGGCCGACGTCGCACCACCCCACCTCCCCAGCCCGTCGATGTCGCCCCCCTGGGGGCTGTTGGACACTGCGCCATAATCGAAGGGCGAGAACCGCGGACACAATCACCAGACGACCGGGAGAGCGTCAATGGAGTCCTTCACCGCACGCCACGAGTTCACGGCCTACGGCCCGTCGCACGTGGTAGTTCTGTCGATCTTCGCGCTCGGCGCGGTGCTGCTGGTGCGAGTAGGGCGCAGGTCCACCGACGCACAAGCGCGGACATTGAGTCGCGTACTCGCGGTCATCATTCTGTTGGCGTTCGTTGTGGCGCTGATCTACAAATTCACCCAGCCCGACATCCGGACGTCGATACCGCTGCAGCTGTGCGACATCGCCGAACTCGTTGCCGCCTACGCACTGTGGTCACAACGGCATTGGGCGTTCACGCTCACCTACTACTGGGGCCTGCTACTGAGTTCACAGGCTCTGCTGACTCCAGACATCGGTACGCCCACCGAAGGTGCACCGGACTTCCCGAACCACCTTTTCGTCACCTTCTTCACCCTGCACGTTCTGGTCGTGTGGTCGGCCGTCTATCTGACCTGGGGGCGCCGGATGCGCCCGGGATGGCGGGACTTCCGGTACGCCGTCGTTGTGACGCTCGGCTGGGTCGCGTTCACCCTCGTCTTCAACACGATCGCGAGCACGAACTACGGCTACCTCAACGGGAAACCGCCGACGGCATCGATACTCGACGCACTGGGACCGTGGCCGTTCTATGTACTGGGCGAGATCGCGGTGGTCATTGCCATCTGGGCAGCGATGACGTGGCCCTGGCAATGGACCGTCCCCCCGACCACAACGCCCGGCAGAACCGACGACGCACGACCGGCGCCGACAAATGGGACGAAGTCGGGGATGCGAGCGCGTTGGAGTCAGTGAGAAGAGAACGACCGATGCTGGCGCACGAAGGGAACGCGCTGTCCTAGGGAATAGCCACAAGGCAATGCTTTTCGGCACAGAAGTAGCTGTTTGGAGCTGAGGGCCCGCGACGGCAAGGTCGTCAACTTCGCGTTCAACGGGGCCCCGT
>JBEVHL010000702.1:0-3156 GCA_040511255.1 Mycobacterium sp. | reverse complement strand
CGCACCGTCGGCGGCGGCGCCTGGAAGGCAGATTCGACGGCGGAGGCCAACCAGTGCGCGGCTTCGGCGTCGTCGTACTCCAGGAAGGCGCCGAACTCCCCCCAGCCGGCCGGGCCGTCGATCAGGGCCACCTCGCGCACGGTGATGCCGCGGAACCGCACCCGCATCGGCAGCGAGACCACATGGACCCGGCCCAGCAGGTCGTCGAGGGCAGGCAGCATGAGCCCGATGCTAGTTCGCACCGGGTGATGAGTTTGTCGGCCAGCCGGTGTCTGTACGGGGGAACGAACCAATCAACGAAGGAGAGATCGATGCGGTACATGCTGATCATGCGGAGCACTCCCGAGGCGGAGGAAGCGTCGAAGGACATCCCGTTCGAGCAGATCATCGACGCGATGGGCCGCTACAACGAGGAACTGATGAAGGCCGGGGTGATCGTGTCCGGCGAGGGGCTGGCACCTCCGGAGGACGGCGGCTTCGTCGTCGATTTCAACTCCGATCCACCGTCGGTCACCGACGGGGCCTACGGGGAGGCCAACCAACTGTTCAACGGGTTCTGGATCCTCGACGTGGCGTCCAAGGACGAGGCCGCCGACTGGGCGAAGAAGTGCCCGCTGGGTCCCGGGGTGAAGCTGGAGGTCCGTCGCGTGCCGACCATCGACGAGTTCCCGCAGGACAACGAGTACGTCCAGAAAGAGAAGGGCTGGCGCGAGGAACTGGAAGGCGCCAAGAAGTAACCACCTGGCTGACGAGAACTGCAACACGTTCTAGTCTGGCGTAATGAGTGACGAACTCCTGCGCCATCCTGTCCACTCCGGTCACCTCCTCGCGGGCGCGCTGAAGCGCCACAAGGACAAGCCGCTACTGGTCCTCGGCGACACCACGTTGACCGGCGGCCAGCTCGCGAACCGGATCAGCCAGTACATTCAGGCCTTCGAAGCCGTCGGCGCGGGCACCGGCACCGCGGTGGGGCTGCTCTCGCTGAACCGGCCCGAGGTGCTGATGATCGTCGGCGCCGGGCAGACCCAGGGCTACCGCCGCACCGCACTACACCCTCTGGGTTCTTTGGACGATCACGCCTATGTACTGTCCGACGCCGGGGTCACATCGCTGATCATCGACCCCAACCCGATGTTCGTCGAACGGGCGTTGGGCCTGCTGGGCAAGGTCGACTCGCTCAAGCAGATCCTGACGATCGGGCCGGTCCCTGCGGAGCTGGCCGAGTCGGGCGCCACCGTCGTCGACCTCAACGCCGAAGCCGACAAATACGACGCCCGGCCGCTGCGCGCCGCGAACCTGCCACCCGACCACGTCGGCGGCCTGACCTACACCGGCGGCACCACCGGCAAGCCGAAGGGCGTGGTGATGACCGTCCAGGCGACCACCACCATGACCACCATCCAGCTGGCCGAATGGGAATGGCCCGAGAGCCCGAAGTTCCTGATGATCACCCCGCTGTCGCATGCGGGAGCGGCGTATTTCCTGCCCACCGCAGTCAAGGGCGGCGAGATGCATGTGCTGCCGAAATTCGATCCCGCCGAGGTGCTGCGGACCATCGAGGAGAAGAAGATCACGGCGACGTTCCTGGTGCCGTCGATGCTGTACGCCCTGATGGATCACCCGGACAGCCACACCCGTGATCTGTCATCGCTGGAGACCGTCTATTACGGCGCGTCGGCGATCAACCCGGTGCGGCTGGCCGAGGCCATCCGGCGGTTCGGCAAGATCTTTGCGCAGAACTACGGGCAGTCCGAAGCGCCGATGGCGATCAGCTACCTGGCCAAGGAAGACCACGACGAGAAGCGGCTGTCGTCCTGCGGGCGGCCCACGTTGTTCGCGCGGTGCGAGCTGCTGGACGCCGAGGGCAACCCGGTGCCCCAAGGCGAGCCCGGCGAGATCTGCGTCAGCGGGCCGCTGCTGGCCGGCGGCTACTGGGGTCTGCCCGAGCAGACCGCCGAGACCTTCAAGGGCGGCTGGTTGCACACCGGCGATATGGCCCGTGAGGACGAGGACGGTTTCTGGTTCATCGTCGACCGCGTCAAGGACATGATCGTCACCGGCGGTTTCAACGTGTTCCCCCGCGAGGTGGAAGACGTTGTTGCCGAACATCCTTCGGTGGCCCAGGTATGTGTGGTCGGTACGCCGGACGACAAGTGGGGCGAAGCCGTCACCGCCGTGGTGGTCCTGCGCGCCGACGCCCCGACCGATGACGCCGCCGTCGCGACGATGACCGCCGAGATCCAGGCCGCAGTCAAGGACCGCAAGGGTTCGGTGCAGTCCCCCAAGCAGGTGGTGCTGGTCGACTCGCTGCCGTTGACCGGCCTCGGCAAGCCGGACAAGAAAGCGGTGCGGGCGAAGTTCTGGGAAGGCGCCGCCAGGTCGGTGGGCTAGTTTTCCCCGCCAGCAGACGCAAGTGACCCCTGTTGTTCGGCGTGTCGAGGGGCCTTTGCGTCTGCTCGGCGGAAGAACACCCGCCGTAGCACCGCCGGGCTGACCAGCGCCGTGGGTGTGTCGATGAATCCGGCTGTGCGCAGGAACTTCTCGGCCACAAACGGGTCGGTCTCGGCGGCGGTCAACAGCTTGTCGGTGTACCAGTTCGTCAGTCGGATCGCCGGGGTGCGCGCTCCCTCCACTCCGGGCAGAGCCAGATCCGAACCCGCGGCCATCTGCCAAGCGACCGCCACCACCTTGGCGGCCGCTTTCGAAAACCGCTGTGGCAGTTCATGGTTACCGCGCTGCAGGCAGTCACGCAGGGCCACCGCTTCCATCGCGGCCACCGACATGCCCTGGCCGTAGATCGGGTCGAAGCTGCAGATGGCATCCCCGAAGACCAGGAAGCCTTGCGGCAGGCGACGCAACTTGTCATAGCGACGCCACCGACTGGACGGCACCCGGTAGCGGGCCACCTCGCCGATCGGCTCGGCGACCCGCAGCGCGGCCATCGCGTACGCCGGCATGAAATCGTCGATGAAGTCCAGCATCGCCGCGAAAGTGGTCGGCGGTTCCAACCCGATCATCCCGCCCACGGTCAGCATCCTGGTGTTGTTCTCGTACGCCGCGCACGCCGCCAGCCTCGGCCGGCCCGGAACGGGGAAGACGTTGACGATGTGCTCCCTCAACGCGCCAGGCTCCATCCGCAGCAGCTGGCTCGCATAC
>JBEVHL010000701.1:0-3335 GCA_040511255.1 Mycobacterium sp. | reverse complement strand
CCCACCGTCGTCGTTGGTCGTGGCCGCAAGCCCAAGACCGCTGCCCACACCGACGATGGCAAGGCTGACGGCCCCGCCAGCAATCCATCTGATTGTGTGCCGCATCGAGCGTGCTTCCCCTCGCCGACTGCGTCGTCGCGAACGCACAGGCATGCGCGTCGTCGGCGCGTGTTCACGATGCCGAATAGCACCTGAACGGGCCCTGAATGAGCCCGGCTTCGCAGGCGCGCGCTTGCCAAGGTTGGCGGCGGATCCGGGCCTATACACCGAGCCGAATCGAGCTCGCGGCATGTTCGACGATCCAGGTCCGCACCAGCTCCGTGACGGGCGTCAGCTCGGCGTCACGCACTGCCCACCGCTCGGATGCTGACGTCCTTCAGCACTTGGCCGACAGTGGCTGGCCGGGCGATGTCGTCACCGGGGAACACCAAGTGCCCCGGGTCAATTTCCCGGCTTTCTGCCAGGCTTTACGAGCTGGCTGTCCTGGCCAGCTCGTCGGCGTAGATCCGCGCGTCCAGCGCATCGAGCGTGGTGAGCCGCGCGTTGTAAACGGCCCACACGGCGTAGTCGATGGCATCGGATGCGTCCAACTCGGCCAGTTCGGCATCCCTTGCTGCGACGTGCGCGTCAATTTGGTCGGCCCGCTTGTCGATCTTTGCCTTCACGTCGTCCATCTTGGCGGCGGCGTCGGCCTTCATCTGCGCCCACTTGCTCTCCGCTCGATCAGCGACCTCGCCAGCCTTCTGCTGAGCATCTTTGAGCGCCAGGTTCGCATCCACTTGCGCCTGATCGATGCGTTGGCGTAGCTGATCGCGGGACTCCGCGGCCGCTGCCTGGACAGTGTCTGCGGCTTCACCGGCGCGCTGCTTGAGGTTCTCGAGCTGTGCGGAGAAATCCATCGCTGCTCCTCGACGGCGTCGTTGCCAGCTGAATGCCGGACGCTTACAGCCCAGCCAACCAGGTCCCGGGCCGAACAACCACACCCATGTTGCGAAACGCTGGGTGAAGCCAAGGTGACGGTTGTTCTATGCGGGTTTGGCGGGCGCGATAGCTGGACGTCCGCGCCATGCCGCAACCCTGGAAGAGCCTGAGTCGCGCCACCGTCATGGCTGCGCTGCATTGTCAACGGTCGACGCTACGGCCTATTCGGTGGGCGGGTCCGGCGTCGTCGGGGAGGCTGCTGCGGTGTCTGCGGGTGCTCCGTCGTACGCGGAGTGGTACGTCAGAGGGTAGGAGCGGCCGTAGTGGCGGACAAATGATGTGATCAGCGCGGCGACGGGCAGTGCCATGAATGCGCCTATTGGTCCGGCGATGGCGCCGCCAGCGATGGCTGCCCCGAACGCGACGGCGCCGTTGATATTCATTGTCCGGGCGCTCAGCCGCGGTGACAGCCACACGTTTTCCAGCTGCTGGTACACCACCACCCACGCAACCACGATCAGCGCGGGCACCAGCCCCCGGAGGCCGAGGGTCACAATGACGGGGATCGCCGCCCCGATGTAGGTGCCGACCACGGGGATGAACTCGGCGAAGAACGCCTGGAAGATCGCTAACGGGAGCGACACCAGCCACGGCATACCGACGACGACGAAAACGATGAAGGCGAGCCCACCGTTGATCAGCATGAGGATCAGCCGCGAGTAGAAGTAGCCTCCGGTCTGCTGAATTGCCGTGTCCAACGCCCAGCCCAACCGGTGCTGCCGGGCTGGCGGTAGCCGGGTGAGCACCGCACGGCGGATCGCTGGCGCACCCGCCGCGAAGTAGAACGTGAACGAGGCAATGGTGAGCAGCTGAAAGACCACGCCCACAGCGCTCGATGCGAGGCCCAGCAGTTGCGGTGTGCGGTCGTGTAGCCACGCGCGCACCGATTCCTGGAGTTCGACGGCGGCTGCCTCGCCGGTGCTTGCGTTACCGATGGTGATCCCGAACGTTGTCCGAATCTCGTCGAGCAGCCCCGGCAGCCTGGTCCCCATGGCGTCCGCGGCGGTGCCGATCCCAGGAATTAGGACGAAGAGCGTGGCCAGAACGAAGCCTGTCAGTGCGAGGAACACCAGGCCAGTCGCAGCCCCACGAGAGAGCCGGTGCCGCACGTGCAGCCACGTCACGGCCGGCTCCATCGCCACCGCCAGGAACACCGCGATCACCAGAATCGACAGCAGCCCACGAAGCTTGAACACCAGCAGCAACAGCACGCTGGCCACGGCCAGCACGCCGATCGCCCGCCACAACAGACGCCGCATCATCGGTTCCAGCCACGGTGGGGCAGCGGCCAGCTCATCCGTCGCTGGCGCCGGAGGCATCGGCGGCTCGACCAGAGGTACGTCGTCGCTCACGGCCCGATCACCATCCCGCGATCCTCTACCCCCGGCAGGTCGAGGCGGCTGGCGCCCCATCGATCCGCTCCTGTCCACTGCACGAGTCGAAGAGATCATTCCTTTGATCATCATCGCTGCGCGCTTCTTGGATCGTGGAGGGCGATCGCGATTCCGCCGGAAACGCCGATCCCCCGACGCGATCAATCGATGGAGATGATTAGCGCGACGACGGCTCCGTACAGGACAAGACCAAGCACGGACACCCAGAAATGCGGATCCCGCTGCCGCGTTTGCACGTCACGTCGTAACGGAGGTAGCACCCCAAGCAGGATCGGCAACATCGAAACCGCAAGACCGACGGTGACCAGAACCGCAACCCACCGACCGCCACCCTCGCGGATGGCTTCGAGTGACCCGAACAATGTCGCGGTGAGCACGATCGCGAACAGCAGCCGCACCCGCGGATCAACGCCCGATGACTCCGACGAGTCGCCGCCGGTGTCGAAGAACCGGACTTGGAACAGCAGAGCACCAGTGACGGCAACCTCGATCGCGATCACCGACTGGTAGTACTGAACAGGGATGTCCATCTCACCCGGGATGCCGGGGGAGGCTCGACCGCCGCATGAGCGGCATCCTTGCAGACCGCAAAAGGACAGCAGACCAGGCGGCACGCCGACGTGCTGAAGGCCTCGCGGCAGCCACCCCGTCGGGCCCGCCGGGCTGGCGGTCGATCCCGTCGTGGTACCTGCTCGGTACCGAGGACCGGGCCATCCCGCCGACTGCCAGGTCCGGTCTAGTCTTGTGCTGCGCTCGCACCTCATGTTCGGCCACGGGTTGAATCGAAGGATCCTCCGCATGTCCTCTCATGTTGGCACAGAGCAACAGAGTGTCGCGGACGCGCTGGCGCGGCGGGTAGAGGCGCGGCGGGGGGCCGAGTCTGTCTGGGTGGAGGCGTTGCGTGAGCTGGGGGCGGTGGACCGGGCGGTGTATGAGGCTGTGGCGGATACCCCCACGCCG
>JBEVHL010000700.1:0-31120 GCA_040511255.1 Mycobacterium sp. | reverse complement strand
CTGGCAACCTGGCCGATCACCGGGCCGTAGGCCTGGATCTCCGGCACGCCCTGAACCTGGGCGATCATGTTCCTGCGCTGGTCCGGCGGCGATGCGACGAGCTGCTGCAGCCAACTGGTCGCGAGGGGGTTGGAGGTCACCTTGTTGGCCGTCGCCGGATCTTCGGCGTTGAGCGCCGCAATCACCTGCGGGTAGGTGCACGTCGAATTCACGATCGAATCGATGTTCGGCGCTGCAGCGGCAATTCCACTGCCCACGATCAAAGATCCCGCCACTCCGCACACGCCTGCGAGCATTCTTGTCGCCAACCGCATTATCATCCGCCTTCCGCTGGCCCGACCACATTCATGGACGTGTCGCCATCTACTAACGGTAGCAGTACTAATCGTTTCGATGCAGATCTCGCATTTCAGGCTGGTGGCCGAACCCGAATTCGCCGCGGAGGTATTCGTCGCGGCAGGCCCGGCGCGCCAGCTTTCCGCTCGTGGTCCGCGGCAGGGCGCCGGCCGGCACCAGGCGCACGTCGGCGACCGGGAGCCCATGGCGCTGAGCGACTTTGTCGCGGATCGCATCGATCGCCGGAGCCGGATCGATGCGTCGGGTGCCCGACGCTCGCTCGGCGACGATCACCAGGCCCGCCGGTGCCGAGAACGCCGCGGCGTAACCGCGCCGGACGAGCGACGACGCCTCCGCCGTGGTGGTCTCGATGTCCTGCGGGTAGTGCTGCCGGCCGGCGGCGACGATCAGGTCGGCGACGCGGCCCGTGACATATAGCTCGCCCTCCAGATAGACCCCGAGATCACCGGTCCGCAACCAGGCTGCGTCGGCCGCAACGCCGTTGGCATGGCTGCTCACCGCCAACCGCGAGGACAGTTCGGCACGGAATGTCCGCCGCGTCTCCTCCGGCCTACCCCAATATCCCCGGCCGATGTTGTTGCCGTGCAGGAAGATTTCACCGACCTGCCCGTCGGCCTGTTCGGCGCCGGTCGCCGGGTCGACGATGACCGCCCATTGGCTACGTGCCACCTGACCGCAGGACACCTGCGCCAGGGCACCGCAGGCATCGTCGGCCACCCGCACCGCGCGGCCCGCTGCGAGCTGAGCACGGTCGAGATGGATGACGGACGCTTTGGCGCCGGGTGCGATGGTCGAGACGAACAGCGTGGCCTCCGCGATCCCGTACGAGGGCTTGAACGCCGTTGGCGGCAACCCGAATGGCGCGAAAGCGGTGGTGAACGTGTCGATGGCCGCCATGCTCACCGGTTCGGATCCGATGATCAGCACGACATTCGCCAGGTCGACGTCTTCACCGGCGGTGGGCACGCCACGCTGCGCGGTGTACTCGTAGGCGAAGTTCGGCGCGGCGGTGACCACCCGGCCGTGCCGCGATCCTTCCGCCAGCGCGTCGATCCAGCGCTGCGGTCGACGGATGAACGCCGTCGGTGACAGCAGCGTCGAGTGCCCGCCGTACACCGCGGGGAAGCCGATCATCGACAGGCCCATGTCGTGGTAGAGCGGTAACCAGCTGACGCCGTGGGTGTTTCGATCCAGCAGGTCGATGGACAGGATCATCTGCAGCAGGTTGATGCCGACAGCCCGATGGGTGATCTCGACGCCGACGGGTGGCCGCGTCGCGCCCGAGGTGTACTGCAGATGCGAGACGTCCTCGGCGTCGATATCGACCGGCACGAACGCATCCCCTGCCACGTCGGGTATCTCGTCGACGATGATGAGTTGCGGATCGCCCGCGAGATCCCGATCGGCCAAGAAAGCACGCACGGCGTCGGCCGAGGCTGCCGTGGCGAGAACGGCGGCGGGTCGGGCGTCACGCAGCGCCGTATCCAGGCGTTCGGCGTGGCCTTGCAGTTCGGGCGCGAACAACGGGACCGCGATGGCTCCCGCTTTGATCGCCGCGAAGAAGGCCGCGATGTAGTCCAGACCTTGTGGGGCGAGAATCGCCACCCGGTCACCGCGCGCGGCGACCGCTTGGACGCGGGCGGCGATGGCCAGCATGCGCCGGCCGAGTTCGGACCACGTCAGCTCAACAGCCCGCCCGTCCGCCACTCCCGTGTAGTCCAGGTATCGGTAGGCGACCGCGTCGCCGACGTTGGCGATATTGCGGTCGATGAGTGACATCAGGTTCACCCCGGGCGGCAGCAGGACGCCGCCCTGGGCATCCAGACATTCCTCGATCCGCAGTAGGCCCGGGCTCTCCATGGGCCTCAGTGTAATAACTGTGACGTGCAGTATCACTAACTCACGACGGGTCGGTCATGTGAGATGAATCGCGTGCTGCAGGACGCAGTAGTCCGGTGCCGGCACCGGCGAAATTGCAGTAGTCCGCTTCGGATCCCGCGGTCCGTCACGTATGTGACCATTCACGTCACCAGCGCTTCCGCTGGGGCCTCACCGGCATCGCCACTCTATGGGTCGCAACTAATCGGAGACGGGAGCGAATCATGGATTTCTGGAGCGAGGCATGGAAGATGCCGGTGGATCGATCGCAGGATCCGCACCGCGAGCCCGGTCCCATCGACTTACAGCGCTATCAGTTTCAGATGGCATATTCGGGCATCTCCACCATGTTCGGTCTGCCGATTTGCCTGAATCAGGACGACCTGCGGGCCGGCAACGTCGATGTGGCCTTTCTCGGCGCACCGGTGGACATGAGCGTCGGCCATCGCGGCGCGGCGTACGGGCCGCGGGCCATCCGTAGCACTGAGGTTGCCTTACCCAATACACCGGCAGCGCTGCTGAACCCCACCGCCCGCATCCATCCGTTTCAAGCGTTGAATTGTGTTGACTATGGGGACGCGGCAGTCAATCCCATGAGCATCGAAGAATCGATGGAGCCGATCCGCACGCTGGTGCGCGAAATCGTCGAAGTGGGTGCGGTGCCGATTGTGCTCGGTGGGGATCATTCGATTTTGTGGCCGAACGCCGCGGCGCTCGCCGATGTCTACGGGGCGGGCAAGGTCGGCGTGGTCCACTTCGACGCGCACAACGACTGCGCCCACGATGTGTTCGGGCATCACGTGTCACACGGCACACCCATCCGGCGGTTGATCGAGGACGAGCACATCCCCGGACGCAACTTCATCCAAGTCGGTTTGCGCAGCGCAACTGGGCCGGACGATGAATTGTTGGGTTGGATGCGCGAACGCGGGATGCGCAGCCATCACATGCCCGAAATTGAGCGCCGCGGATTCAAAGCTGTGCTCGAGCAGGCCATCGACGAAGCGTTGGACGGACCGGAATACCTGTACGTATCGCTGGACATCGATGTGCTCGATCCCTCCTTCGCCCCCGGCACCGGAGGCGCCGAACCGCCCGGCTTGACCAACCGGGAATTGTTACCGGCCATGCGCCGCATCTGTCATGAAACACCGGTTGTCGGAATGGAAGTGGTCGAGGTGGCGCCTGGTCTCGATCCGGGTTACACCACCGCGATGAACGCTCGCTGGGCGATTTTCGAGGCGGTGACCGGCCTGGCGATGAGGCGCCTCGGCCTCCCAGGTCCGAATTATGTTCACCCGGATGTCGCGGGAACACCCTGAACCCTCGGCTTAAAACGGTGTTCAGGGCACGCCGCTAGGCGGGGCTTGGCGGACCAGGTCGGCCAATCCGGCGCGTCCCACGACGCCCGCCTTCGCGCTCGCGCGGTAAATGTGGCTCTCGATGGTCCGCACCGACACCGACATCTCCTCGGCTATCGCGCGATTGGACAACCCCCGCGCAACCAGTACGGCAATTTCACGCTCACGGTGGGTGAATGGCGCTGGAAAATGGGAGGTAGAAATGGCCGGGCTCGTCGCTCCGCCGCAGACCCCAGCGAGATGACTGGCCCGCGACGCCGCGGTCATCGCGCTGCCGAATCGGCCGGCTCGACGATGCGCGGTCGCGGCCTGTCCTGCGGCATCCGCGGCTGCCAGCACGTCCCCCATGGCTTCCAAGTCGACCGAGACCCTGTCGAGTTCCGACGCATCGTCACCTTGGACTGCAGCCGAATACCGTTCCGCCACAGCAACTCTGGGGCCATTGACGAACGCCGCCAATTCAGCGAGCCGGGCCGCCGCCTCTGTGTCATTGAACTGCACCGCGGTCTGCAGACACCACACCTCCCTGGCCCACTGGCCCTGTTTGCCCGCGAATTCGGCTGCATTGCGGGCCAGTCGACGGGCTTCGGCGAGCCGCTGACCCGCCGCCGCCACCCACGCCTCGGTAATCATTTCCGTCGACCTGATGTACTCGTAGGCGGGGTGGCGGTGCGCTCGGGCCGTCTCGAAGGCACTTTCGGCCCCGTCGACATCTCCGGTCCGCGCAAGCACCTGGGCTCGCATCAGGTGGAATCGGTGAAAGCTGTTGGCCACGTGGAAGCTGTTGGCCACCGCAGCGTCGACCTCGGGGCCGTCCAGTCGTGCCGGCAGGTGACGCAAGGCTGCCCCGAGATCGCCCGCCGCCAACGCCGCCATTCCGACGATCTCCGATGACACCGCGCGTGCCGACTCGGGCTCACCCTCCTGAGTGAGGAGGTGCCTGCTTGCGATGTCGACGGCTTCGTGGATCCGCCCCGCCGATGCGAGCGCGAAAGTCTGGAACTCGGTCAACGGCAGTCCGAGAAATCTGCCCTGCTCGCTGTTGCCCAGCACGCGGCTACATTCCGTGGCCCTCGACATTGCTTCGTCAGGCTGCCCAAGTTCACCGAATGCCAAAGTCTCGGCGCACAAGCCGATGATCGTTCCAAACGCGTCGAGCTGCGAATAGTCGACGTCCGCCAGGGTGGCAAGAACATCTTTCGGCTTCGCAGCCAACGACAGCTGATTTGCGCGAAAGACCAGCAATTGGTGACGTCGGGACCCGTGCGCGGTCTCGAGTGCTTCGTCGATCACCCGCCAGGATTCGTCGGGCGACCGTAGGGACCACAGCAGGTTGGCCGCCCGCAACGACACTTCATTCAGGAACGCAGATGGTGCGACCGCGTCGGAATCGATGCCTTGCAACACCTCTGAGGAGAGTTCGCCCTTCTGCATCATAAAAAGGTTGTAGGCGAGCTGAATTCGCGCCTCCGCGCCACCGCCTGCTTCAGCGGCGGCCGTGAAGAGCCGTTCGGCCAGCTCATAGTCGAGGAGCGAGCTTGCTGCCGTAGCTGCCGACAACAACACGTCGGGATCCGGCGGCAAGTCCGACTCCAACCAGAGCAGGCCCCGCCGCGCTGTTGTTGCCGCGCCGCCGCCGTCCACCATGACGATTGCGACCTGGCCACGCAATCGACGCAGGCGCGACGGTCCGCATCGGTTCAGCCGGACCTCGGCGTACATGGGATGACCGATATGGACGAGATCATCCGATGTCCGGATGAGCTCTCGCTGTTCGGCTTCCTCGATGGCGAGCTGATCGGCGACCGACCGCAGACCACGCCAGGCGAAGGGCTCAGCCACGGCGACCAGATCGACCACGTCGCGGACGTTGTCGGAAACCGCACCGATTTGCGCATCGACGAGTTCCGCCAGTGACGGAGGTACCGCGGTGCCACCGATCCAGCGGACTGCGCCGTCGACGGTCACCAGGCGTCCCGCACGATGCTCGAGGTCGACCAATTCACGGAGAAACAACACGTTGCCTTGCGTGAGTTTCCACAACCTGTCTGCGCACTGCCGATCAGGAGGCGCACCCAACGCCGCGCTCAACAGCTCGTCAGCACCACCACGGGACAACGGGTGGAGGTCCAGGCGCCGGATCAGGCCGTCCTTCCACAGCGCTGTCACGGCGGCAGGGGCCGGCTCGCCCGCCCGGATGGTGACGATCACCTTCGCAGCTTTCGTCTGCACGAGCTCGTGCACAAGCAGCGACGACAGCTCGTCGAGCAGGTGGGCGTCGTCGACGAACACCAGCAGGCGGTCGCGTCGGGTGTCCGCCGTGAGCGCGACGCTCGCACGATGTACCAAAGCCACGGGCGCACCGCCCAAGTCGTCGGCCCATCGCGCGAAGGCCCCGAGCGGAATCGACTGGCTGGTAGCGCTGACGCGGCGGACGGCCCAGCCGGATTCGGCCGCGGACTCGACGACCTCGCGAGCCAACCGAGACTTTCCGACGCCGGGCTTGCCGGCCAGCGCCAAACCCTGATGTTCGCCGGCAGCCAGAAGGCTGGTGACCTCTTCGATCTCATGGTCTCGACCGACCAGCGGCCAGTGAACATGCACGGCCGAACGTTAGCTGAAAGCACCACCGCTTGCTGCATAAGTGGTGCTTCTGTCACTTCCCCGCCAGACACCGCCCGGGGCAACGGCGGCTTCGCTGCGCGCTCATCACTCTCGTCGCTGACGGAATGCCCCCGGAGTAGTGCCGTAATGCTGGCGGAAGTTTGCGGAGAAACGGGCGCTGCTGGAATATCCACACAAGGCGGCAATGGCCGAGACGGTCTGGTCACCAACAGTCAAAAGTTCTGCGGCACGCGCCATTCGGATCTCCACGAGGTAGCGGTGCGGTGTCATCCCCATGGTGGCAACGAACGCACGCAAGAAGTGGAATTTACTGAGATTAGCCTCGCGCGCAAGGTCGTCGAGGGTGATTGAGTCTTGGGTGTACGCATCGATGTAGTCGATGACACGAGACAGTGTCGCCGAAGTCAAGGTCGGCGAGGGCCTCCGTGATTCCGAGCGACCCTGTCGGGGCGACAGCATCTGTGCTAGCAGAGCCTGGGCCAACGAGTCCGCCACAAGGGCATCCGATTCCCACTGAAGCGCTGAGTGCAGAGCGGAAAGGATCGCGGTTGACGTGGGATCAGCCAAGTGGAGCGCGTCGGGGCCGTACGGGTCGGTTCGATGCCGAAGCTCCGAGCGAGTCTCATCGATGCCGTCCGATGCAATGTGAACATGCAGTGTCCTGCGAACCCCCGTATCTGATCCGCACCAGCGCAGGGTGTCTTCTTCACCAGGTCGGGTTATGCCTAGAGTGCCCCGGTGACATAACTTCGAGCGCCATTGGCCATGATTGCGCGATTCCAGACGGAATTGGCCCTGCAATCCCATGACAACACGCAGGTCGGGTGTCGGCGGTATGGTGAATTCCTCTGTTACCGCAGGTTGATCGACGACTTCGACAAGTACCGAGGTCCACCCCAGGCTCTCGCTCGTGGAAAGTCGGCGCCCGGCTAGGAATTGGTACGCATCACGGCTTTGTACGGATAATCCAGTCGTCACTGGTGGCCCCATCCTCTGCACAAGAAAAAGCTTTTCGCGACCGCCTAGCTCGGCGAACATTTTAGCCGTGTCACCGTTGCCGGGTCGGCCGGATGACGATCTCGTTCACATCGACATCGGGGTGGGTGCCGACGGCGAAGGCGACGGCGTCGGCGATGGCTTCGGGTCCGATCGCGTGACGTCGGTATTCGGCCATGGCATCCTGCGCCGAGGGATCGCTGATGGTGCTGGCCAGCTCGCTCTCCACCACTCCCGGAGACACCGTGGTCACCCGCAGCCACGGTGGTGACTCCAACCGCAAGCCCTCGGTGATGGCCCAGGCTGCATATTTGGTGCCGCTGTAGACGGCGGCGGTTGGGACGACTTGATGTGCAGCAATTGATGCGATGGTCACGATATGTCCGCGTTGCTGACGAGCGAAATGGCCGAGTACCGCGTGGATTCCGTTGAGGAGCCCGCGGACGTTCACGTCGATCATCTGGTCCCACTCGTCGACCAGGCCGGCGTCGAGACGCGACAACGGCATGACACCGGCATTGGCTACGAGTATGTCCAGCCGGCCGTGCTGTCCGACGACGTCGTCGACCGCCGCTTGGAAGGCGGTCCGGTCGGTGACGTCCAATTCGCACGGGATGATCACGCCGTCCGCCGCGGCGGCCAGCTCGCGGAGCCGGTCTGTACGCCGTGCCGCCGCGATCACCACCGTGCCGTCGGCGGCCAGCCGAACGGCGATGGAACGGCCGATCCCGCTGCTGGCTCCGGTGACCAGAGCTACGTTTCGTTCCACCACAATGATTTCCTTTCCTCTGTCTTCCCAGCGACCGCCGGTCGCTCTGCCCAGCGTCCTTGCTCTACTCGAAGTAAGAGCTGCTGTAACACTTTCGCGGAGTTGACGGGCTCGCCGTGGCGGTCACCGGAGCTGCTTCGACGGTTCAGATAGCCTGTTTGGTCGGCAGCACTGTGATCTCGGTGAGATTGACGTGCGGTGGCAACGCCGCCACGAACGCGACGATTTCTGCGATGTCCACTGACTGCAGGACGTCGATCTGCTCGATCAGATCGGCCATCAACTTGGTCGCATCCGGGTCGGTCACGTGGTTGGGAAGTTCGGTGTCCACCATCCCTGGCTCGATGGTCGTCACCCGGATTTGTTCCTGGCCGAGCTCAGTGCGCAGCAACCGGGACAGTTGGGCAATGTACGCCTTGGTGGCGGAGTAGACCTGGAACCGATCCAGGATACGGACAGCCGCGATTGAGGACGTGGTGATCAGATCTGCCGTCCGGCCGTTGGCGGCAGATTCCCGCAGCGGCCGGATGAACGCTTGAATTGTGTTCATCACCCCGCCCACATTGGTGCCGACCTGAGTGTCCCAATCTTCGACGGCAAGGTCGGTGATACTCGAAATGAGTTGAATGCCGGCGTTGGCGAAAACCAGATCGACGGTGCCAAGTTGCTCTGCGAGACGTTCCGCGGTGGCGAGCATGCTAGCGCGGTCCCGCACATCGGTCGGAAATGCGATCGCCTGACCACCGAAGGCAGCAATACGCTCTGCCACGGCATCGAGCCGGTCAGCGCGGCGAGCGACCAATGCGACTACCGCACCAAGCTCAGCCAGACGTATGGCGGTGGCCTCGCCGATTCCGCTGGAGGAACCGGTAACTACAGCGATGCGACCTTCCAGCGGAGAACCCGACAGCAACCGCCGCGAGGGTGAAGCCTGGATCGATGATTCCGTCATGAATTCAACTGTCGATTATCAGCCCGCAGAACGGTAGACAAGAACCCAGACAAAGCAATAAGTGAGCTATCTCGCGCAATATATGACTGTCGACTCCGCGCGCACCGATAGTTCGGAATGCCGTCTGTGGCGGCAGACGCGTTGTTGGGCAACACTTCTCGGCGCTTTAATCATGGCGCGTCACTCAGGGCGGGTGTTGCATGAGCTGGCGAGTTCCTCGTGACGCGGATGGCCAGGACTGAGAACGCAAGGCCCCCGTGAGGAACTACCTCCGGCAGGGGGAGGTTCGTGTTCCACTTTGCCTCGCATCGTAAGTGGCCTTTTCAAATTCTAGGTAACCGTCCAATGATCCTGCGTCCATGAACGGGAGGATCTGCGTTGCCCAGTATCCGCCGATCCCGTTGCGGCGGTCTATCCAGTAGTACAGGTTTCCCAGGCCCGCCCAGGCAATGCTTCCCGCGGGTCGACCCGTAGGGGCATCCTCGTCGTTGATCATGAACGTGTAGCTCCACGATTTCGGCATGCCGGGGAAGAACTCGGCGTTGTTGCTCAGTGTCGGAATGACACCGGGGAGCATTTTCACCTTGAGGTCTCCTAGATGATTCTGCGTCGCGAAGTCGACGGTGTCGGGTCGCAGGATCTGTTCACCCGAGGCAGCGGCGCCGTCGTTCAACCACATCCTGATGAACGAGAGATAGTCCCCCACAGTTGAATACAGCCCTTGCCCACCGTTATGTGCAGCGTCTGGGTCCGGGAGTTTCAACGTGGTGGGGGTGAGAGATCCGTCTGCCTCTCGCTGATGCAGCGTTGCTACGCGATCGCGGGCGGTGTCCGACACTACGAAGGACGTGTCGTGCATGCCGAGCGGTTCCAGAATGCGCTCCTGCATCACCTCGCCGAGGCGCTTGCCGGAGATGGCTTCGACAACCTGCCCCACCCAGTCGATGCTGCTCCCGTACTCCCACTGCTCACCGGGATCAAACAGAAGCGGAGTCCGTATGGCTCTTCGGCCGGATGTCATGATGGTCGGATCCCCCGGTCCGGCCGCCAGGCGGCGGTAGTGCTCGTTGAAGAACTTGTAACCAAACCCGGCGGTGTGAAGCAGGAGTTGTTTGGTGGTGACGTCACTCTTGGGCGCCCGCAGAACGGGTTGGCCGTCATCGCCGAAGCCTTCGAGCACTAGCACGTCACCCAGAGCAGGTAGATATTCCCTTGCTGGGGTGTCGAAGTCGAGGAGACCCTCCTCACGAAGCTGTAGCGCGGTGACACCGGTGAGGGCTTTCGTGGTCGAGAAGAGCGCGAAGATGCTGTCCGTTGTCATGTCGGTTTTCGTGCCGACGTCGCGGTACCCGGAGGCCCGGAGGTAAAGAGTGTCGTCCTTGTCAGTGACGCCGGCGACGACGCCTGGTACCCGCCGTGGTGCCCCGTCGACTATGGCATCAAGGGCCGCAATGTATTTGCGAACTCTGCTCACGGTGCTTTCTCTTTTCGTCGATGATGAAGCGAAATGTCCACCCGTGAAGCAGCTTTCGATCGTGCCGGCAGCGGGCGGTGGGCATGAGCGTGATGAAAGTCGGCCACAGACAAACGGCACTAGCACCTCGGTGTAGGTGATGGCCCCGTGGCCGCGTCAAAGCGGCGTTGTCGGCTCGGTCGTCGGTGCGGGCAGGCTTCTACCGACAGACCGAAGCGCCTGTTTGTCGATCTTGCCGACGGGGGTCTTGGGCATGTGCGCCACCACCGTGTAGGTCGTTGGGCGCTTGTAGCCCGCCAGCTGCTGGGCGCATCGGGCTTGGAGCGCCGCGATGTCGATGTCGAATCCGGGGCGGGGCTGTACGACGGCTACGACGACCTCGCCCCAGCGCTCGTCGGGGGCACCGACGACGGCAACCTCCTGGACGGCGGGCTCCCCCGCGATGACGTCTTCGATCTCCTTCGGGGAAATGTTCTCACCGCCGCGGATGATGAGGTCCTTGGCGCGGCCGCTCAGTGTCAGGTAACCGTCTGCGTCGAGGCTGCCGAGATCACCGGTGTGCAACCATCCGTCGACCAGCACCTCCGCGGTGGCCTCGGGGCGCCCCAGATAACCGCGCATGACATTGGGACCGCGGACCAGGATTTCACCCTGCTGGCCCGGGGGCACGTCCGTGCCGTCGGGTCCGCAGATCCGGAGGTCTTGGCCGGCCATCGCCGGACCGACAGTCCCCGCGCGGCGCGCTCCCGAGACGGGGTTGATGGTCGTCGCGCACGTCCCCTCGGACAGCCCATATCCCTCTAATACTGGGACGTCGTAACGGTTCTGGAAGCGAGCGAGCAGGTCCCGGGGGGCCGGGGCGGCGCCACAGACGGCGAACCGCACCGAGGAGGTGTCGAACGCCGCGTCAGCCGGCAGCGCGTCAAGGATGCCGAAGATGGTGGGGACGGCGCTGAAGTAGGTCGGCCGCTCGTCTCGTACCTTCGCGAAGAACGTCGCGGGATCGAAGCGCTCGACCATCACCACACTTGCTCCGGCGAGCAGTGGGGTCAGCACGCTCACGATGATCCCGTTGACGTGAAACAGCGGCAGGACCAGCAGGCAGCGGTCGGCGGGGGTGAGCTCGAGGTCGCGGCGGCACATGGACGTCATCGAGTCGATGTTTGCGTGGTCGAGCATCACGCCCTTCGGCGCTCCGGTCGTCCCGCTGGTGTAGACCACCAACGCCAGTGCGCCGGGATCGGCGGGCGCGGCGACCATCGGCGCTTCCCCAGGCGTGGTCGGCAGCTCGTCGATCTGGAGGGTTGCGACGGTGACCGGTGGCGCCCCGCGCTCCGTCACCAGCAGCCGCGCACCCGAATCGTGCAGCTGACGCTCGACCTCGGTGGCCGTGAGGCTTGGGTTGATCGGCGTCACGGCCGCCCCGAGGCTCCACGCGGCGTAGAGCACGACGACGAACTCGACGCGATTGCGCAGCCGCAGCGCAACGACGTTCCCGCGCGCGATCCCTAAATGGTCGAGGTGCATTGCGGCGGCGGCCACCCGGTCGGCGAGCTCGCGGTTACTCAGCGACCTGGAGGCGTCTGCGACCGCGCGGCCCCGGGGTTCGGCGACGGCCCGCGCGTCAACGAGCGACGCGACGCTCACCGGGGCGCCCACGGCGGCGCGGCATTCGTCGCGCTGCGGTACCAGCCCTCGGTGCGCGCCTTGGCGTAGTCCGCCGGCTCATACAGCGGCAGGTCGCCCGTGACGTTCGTCTGGGTGATGTAGTCGGCCATCACTGCACGCGCCTGGGGGCTGGTGAGCGTGGCGAAGAACTCGGCGTTCTCCACGCGCATCCCGGCCTCTAAGCCGGCTGAGCCCCCGACGTAGGTGGCGCGTTTGACGCCGGCGACCGCTGGTTTGAGCCGGGTGGCCAGGTGGGCGGCCAGTTCGTGGGCCCGGTCCAGCAGGTCCTCAGGGTCGAGCACCTCGTCGACGTAGCCGATCTGCAGTGCCGTCTGGGGGTCGACCGCGCCGCCCTCGAGCATGATCTTCAAGGCCTGCTGCGGGCCGATGAGGCGGGTCAGGCGGTGGGTGGCCCCGCCACCGGGGGTGAAGCCGAGCAGGATTTCCGGTTGACCGATGACGAAGTCGCCGGAGGCCATCAGGCGGTAGTCACACGCCAGCGCCAGCTCCGAGCCGCCGCCCAGCGCGGAGCCGTTGAGCGCGGCGATGAACACTGCGCCGCAGCGGTTCATGCGCAGGAACGTGTCGTGGAAGTCGACCACCTCGAGGACACCGCCCAGCGGTGTCGGGCCTGCGGCCTTGCGTCCGCCCGGGACTCGACGGGTCATGTGCGCGGCGCGCACGGCCACCGAGCCGGTGCGGGGCGAGATGGTCGGGCTGCCGGCCCCGGCTTCCTGCAGCCAGGACACGCTCGCGTGCGCGGCGAACCGCCGCGGGTGGGTGCCCGTGATCACCACCGCGCCGACCCCGTCGTCGGCCTCGGCCCGGCTGACGAGGGCCCGCAGGTCGGCAGCGACCTCCCGCCCCAGCTCCCCTCGCGGTCCCGCGTGCAGCCGCGCAGTCAGCACGCGCCCCTGCTGGGTGACCTCGAGTCCGAGGCGGTGGCCGGAGTCTTCGGGTGTCGTCATGGCGCGACCGTATCACGTCTAAGTTGATTATCTGTACTCAGATGGTTACGGTTGTCGCGACGCCTACATCTGTCGACACAACCTCGGTCATCGTGCCGCGGCGAGCAGAATTGCCTTGTTGCAGAAGGGACCTCGTGACCTCCACGCCTGCCGCCCACCCCGACCGCTTTCCCACCCGCATCGACAGCCCGCAGCACTGGGTCGAGCTTTTCGTCCAAGCGTTCGGCGCCGGGAACTTCCCGAGCGTTGCCCGCCTCGCTGAGCTGACCCACCCGGAGTACCGGGCGGTGCAGCCGCAGGCTCCCGACGCGGTGGGGCCCGACGGGATGCTCGACTACTTCGCCCGGGTGTACGCGCTCATGCCCGATCTTCGTGGTGAGGTCATCGAGGCGAACGTCTACGACGGGGGTGTCTACATCGAGGTTCGCCTCACCGGCGCCATCGCCGGGCGATCCGTGACCTGGGTGGCGTGCGATCGCTTCTGGTTCCAGGACGGACTGGTCAAGGGTCGCGTCACCTACTTCGACCCCACCGTGCTGTTCGCCGCGGTCGCGCAGCGACCCCGGGCGTGGCGACGATGGTGGCAGTCGGGCCTGGGGACACCGCAGCGCAACGTCGCCCAACATCTCGATCCTCGCGTGCCGACGAACTGAACTGCCGGGTGCCGCTCTCCCGGGAGCACCACCCGAGGCGGCGTGCGGCCGTGCTCGACACGGGCCGCCCGTCGGGATGACACCCACGTTTCCGTCGGACGTGGGGCGGGGACACGGTCCCGCTTCCGGTCGCGGTGTTCACCGGCACCGGCTTCGGGCTGCGTTCGATTTTCTTACCCAGCCTTGCTACCGTCGACGGTATGCAACGCACCAACTATCAGGCGAGCAACTGCGCGATTGGAGCGACGCTCGAGCTTCTCGGCGAGAAGTGGACGCTGCTGATCATCCGCGAGAGCTTCTTTGGGGCGACGCGCTTCGAGCAGTTCTGGTCGGTACTGGGATGCCCTCGGAATCTGCTCTCGGAGCGGTTGGGCAAGTTGGTGGACGAGGGCATCTTGGAACGGTCGCAGTATCGCGAGCCGGGGAGTCGCGCGCGCCACGAGTATCACCTCACCGAGACCGGCCAAGAGCTGATGCCGATCCTCATGGCGCTCATGCACTGGGGTGATCGTCATCGGGGCGCGACCGAGGGCCCTCCGGTGGTTGTGGAGCACCGCGACTGCGGCGCACCGCTGCACCTCGAGCTGACCTGCGCCAAGGGGCACGTGGTCACCAGTCTGGACGACGGGGTGATCGTCCCCGGGCCGGGGGCGCTCCCCGCGGTCCCGGCATGACCCCGGCCGTCACATTCCCGGCGGCGCGGTTGGGCCTGAAAGACCGCGCAGCACAATGACATCGGTGGTCTAACCCTGCGTTGGGTGACCCCGTCGGCCGGTACCTGAGCGTCGGCATGCGCGGAACCCCGGTCTGCTAAGTACAAAAACTCAACTCAGTGGTGGTACGGTCGCGTGTGACCGCATGACGAGGACGCCGCTACCGGCCGGCCTCAAGGTGACACCCTCCCCCGACGAATCGAGAACGACATGCCCCTCTACCAGGTGATCGCACCTCAGGATCTGCTCTCCGACGACCTCCGTCACCGGATCGCCAGCGAAATCACGAGAATTCACACGACGAACACCGGGGCTCCGGCGCTCTTCGTCAACGTCCTGTTCCAGGACGTCCCAGCCGGCCGTCTCTTCACTGCAGGCAAACCGTCGCGCACCACGATCATCGTCGGTGAGATACGCGAGGGCCGTGAACTCGCTGTGCGGCAGGCGATCTTGGCTGACCTTGCCGAGATGTGGACCGCGCAGACCGGACAGTCCGACGGCGAACTGCTGATGGCCATCAAAGAGGTCGACCCCCGGGTGGCGATGGAAGCCGGCATGATCATGCCCGCCCCGGGGAACGAGGCGGCCTGGTTCGCCGAGCACGAGGATCGTCTCCGCGATCTCGGGTTGACCGTGCCCTGACCACTTTCCGTCCGACAGTGGGCGATCCGCCCGATCGGTGCGTCAGATGTGGTTAATTGGTCGGGGGGCAGTCGCACTCGTTATGGTGAATGTCCGCCCGTTGCGCTCAGCCGCGACAGAAACAACTTCAAAACTGGTGAGGAGTTGGTTCTGCTGTAACCCGCCGCGACGTCGATCGTGGGCGATTGGCCTTCTAGCGGGCGGCTGACGACGGACGGCGGAAGTAGGTCTAGGGCGTAGGCAGGCATCAGTGCCAGCCCGTGGGTCGATGCGACCAGTGACATCGCCATGGCGATGTTGTCCACGCCGTGATCCATCGTGGCGTCGACCCCGCAGCGGCGGAGGTACTCCTCGGTGACCGCTCCCAGGACGCCCGCTTTGTTCGCCCCGCCAATGAAGATCTCGCCTACTAGTTCCCCTGGAGAAATGGTCTCGCGTGCGGTGAGGCGGTGATCTCTGGGCATGAGGACGATGAGCGGCTCACGTTCCACCACAACGTATTCGAGGGGGTAGTGGGGCTCGGGGCGCATGAAGGCCACGTCCATCCGGCCGCGGGTGAGCGCGTCGGCCAGGCGGGGTGAATAGTCGCTGGAGACCGCGACTTGAATGTTCGGCAACTGGTCCTGCAGCGCCCCCATCGCCTGCGGCAACCACTTCGGCTCCAACCCGGTCAGGAAACCCATCGTGAAGGTCCGCCGCACCGGGTGCGCTGCGCTACGCGTCGCCTGGATACCCGCATCGACCTGCATCAGCACAGCACGCGCGTGGTCGAGGAACACCCGTCCCGCTTCGGTGAGCTCGACACCGCGCACACTGCGGCGCAGCAGGTCCACCCCCACCTCGCGTTCGAGGTCGCGGATCTGGCGACTCAGCGACGGCTGGGAGGTGTGTAGCCGCCGTTCGGCAGCCTCGGTAAGACTGCCCGTCTCGGCCACGGCAACGAAGTAGCGGAAGTGGCGCAACTCCACAGTTCCCATGCCTTAAAGATATGGCACCAGCTTCGAAAGACCTTTCCAGCCGGCCCGTTCGGACTTAGCGTCATATCAGTAATCGACCATGACCCGGACCCATCGACCGCCTCGGCAGTTCAGATGGATGCTGCTTCATCGTCTGGATTCAATCGTCACGCGACGCTTCCTGCGTCGCCGCTGCGTCTGAAAGGACTGAGCTCCATGTCTGATTTGACCGACAAGGTCGCCCTGGTGACGGGGGCCTCACGCGGCATCGGTGCCGCCATCGCCAAGCGCCTCGCTGCCGATGGGGCCAGCGTCGCGATCACCTACTCCCAGGGGGCGCAGGACGCCGCCCGCGTCGTCGCGACCATCGAGGCAGCCGGTGGAACGGCGGTCGCGATCCAGGCCGATGGCACCGACGCCACAGCCGTCCAGTCCGCAGTGGAAGGCGTGGTCTCTACCTTCGGGCGGCTCGACATCCTCGTCAACAACGCCGGTACCGCCATCCCCAAGCCGTTCGAGCAGACCACGCTCCAGGAGCTCGACAGAGTGCTGGACCTCAACGTGCGCGGCCTGTTCGTCACCACTCAAGCAGCGCTGAAACACCTTCCCGACGGTGGCCGCATCATTTCCATCGGCTCGTGTGTGGGCGAACGGATGATGACACCGGGTCTGGTCGCCTATTCCGCCACCAAGGGCGCGGTGAAAATGTTCACTCAGGGGTTGGCCCGTGAGGTCGGCCCACGAGGTATCACTGTCAACAACATTCAGCCCGGCCCCATCGACACCGACCTCAATCCAGCCGACGACCAGTGGGCCGAGCCGCAGCTCGCGGCCACAGCGCTCAAACGCTACGGCCACGTCAACGACATCGCCCCCATTGTCGCCTTCATCGCCGGGCCGGAGGCCGGTTACATCACCGGCGCCAACGTCACCGTGGACGGCGGCACCAACGCCTGACACTTGACGGCGACAAACCCACCCGGACACGAATCAGTCAGTCGCACAGACCATCACCGATCCCGGATCGAGCATCGAGCATCGAGCATCGACAACTCGACACCGTACTGCTGAGCACGGTTCTCACACCGTGGTGCTGACCGTCTCGTCGATGGCAAGCAGATCTTTGCCGTACACCTCGCCGGCGAGGCCGTGATTCAGCCCGGCGTGACGGGCCGCGGTATTCGCGTCTCGCCAATACCTTTGTAAGGGGTTGGTTTCGGCGAACGTGCCCGCACCGTGCACGCTGACCAAGATGTCCAGTGCATCGAGCACCTGCCGGGCGGCGAAAGAGCACATGGCCTTGTGTCGGGCGCGATCAGCGTATTCGGGTGCCGAGGCCTCACCCAATTCATCGAGTTCTTCCGCGACTTTGTACGCGTGCAGCCGTGCGGTGCGCAGCTTCAGCTCAGCCTCGCTGACCTGCAGCTGAACCCCGACCGAGTCGCCCTGCCGCGGGAAGACGGAATACTGCATCGGTTTGGTTCTCGCTGCGTCCAACACCAAAGTCAGCGCAGCATGTCCCGCTCCCAGGATTGCGGGCAGTAAGAAGAGCGTCGCCAACGGCACGAAAGGCACGGCCGATCGGGCGGTCTCGGTCAGTGCCTGCCCAGCCACAAGCGTCGTCATCGGAATCAGCCGGTGTTCAGGCACGAACACGTCGTCGGCGATCCAGGTGTTGCTGCCGGTAGCCCGCATACCGATGGTGTACCAGGTCTGTTCCAACCGGACCTCCGACGCCGGCACCAAGCAGTAGTACGGGACCGGTTGCCCGCCGTCGTCGACACTTCCGCTGATCGCTGCCCACCTCGCGTGAAAAGAGCCGGAGGCATAGGCCCACCGTCCACTGATTCGAAGTCCGCCGTGGACGCGGCGGGCGGGAACCGCGGCAACCCCACCGGCCATCTTCGCATCGGGCCCAGCGCCGAATACTTCCTGTTGGGCCCGCTCGGTCGCATCCTCGACCACCCACGCCGACACCGCTGCAATACCGAGTAACCACCCGGCCGAGGCGTCAGCCTCGCTCACCGCCTCGCACACTTCGAACGCCGTTCGGATGTCGGTCTGATACCCGCCAAAGCGGATGGGTGTCAGCAGGCGAAAAAATCCGGCCGCGGTCATGGCGTCGATGACCTCATCCGCAGCGCGCCTGTGTTTCTCGGCCGCAGCAGCGTGATGACGCAGCAGCGGTTGCAGCTCGACTGCCTTGGCGAGCGGGGCCTCGCGACTGGGGGTCTGCAGATCATCATTGTCGGGCATTTTCACGTACCTCCATCGCGTCCAATATCTCTATTCATCTCCGTCATATTCGTCGCATCATCACGGAGAGCTATTGCGTTGTCGCAGAGGTGATTCCGCATCAGTTCGTCGCATCTCGAAAATGGGGATGACCCGATCAGTCAGCGATTGATAGGTGCCGAAGTTGGGCGCCACGGCGACCACCTCAGCGAATACCGCATCACGCTCTGTGCCACGCAACTCGCACAGGCAAATCTCGCAGCATTGCGTGCCGATCTCCAGTGTTGCGTGGGGATTGGCGCGCGCGTTGCCCACCCAGGCCGGATCCTTCGGCGCGCCGCCCCGAGAGCCGAGGACCACCATTCGCCTGTCGACGTTGAGGCAGACCAAAGGTGTCAACCGCGGCATGCCCGACTTGATGCCGGTCGTCGTCAACAGCACGATGTCGAAGTTTTCGAAAATACCACCGACCTTGCCGCTGTTCGCACGGAACTCCTCGAGGACCTGCTGGTTGTACAGCTTGAGCGCGTTGGTGTCGGTGCGGAAGCTTTCCGGATCAAACTCGGCCATGCGATTGCCCATTCTCCCTCGTGACCTGATTCTGTCGATCAGATTCGTTGTGAGGTTGAGCGGACAACGATTTCGTTGATCGACGTCTCGCCGGGTTGTTCGATTGCGAACGCGATCGCGCGGGCGATGATGTCAACCGGCATCGCGGAGCGATAGATCTCATCAAGACGGCCGCGTTCGATGCCTGTCGACTTGTTTTGCATGCCGGTGTCAACAGCACCGGGGTTCACCGTCGTAACTCGGATCGCGTATGGCGCCAACTCGGCGCGAAGTCCCTCCGCGAAAGCATTGACACCGAACTTCGACGCCGAGTGCGCGGCACTGCCCGGAGAAACCTTGCGACCATGTACCGAACCCAGCGAGACGATGTGGCCACCGCCCAATCGCAGGAAGACCGGTAACGCCGCGGCGACGGCCCACATGGTGCCCTTGAGGTTCAGCTCGACCATGGTGTTCCACTCCGCCACGTTCACCTCGACGACTGGCCGGAGGTACATCACACCAGCACAGTTGATCAACACATCGATCCGACCGAACACGTCCACCACAGCGTCGACGGTCGCCGCGACTTGCCCATAGTCGGTTATGTCCACATGGTGCCGTGACACCTGAGCCGCGGAGTCCGCTACGGAATCGACTACCGGACTGAGCTTTCCGTCGTCGATGTCAGCCAAGGCCAGAAGCGCACCGCGGGAGGCGAGTACGCGCGCACACGCCGCACCTATGCCACCTGCAGCGCCCAAAATCAGCGCAACTTTGCCGCCGATCGTGTCAGACATCAGCGTGAGCCGGCAAGACGATGGGGACGCCCGGGGTGAGGACAAACAGCCTGCCGGCGAGGTTGCGTGCTGCGAACGCTTGCGGGATCAGGTTTGCGTCCTCAGTGAGATGTTTCCAACCATCAACATGCATCGGAATTACCACTGGGGATCCCAAGATCTCGGCTGCCTGGGCGGCTTGATCCGCACTGAGCGTGAGGTAGGCATCCAACAGCGGGCTGCGTGCCCGTCCGGCGAATAGCACTGCGACATCGATCGGCCCGGCGCGATCGGCGATCTCTTGCACCGCCTCAAGTGACGTGTTGTCGCCGCTGATGTAGATGGTGGGTAGACCCTTGCCGGTGATGACGAAACCGCGAACATCGCCGGTGATGTGCTCGGTCCCGGTAGGGCCGTGTTGCGCGGGGACGCCGGTGATCCTGAGGTCGCCTCCGCCGGGTCGGGGAAGAGTGTGGCTCTGCCAGATCGCCAGTTCACGAGTTGTCCCGGCGAGGCGCTCGGCCGCCGAGGCTGTCGAGAGCACCAGGGGCACTGTCTTGACGAGCTCGCGCCCCTGGTCATCGAGGTTATCGGGATGCTGGTCGTGCGATAGCAGCACAGCGTCGAGGCTGGCGATTTCCTGCCAAGGTACGGCCGGTCCCGCCGTCTTGACCAAATTGCGCCTACCGATCGGATGATCGCCCGGGGGGTCGAAGGTGGGGTCGGTCAAGAGGAGCACCCCACCGACATTGAACAGCGCCGTCGGGCCACCTACAAGCCGCACCGTAACCGCCCTTGACGGTTCGCGGGTAAATGTCGTAATCGTTTCCATATAGCCATTTTTGACCGCGCTGGCACTGAGGCGTGAGCGTCATGACGGTCAATTTTCGATCGATTCCAGCCCCGCACGAACGGCATGTCGGCAAGAAGCAGATCGCAAATCTGTTGCCTTACAAAATAATTCGCGACGGAACAACGGGCAGGCGGTCCCCACTCGTTTCCAAGGGACGAGTGCCGAAGGTGGATTGTGCCTTGAGTCGGTATCGCAGCGGGCTGGTGCCGAGATAGCGGTGAAAGTGCCTGCGCAGGGCTATTCCATTTGCAAATCCTGCTTGCCGGGCGATCTCATCGATCGACTGCTCGCCTTCCTCCAACAACCGTTGGGCGAACAAGACCCGCTGGTGCAACAGCCACTGCAGCGCAGACATGCCGGCGACGCCGCGAAATTGCCGGTCGAACGTTCGCCGGCTCATCATCGCCTTGCGCGCCAGATCGTCGACATCTACCGGATCGGCGAGATGCTGGACTGCGTAAGCCATTACGTCAGCGAATTTTTCGACCGGTCGGGGTACCGGCAAGACGCCGTCGGTGATCTGCGCCTGCGCGCCGTTGCGCCGTGGTGGCATCGCCATTCGCGCCGCGATTGCCGCCGACGCCTTCGCGCCCCATTTCCGGGCCACCAGGTGCAGGCACGCATCCAACGCCGCGCCTGTGCCGGCCCCGGTGATGATGTCACCGTCGTCGATGAACAATGCATCGGAATCAACCGAGATGTCGGGATACATCGCAGCGAGCGTTGGTGCATGAAACCAATGCGTGACCGCTCGCCGTCCGCTGAGAAGCCCGGTGGCCGCCAGAACGAATCCCCCAAGACAAAAGCTCACGATGGTCGCACCGCCGGTATGCGCCGCCCGGATCGACGCCAGGGCTTGTTCTGGTGGCCGCTCCCAGACATCGCGCCAACTCGGCAACACCACCACCGACGCCTGCTCCAGAGCCTCCAGACCATGTGGGGTACTGCAGACCAGACCGCCAGTAGTCGTCAAGGGACCTTCCTCCCCGGCGACGGGCAACAGCCGAAACCGCGGTACACCGCTGGAGGAGCGATCCATCCCGAAGACACTCATCGGGACGGACGTCTCGAATAACGGTGCCCGGTCAAAGATGACAATGGCCACCGCTGCAGGGTCCCTCGCCACTGCCACTCCCCTCGACGATGGAACCGCGCTCGTCAACTCCCGACAGGCGGATCGGCCACACGACCATGATGTCGACAGTACGAGGCACACCGTGAGTGATACCAGGCCGAATTTCGATCACATCCGGACATCAGCGCCACGATTGGACGTCGCTGGAAGGACCGTGGTGGACGAAGGTTCTGTCGGCCACCCAACGGCGAATCGTGATGGTCACTCCCAGGTCGAAGCGGTGCGCAGCTCGTCGACGAACGTGGCGGGTACCTCCAGGGACGGGAAGTGTCCCCCATGGTCGGGCTCCCGCCAGGACACGATGTTTCGGTACCGGTGTGCCAGCCAGGCACGTGGGTGCTTCTCGATTTCGCGGGGGAACACGGTGATGGCAGTCGGCACGTCTACCGTCAGCTTGGGATCGAGCTTGCCGTAGCTCTCCCAATAGATGCGGGCCGAAGAGGTTCCCGATCGTCCGAACCAGTGCAGGGATACGTTGTCCAGTAGCCGGTCACGAGGGATCGTTTCGAAGGGGCTGTCGTGGGTGTCGGACCATTCGGCGAACTTGTCGAACATCCAGGAAAGCAGTCCGGCGGGTGAGTCGTCCAATCCGTAGCCGATCGTCTGCGGGCGGGTGGCTTGTTGGCGGGCGTAACCGGTTCGGTTCCGCCAGAATTCGCGGGTGTGGGCGACCCACTGTTTCTCCGTCACCGACAGGCCAATCTCCGGCAAGTCTGGTGGCGCCTGACCGAAAGTAGTGTGCAGCAGCAAGATTCGCTCGGGGTGGCGGGCCGCTAACACGGTCGATATGACCCCGCCCCAGTCCCCACCGTGGGCGATGAACCGCTCATATCCCAGGGACGTCATCAGCTGCGCCCAGTCATCGGCGATGCGTTCCACTCCCCACCCGGGTAGAACTGGTTTGTCGCTGAATCCGAATCCCGGTAGCGATGGCGCTATGACGTGAAATGCCGGAGCGGCGGGGTCCGTGGGGTCGGTGAGCGGCGCGGATACGTCCAGGAACTCGACGACGCTGCCCGGCCAGCCGTGGGACAACAGCAGCGGTTGGGCACCTGGATGTGGTGAGCGCCGGTGCAGTACATGGAATTTGAGGCCTCGCACGGTGACGCGGCACTGCCCAGCATCGACGAGGTCGGCCTCTAGGCGGCGCCAGTCATACTGCCGCGCCCAGTAGTCGAGAAGCTCGGTTAGCTCTGCCAGCGGCACACCTTGGTCCCACCGCGAATCGCCCGAGACTGTTTCGGCGTCCGGCAATCGGGTCATGGCGAGCCGACGGTGCAGGTCCTCGATCTCGGCGTCGGACACGTGGAGCTCGAAGGGCTCGATGTCAGGCGGTTCGGTGCTGGCCACGGCTGGCCTCCTGTGTCTGTGGCACTGTCACCGCTATGCCTTGGACCCCCCTCCGGGCGTGGCATTTCGTCGTCGCGCGCGGGAGGCACGCAGGTTGGCGATGTTGCCGCACGCCTTAACGTCGTGCCACACCCGGCTGCCGTTCTTGGACTGGTCATAGAACGCCGCGCTGCACTCGTGGTTCATGCACACCCGCAACCGATCAGCCGTTCCCGACCGAGTCGCCAGCAGGAGCTCCATGCTTATGAGGGCCGTGAGTCCCGCGGCCCCGTCGCCCCGTGGCCGGTACGTCGGGCGGCCGGCTTCCATGCCGACAGTCAGGTCTTTGGCGGGGACACTCAAGGTGGACAGCTCGCCGGTGAGCAACCAGCGACGCAGGTCGGTTCGCAGGCGGCGCAGCATGGTCAGGTCGCGCGGGCCCAACGTCAGGTTCCACCGAGGCTGACCGGTGCGCTCACTCCAGAGGCCGAGCGCCTCGGCCGCCCACCGATTGGCCGCGTCGGCGTCGACCAGCAGGTCCGGGATGTCGAAGGCGTCTATTGCCGCGGTGTTGATCACGTCCTGGACGATGCTGAGTCCCTCAGGTGCCAACTGCAGTCCGAGTCGTTGTGAACTGGAGAAAGCGTTGCGTGCTGCCATCGCGACCACCTTAACCAGTCAACATCGGCGCGTCGGGGTGATCAAAGAGTCCTGGGAGGCCACCGCTGATGGTCCGGTCGTCGATCTCGGCACTCAGTCCTGCCGATGCCGTCACGGTGTCGTTGTCAGAAGCGACGATTCGCTCGGCGAGAGTGGCGTCCTGCGTCTCCAGCACACGAATCAACGCCTTGGGGAGCGACACCGCGTCATTTGGGTTCATCAACTACCTTCTCCGTAGGACGGTGGTTGGCCTAGACGGCGCCGACACAGTCCACCTCCGCGCTGGTGGCCTCCCACGCGTCGATCTGCGCCAAGCGCGCGGTCAGGGCTGCTCGTATTTCCTTGACCGCGTGGGTACCGGTGGCCAACCGCAGCGGCGGGTGCTCCGCGTCGACGGCAGTCAGGATGGCCGCTGCGACGCGGGCGGGGTCGTTGAACGCCGAGGGCGGAAGCTCGCCTATCGACTTCTGCACGTCGCGCACGACCTGGTAGTCATCGTTGGTCGTAGCCAGTTCGAGGTTGTCGAGGAACGCCGTCGCGGTGGGTCCCGGCTCGACGAGCGTCACACCGATGCCCAACGGCGCCAGTTCCCCGACGAGAGCGTCGGTTAGCCCTTCGACGGCGTATTTGGTGGCCGCAAGGAGGCCCACGCCGGGATGTGCGGTCTGGCCGTAGTACGACGAACCCTGCACGACGTGCCCGCCGCGCTGCGCGCGCAGTACCGGCAGTACCGCGCGCAGCACATTGAGTACTCCGAACACGTTGGTGTCGAACACCATTCGTGCTTGCTTATCCGACGCTTCTTCGACGGCGCCGAAGAAGCCATAGCCGGCGTTATTGGCGACGACGTCGATGCGACCGAAGGCAGCCACTGTCGCCGCGACGGCAGCCTGCGTACTCGCCGGGTCGACGACGTCGCCCTGGAGGACGACGATGCGGTCGCCGAATTCGTCGGCCAGCGGTTGCATCTTGGCGGTATTGCGCGCAAGTGCGGCCACGCGGTCGCCGCGTCGTGCGGCGGCGCGTGTCAGTTCCAGTCCAATACCAGAGGAAGCTCCAGTGATGAACCAGGTGCGGGTGGTGTTGTCGAGATCAGCGGCGAGGGTCGTGGTCATGGGGTGAAGCTTAGCCCGGAGCAGCGACTTGTCAACAGACGTAAACGACCTTTTGCATCTGTCTAATCTGAGTGTATGGTTCAAGCCATCGGCGGTCGGGTGAGCACAATCCCGCTGGCGGACTTGATGTATGGATGCACCACTCCGGGCTGATACCTTCGGCGCGGATCACGGAATCGGGAAGACCACTCATGAAACTGAACGCAGCAGCTCGCGAGCTGATCGGTGAGGGCGTCGATGACGCCATCCTGGTTACGCTCAATCCCGACGGCAGCCCGCAGGCTACGATGACCTGGATGGCGTTGCGCACCAATGCCGATGGTGACGATGAGTTGGTTTCCGGGCATCTCGCCGAGCATCAGAAGGTACGGAACGTGCGCCGCGATTCCCGTGTCGTGGTCTCGATTCCCTCGCACGACAAGAGCGGCGCCATGGAGCCCTACTTGCTGATCAAGGGCACCGCCCGCGTCGTCGAGGGCGGCGCACCAGAGTTCATCCGCCCGCTCGCCAAGACCCTGATTGGGCCCGACGCGGCGTGGCCACCCGAGGACGCACCCGCGGGATATCTCACCGTGGTTCGCATCGACAAGGTCGGCGGCGTCGGTCCTTGGATTGACCGCTGAAGCGCGTCGGCATCCATAACTGGGTGGCGGCTATCGGACGAATAACGTTATACCGCAATATTCTTCGCCGACATGTACCAGGGAACTAAGGTGCATACCTCATGCAACCGCCTACCAAGATGGGATTAAGGGCACATGGACCACTATGCATTCGACGCGCAGATCACTGCGGCCACCCCGATCGGCCTCAGCACCGCCGGCCTGCGCGTCGACTTGAGTTTTACTGGCACGATAACCGAAGGCCCGCTCGCCGGGTCGAAGGTTGACGGGACCGACTGGTTGCTCATCCGTCACGATGGTATTGGACAGATCACCGTGCGCGAGCGCATCATTCGGGATGGCAGGACGGCAGCATCGTTGCAGTTCTCGGGTTATGTCGTCCCGCCGATTACGCTGCCCGACCTCTCTGAGCTCAGCGCACCGGATTTCCCGTGGCCCGATATTGCCTTCCCGCTTCATGGGGCCTCATTCTGCGAGGCGGCCGACAAGGAGATCGCCAGCGCCACTGCCACCGTGTACGGCGTCACCGGTGCGGTGAATCTGGCGCAAGGGACTCTACGAGTGGCGGCAAGATCGCTTGCTGTCAGCTCTCCGGTAGAGGCGGTCACTATCCGCGACATATAAATAGCGGCTTCCCAACTATTTTCAAGAATTGTGAACCCGCCATGCCGGCAATCTCGATCACGAGCCTAGATATTTCGTAGCGCAGGACACTATGCGCAGCGGGGACGACGGGTCATCGCGGCGCAGCACGCCAAGCCGAGCCCCGTAGTTGTCATCCCACCGGTAGGGAATGTCGTGCTTGCCCGGACTGTGAGCCCCGGACTGTGAGCACTGGTGGTACAGCAGCTCACAGCCGAGCGCGTCATTTACGGGGTGGTGGCGGCTACAGGATGTTGTTCGTTCCCGGCGGCAGCCATCCGGGCTCGTCGGGCAAGACGGTGTCCGGAGCCACCACGTAGGACTCCTGAGTCTGGGTGGTCTCAGGAACCGCGTAGCCGCCAGTGCACTGCACCAAGGTGCCCGAGCTGCTGGAGTTGCACGTCAACGGCTTGACGTAGCTTGGAGTAAAAACCGTCCGAGTGCGCTGCCACGTACCGTCGGCCTGCTTGGAGCCGTCGCAGATCTGGCGTCGGTCGAAACCGAGGAAACCCCAGTGGACGGTTTCGCACCCCATGCCGGGGCTTGGGGCCATTTGGGCTTGACTGGAGGTAGCGGTGCTCACCGCGATGAGCGCCGGAGCCGCGGCCAGGACGGCCACGAGGGCGATACGCCGCGTCACGCCGGAAAGAATTGTGTTCATGTCGTTTCCTTTGTTCGAATTGATTTTTGGTCTTCGCGCCGGTGTGTTCCGGTGATGGACATACAGTGCCGCAGGCGACCGGCCATGTATGTCCGACGTTTAGACCCAACTCGGGGGGAATCTGCCGTCCCCTGATCAGGGGACGACGACACCCGTTGTTCGGGGTCGTCGGCGCAAGCCTCGCGCGTGGAGCGTGCCGGCCCTGGTCGAGGGTGGTTGTTTTGCGATCTGCCAGATGGCAGGCTTCGATGACTTGATCGATTAGCTGCCTTACGTCAAAGGGTCGAATCGACGGTACTCACGACGGTCCAGAACGTGGCCGGCAGTATTCATCCATTGATCACACCAGGCGGTGCAGCGTTCGGTGTGCGTGGTTGCCCTAGCTGTGTCGGTGGCGGCGAAGGATTTTGGCAAAGGTGGGCCGGCCGCATCAGGAGTGGAAGCTCCCGCTGTGCACTTTTCCCAGGGGATGTTCAGCTGCGGTGGTGTCCTGGGCCTAGCACGGTGAGAGCGGGATTGGTTTGAATGTTGTCCTGGCGGAATCAATTCGATGACTCCTACTACTGGCTGACTGCTCAGCTGGCTGCTCGAGGAATGCAGCGCGCGACGTGTCGGGTGATCGCCTCGCTCATCATCGTTTTCGGCGCCATTCCCACCATATTCGCCTTCAGCCCCGTTGTGGCCCAAGACCTTCCGCATCGAAGTGCAGCCATTGGCGTGACCGTCTGCTCGGTGATGATGGGGTCGCGATGGCTGCGCCGCGGGTGGCCCAGTCGCACCATGTCCCAAGCCTGTTCGGTGGTAGGAGCGGTCTGGATCGCCGTCGCCTGCCTTCTGGCAAGCGACCCCATGGTCGGCCTGCTAGGTGTTACCGCGTTCACGGTCCTCACCGGCTACGTCGGGTTGTTTCACTCCGTGCGGCTTCTCACGGTGACATGGCTAATCGCAGGGGCCACCACGATCATGTTGGTGTTCCGATTGGTCGCGATCAACGGTGCACTAGCAGTCGGGTCCATCCTTGCTGTCGGTGTACTCAATGGGTGCGTTGCGTTCGCCTGCCGGTTCGTTGTCCGGCTGATTCGCCCTGAGCTCGTCCGCGACGATCACCTCGAACCGTTGACGGGGTTGCCGACTCGCGAAGGCTTTTATGACCGGGTGAGCACATTGCTCGGTGCCCGCAACCGACAAGACGACCGCCATCTCGTCATTGTCGTCGCCAGCATGGACAGCTTCTCGCTGCTCACCAGCGATCGAGGTGGCGCTGCGGCTGACCAAGCCCGGGTCACCCTGGCCCAATGTGTACGCGACACCGTGCGGCGCGGCGCGCTGATCGCCCACCCTGGTGACGCCGAGTTCTTCATCGCCGACCTCTTCACAGGTGTCGATCCCACCCCCCTATGCGGACGGCTGCAGCACGCAGTGAGAAACGCATCGGGGTTGACGGTCAGCATCGGAGTTGTGGTCACTCCACTGAGCCCGTTGACTACTCATCCCCCGTTCGATGTCGTCGAAGAGCTACTGGCCATCGCGACCACCGCGATGTTTGAGGCCCGCGCTGCAGGCGGTGACCAGAGCCGGTACGCCATCAATCCGTCGCTCACGGTGCTCAACGACGCCGGCGACCCGCCATATCCATAGACTCGTCGGCCGGCAGTGGTCCTTGGCGCAAACGCAGTCAGACAAAGATCGTGTCCCGGCATTGAGTCCGACGACATTAATTCCACAAAGCCCCGTACCGTCGCGTCGCTGCTCACGAGAATCTGATCCCAAACAGGCGACGACTTGGGACCGCCCGACAGAGGTACCCGGTGTTTGAGATCTTCCCGTCCGGTAAACCCACCGCTGAGTGCGCAGCCCCGCGCCCACTGACCGAGCGTGAAAGTAGGTTGCCGTGGTCGAGACGTTCGTACATTCAACCGAAGACGTCGTCGACTTCCTTCGAGGACAGCACAACCAGATCAAAGACATGTTTGATGACGTTGTTTATGCATCGACTTCCAAGGCGCGCGAACAAGCTTTTGTCGAGCTCAGGCAATTACTGGCCGTGCACGAAACGGCCGAGGAGATGGTGGTCCATCCTCGGGCGAGACGTGATATCCAGGGCGGCGACATCATCGTCGATGCCCGCCTCCAGGAAGAACGCGAAGCCAAAGAGCAATTGACTGCTCTGGAGCAAATGGACATCGATTCCCAGGAATTCATGGACGCCCTTATCCTCTTCAAGGGTGCCGTTATCGACCATGCAGAACGCGAAGAAACCGAAGAATTCTACAAGCTGCAGCGCGAACTCGACCCCGACGCCCTGAAACGAATGGTGTCCGCGGTGCAAGCTGCCCAAGCTATTGCGCCGACTCGGCCCCACGCAGGCGTGGAATCGGCCGTCCTCAACTTCGCTGTGGGCCCTTTCACTTCGATGCTTGACCGCGCCCGCGACGCCATCGCCGCCGCCCTGAGGTAGGCGGCCAGCGGCTGCGTAGGGAGGCTTGGCCGCCAGGCCGGCGGATAAGCGCGATCACCTCGTGTCGTGGCTGACCAGACCGACTCCACGCCCGTGGCTAGTGTTGCGTTGGGCGTCGATCCGCCCGTACGCAAGAAGCGGGGCATAACCTTCCGTGACGTCGGATCACACTGTCGTGCAACGATTTAGAATGCGCGAACAATTCAACGCCCTCGACGTGGCCGACTGGCTGATGCGGGCGGCACAGATGCTGCTGATGGAACACTTCACCATCCCGCCCGACGAGACCCGGCGCGACACAATGGCGTCGGCTGCGGTTCCGCATAAGACATGCCTCGGCTGGTGAAACCGATTGACGAAAGTTCATGTCTCGTCCTGCTTCCGTTGGTGCGCCGACCCACCGCCGGAGGATGCTCGGTTTGATTTGTCGAATCGCTGGCGTTGCCGAACCCCATACGCTGCCGCCTTGACCGCCTCGTCGTCCTCCATCCCGGATCCGAGGGCGCCGCCCAATGTTGCGACCGCCGCCACCAGCCAGGCCATCCTCAACAAGGTCTGCGGGCCGACGGGATGGCCGATGTTGTGGGCGACCAACTGCGGCGGAAGCGTCCACCAGGCGGTCAGCAGCAGCAGGATGAACAACCCGGCGTGGAAAATGGCGACGCCGATTGTCAGGGTGACGACTGTAGCCGCGTTATACAGAACAGCGCGTTCACGCTCGTCGGCCGACTCAGGCCGTTCCCACAATTTGTGGTCAAGGATGAGCCACGCGATCATCGCGGCAGTTGCCAAGATCGTCACCGTGCTCAGCCGCCAGGGACCCATCGTGTCGGATAGCTGCCACATTGTCGGATACGCAAGGCTCACTGCTCCAGTGGCGAACGCCGCCATCATCACCTTCGACATGCCGGCAGCCAATCGCCACGGGCGGTTGGCGTACACCATGCCCATCAGAAGGCGCAGACGCGACAGGGTTGTCGGCCCGAGGTAGCGAACGACGTCGTCGTCCTCCTGTGTCCGCGTCAGCCGTTTCACCGACCGGCTTCGTGTCACCCGCTGCCCTGTCATCTCGGCCACCACGGCCTCCGCCAAGTGCCTCATCCGGCGCTCGGTGAACAGCCCACCCACTCCGGGGATGGAGACCACTCCGAACCGGTTGTCCAAGCTGATGTCGGCAAGCACCGGCGTCGTCCCGGTGCGTCGTGGCAGATCGGTCAGGTAGATGACAATGTCTTGGCTCTCGCTGGCCGGGTCGACGGTGCGGACTACCTCTACGACCTCGGCATGCTCGTCGACTGGGTACGCGTCCCGCCGCACAGACACATCCCACTGACCACCGCCGGGAGTGGTCAACGCATCCGGAAGCGAAACCGAAAGGTGTTCAGCGATCACCGTTGGAAGGCCGGGATCGGCGATGAGCAAGATCGACGACGGGGCGCTCAGCACGTGTATCGGCCTATCTCCACCTCACACCCCCCGACGTCCTGGGTGACCATCCCAAGGGCGGCATGACATTGAGACTCCGCGCGTTTGAGTTGATCCACTTTCCTCGTCCTTTCATTCCTCTTGATGCGGGCGACCAAGCCGATCATGTCCCGAAGTACTCGTGGATGTGGCGGATGGCCATGGATCCTTCCCCGACTGCGGACGAGACCCGCTTGACCGAGCCGCTACGGACGTCGCCCACCGCAAAAACCCCGGGTTGGCTGGTCTCCAGCATCATCGGTTGACGTCGTGCTCGTACCTGACCGCCGTCGGTGTGCGAGTAGAGCGCCGCCGGTCCGGTCGGAACGAAGCCGTGGTCGTCGAGTTGGATCGCGCCGACAAGCCACGACGTGTGGGGATCCGCGCCGATGAAGACGAACAGCGCGCGGGTCTGGATCGTTTGCCGCTCGCCCGTTCGGTTGTCCTCGGTCACCACCTCTCTGAGCTTGTCGTCTCCGTGCACCTCCCGGACCTCGGTGCACGACCGGACGGTCACCCGGGGGTGTCGGTCGATCTGGTCGATGAGGTACCGGGACATGGTCTTGCTCAGGTCGTCGCCACGGATCACCACGTACACCCGGGAC
>JBEVHL010000699.1:0-22027 GCA_040511255.1 Mycobacterium sp. | reverse complement strand
TCGTAGATCACCTCGTCGATGACGGCACGCTCGATGAAGCGGTTACCGGCCAGACCCTCGAAGCGGGAGAAGTCCATCGGTTTGCCGAATCGCACCGTCACCTGCCCGAATCGCCACATCTTGCTGCCGGGCGGGTTGACGACGTCGGTGCCGATCATCGCCACCGGGATCACCGGCACGCCGCTTTCCAGCGCGAGCCGGGCCAACCCGGTCTTGCCTTTGTAGAGCCGTCCGTCAGGTGACCGGGTGCCCTCGGGATACATGCCGAGCAGCTTGCCCTGGCTGAGGATGCGGGCCGCTGTGGTCAGAGCGCTCGACGCGGAATCGGCATCGGTGCGGTCGATCGGCACCTGGCCGGCCACGGTGTAGAACCAGCGCTGGAACCAGCCTTTGACCCCGGTGCCTTTGAAGTATTCGGCCTTGGCCAGGAACGTGATGCGGCGCCGCACCGCCAGCGGCAGATAGAAGCTGTCCGCGACGGCGAGGTGGTTGCTGGCCAGGATGGCCGCCCCACTGCTCGGAACGTGCTCTAGCCCTTCAACTTTCGGCCGACCGAGCAGGGCGAGCAGGGGTCCCATGAACACATACTTGAACAGCCAATACCACATGGACCCTCCCGCTCCGGGCTGCACCAAACGGTGCTCTGCGCCAACTTTACCCACCGGTTGTGCAACCGACCACAGCGCGCGCTACTCCTCCACCGTGATCGTGATCGGCTGGTACCGGCTGTGGGCGGATTCGGGGTCCGCCTCGTCGGCCGGGTCCGGACCCTGGGGTGACGTGGGTGGCTCCGGCGGCTCCGGCGTGGTGCCGGCCCCGTCGACGATCGTCCGGATGATCGTCAGCAGGGCGACGCTGTGCTCACCGACGATGGTGATCAGCGGGTGCTCTTCGCCGGTGACCAGCGCCGCGAGCGCACAGACGGGGCACCAGACCTGCTGACATCTGCCAGGACCGGAGCCGGACCGGGCGGCGGCCAAGGCGGCCGCGGCCCGCACGGCCGGATCGATGCGGTCCAGCAGGGCTTGCGCCAGCTGTCGCAGTTCGGGACCGAGGTCGGCATGCGTTTGTGAGCCAGGTTCACTCACGCCGGCCACACCTCCGGGTTCGGTCGGAAGCGGACGGTGAGCGCGCTGCCTTTGAGCTGGGCGTCGAGCACGATGCATCGTCTCAGGACGGATACCAGCTTCACGCGGCGTCGCATTCCACCCACACCGATGATCAGGTCGTCGTCGACGCGGCCCAGGGTCAGGGAGCCGGCATCGACCTGCGGCAACTCTAGCTGCATCCGGTACACCGATCCCAGCCCCGAACCAGACTCCAGATCAACCACCGGCCGCAGCGGTCCCGGCGGCGCCGACCCGTCCCGGCGCACCACGCTGTCGAGCAGTTGGTGCAGCGCCTTGGCGCCGATGGGCTCGCACGCCAGATGCGGTGCCAGTACCAGTTCGACGTCCCCGATGGTGGCGCCGAGTTCGTCGAGCACCACCCGCTGCTCGGCGATCCGTTCGGAATACCAATCGAACGCCGGGTGGTCGGGAAGATTGCTGTACTCGTATGAATCGTCTTGCACCAGAACCTGATTGACGATCAGTTCGGCGACGCGCACTCCCATCAACGCCAGCGAACCCAACGTACGGACCGCCTCGGCCGCGACCACCCGCTCGGCGGTCAGCACCAGATGCGCGGTGACCGCGGTGCCGTCGGTCAGCAGCGTGGACAGCTGCTCCACCCCGGCGGTGATGCGTTCGATCAGGTCGACGACGGCCACCGACGCACCGTCCGAGGTGGTGCTCAGCCGCCGGTGCCGCGGCCAGGCCCGCTCCAGATACAACCCGAAGGTCGACGGCAGCGTGAGCATGCGCAGGGCATCCGCGGTGGACGCGCAGTCCACCACGATGTGGTCCCAGTTGCCAGAAGCCGCCAGCTCGCCGACCTCATGCAGGCCGAGCACTTCCTGAATTCCCGGCACCGCTGAAAGTTCTTCTGGCGCAACATCACCCAGATCTGACTGAGGAAAACGGTCGGCGATCGGCCCGGCGATCTCGCGCCAGCGGTTTTCCAGCAGCATCAAGGTGTCCAGAGCCAGCGCGTCCAGCAGTCCCCCGCCTGCCCCGACGTCTATCTCGGCGAGCACCCGGACCGGAGTGCGTTCTCCGGTCGGCGGCACCGTGACGCCGAAGACATCACCGAGGGACTGGGCCTGATCGGTGGAGACCGCCAGAACCCGCATGCCCGCCCGCGCATCCCGCACGGCGGTGGCTGCGGCCAGCGTCGATTTGCCGACCCCGCCCTTCCCGACAAACAGGCTGATCCGGGCCCGGCCAGCGGTGCCGGCCTCGCTGGACTGCTTCAGCCCTCGACTCGTTTCTTCAGATCCTTCAGCGCGGTGTCGGTCAACCGGCGCTCCGCCTTGCGTTTGAGCAGCCCGATCATCGGGATCATCAGGTCCACTGCCAACTCGTAGGTGACGTCCGTACCAGATCCCTTGGGCGCCAATCGATATGCGCCGTCCAAGGACTTCAGCAGTGAGCTCGATACCAGCGACCACTGCACCGACGTGCGGTCGGCAGGCCACTGGTACTGCAGCACCATGGTGTCCTTGAGGACCGCGGCATCCAGTACCAACCGGGCGGTCCGCGGGTAGCCGGAATCGTCGGACTCCAGGACCTCGGTCTGTTTGTACTCTTTGACCCATTCCGGGTAGGAACCGATATCGGCGATCACGGCCATCACCGTGTCCGGATCCGCATCGATATAGATGGTCTGCGCGGTTTTGTCTGCCACCTGATCGTCGTCCTACCTATCCCGGGCGTGATTCATGGAGCCTTGCGGAAATGACAGTCTCCGACGCAAACGCTACCCTCCCCGAAACTTCAGCACCGCAGTATCAGAGCTGCGGTGCCACCCCAACAGGGCGGGACAGCTCCAGTTCGGTCTTGACCTCGAACGCCATCCGTTTGCCCGTCACCCTGCGCTGATGGGTCATCTTGACCAGATTCATCTTGGCCAACTGCCACGCCGCCGCACCGGAGGGCTCGGCGTGCAGGAAATAATGCAGAAGCACGCCGTCCAGCATCGGCTCCAGCCAGATTTCCATGGTGCCCGTCAGCGCGCCGGTCACCGTCCACCGGATACCCGCCTCGCCGCGCTGCTCGACCACGGCCAGCCGCAGGTCCGGCCACCACCGCTGCCAGCGCGCCGGATCGGAGATGGCGGCCCCCACCCTCGCGCCATCCATCGCGACGAAGGTTTCGTCGGCCACCTGGATGCTGTTCATCGCCCTAGCTTCACATATCACCGCCGACGTCCGTAACTGTGCAGCCGGTCACATACCGCACAATCTGCCGACTAGGCTGGTTACACAACGAGATGGACGCCTTGTCACCTGGGAAGAGGTCTGAGAATTGCGTGAGTTAAGTGTTCCCGCATCGTTTCCGGTGGGCGAGCGGGACACCGTTGTCGCCGCCGTGTTCGACCATGAGCGCGACGACCCCGATCTGGTGATCTACCAGCGTCTGATCGACGGGACCTGGACCGATGTCACCGCCGCCCAGGCCGCCGCTCAAATCCGTTCACTGGCACTGGGTTTGATCAATCAAGGTGTCCAGCCGGGCGATCGGGTGGCGATTCTGTCCGCCACCCGCTACGAGTGGGCCGTTCTGGACTTCGCCATCCTCTCGGTGGGCGCGTTGACGGTGCCGATCTATGAGACCAGCTCTGCCGAACAGGTCCGCTGGATTCTGCAGGATTCCGGGGCGGTGCTGCTGTTCGCCGAGACCGACGCGCACGCCACCCTGGTCGCCGAATTGCTCGGCGAACTGCCCGACCTGCGACGTGTGTTCCATATCGACGGCGCGGGGCCGAAGGCACTCGACCAGCTCACCGAGGCGGGTGCCGACGTGGACGAGGCCGAATACACCAAGCGGGTGGAGGGGTTGCGGTCCGACGATCCGGCCACCCTGATCTACACCTCCGGCACCACCGGACGGCCCAAAGGCTGCCAGCTGACCCACGCCAATCTGATCTATGAGGTCCGCGGCGCCAAAGAGGTGGTGCCCACCTTGCTGACCAAGGGCGAGCGACTGCTGGTCTTCCTGCCGCTGGCGCACGTGCTGGCACGGGCCATCACCATCGCGGCCTTCCAGAACAAGGTCACCGTCGGCTTCTTCAGCGATATCAAGAATCTGGTGCCGATGTTCTCGGTGTTCAAGCCGACGATGGTGGTGTCGGTGCCGCGGGTGTTCGAGAAGGTCTACAACACCGCCGAACAGAACGCGGCCAGCGGCGGCAAGGGCAAGATCTTCGCCGTCGCGGCGAAGACAGCGATCGCGTGGAGCGAGGCGCAGGACAAGCGGTTCGGACCGTCGCCGCTACTGCGGGCCAAGCACGCCGTGTTCGACCGGCTTGTCTACGGGAAACTGCGGGCCGCGCTCGGCGGTGACTGCAACGCGTCGATCTCCGGTGGTGCACCGCTGGGCGCCCGGCTGTGTCACTTCTACCGCGGCGTCGGGCTGACCATCTACGAGGGCTACGGGCTGACCGAGACCAGCGCCGCCATCACTGTCAACCGGGTCGGCGACATGAAGGTCGGTACCGTCGGAAAGCTGTTGCCCGGCAACAGCATGCGCATCGCCGACGACGGCGAACTGCTGGTACAGGGCGGGGTGGTGTTCGCCGGCTACTGGCACAACGATCAGGCCACCTCCGAGGCCATCACCGACGGCTGGTTCCACACCGGCGATCTCGGCGACGTCGACAAGGACGGCTTCCTGAAGATCGTCGGCCGCAAGAAGGAGCTGATCGTCACCGCAGGCGGCAAGAACGTCGCGCCCGCGGTGCTCGAAGACCAGCTGCGGTCGCACCCGCTGATCAGCCAGGCCATGGTGGTCGGTGACAACCAGCCGTTCATCGGGGCGCTGATCACCATCGACCCGGAAGCCTTCGAGGGCTGGAAGAAACGCAACGGCAAGTCCGGCAGCGTCAGCGATCTGACCGAAGACCCCGACCTCAAGGCCGAGGTCGACGTCGCGGTCAAGCAGGCCAATCAGTCTGTCTCGCATGCCGAGTCGATCCGCAAGTTCCGCATCCTGCCGGTCGATTTCACCGAGGACACCGGCGAGCTCACCCCGACGATGAAAGTCAAGCGCAAGGTGGTCGCGGAGAAGTTCGCCGGCGATATCGACGCGATCTACACCAAGGACTAGCTATCTAGCTCAGCAGACTCCCGAGCCGGGCCACCATGGTGTCCCAGCGCCAGTGCGCCGTCACCCAGTCCCGGCCTGCGGCACCCAGTTGCGCGGCTCGGTCGGGGTCGGCCAGCAGTTCGCTGACGGCGTCGATGATCTGCGGCAGCGCCCGGCCATCGACGATCCGGCCGGTCTTTCCGTCGCGCACGGTTTCGGGTGCGCCCCCGGAATCGCCTGCGACGACAGGTATGCCGGTGGCAGATGCTTCCAGGAAGACGATTCCGAGGCCCTCGACGTCCAGTCCCGCCCCCCTGGTGCGACACGGCATCGCGAACACGTCGCCGAGGGCGTGGTGCGCAGGAAGTTCCTCCGCAGGCACTCCCCCGGTGAACACCACGTGGTCGGTCACGTCGTGTTCGGCGGCCAGCTTGCGCAGCGTCTCCAGATGCGGGCCGTTGCCGACGATGACCAGAGCGGCGCCGTCGACGCGTTGCCGGATGGTCGGCAGCGCCCGGATGAGCATGTCCTGGCCTTTGCGTGGAACCAGCCGCGAGACGCAGACGACGGCGGGCCGGGTACCGAGGCCGTAGCGCTTGCGCAGTTCGGCGCGGGCAGCCGGGTCCGGGTGGAACCGGTCGGTGTCCACTCCCGGCGGCAGGTGTTCCAGCGCGGCCTGCCTGCCGAACGCGGAGGCGAAGCGGCCCCTGGTGTAGCGGCTGACGAACGTGACGATGTCGGTGTCGTCGCCGATCCGCCGCAGCGCCGAGCGGGCCACCGGCAGCATCGACCAGCCCACTTCGTGGCCGTGGGTGCTGGCCACGACGCGGCTCGCGCCGGCCTGGCGGGCCCGGGAGGCCAACAGGGCCAGCGGCGCCGCCGCCCCGAACCACACCGTCTCGATCCCGCGGCTGTCGATCAGGTGGCGCATGCGCGAGTCGACTGACGGCTGGGGCAGCATCAGCGTGGTCGGGTGCCGGACGACGTCGAAATTCGACGCACCGGCAGCGTCGTCATATTCCTGCGCCCCCTTCCAGCGCGGGGCGTACACCGTCAGCTGGTGGATGCCCGTCTGCGCCAGCCGGGTGACGAAATCCTCCAGATACGACTGAATGCCGCCCTTGCGGGGCGGAAAGTCGTTGGTTACCAACAGAACCCGGGTCATCAGGTGGTCAGCCAGCGCTGCCAGCGGGCCAGCACCTGCTCGGGCGCGGCGTCGAGGGTATCCCGCAGCGCAGTCGGCACATCGGAATGGCCGGGCCCGCAGGCCCGCAGGTACAGCTGACGCAGTGTCGACGGGCCGTACTGGTCGGCGACGAACCGCGCGAACAGCCACGCCCGGTCATAAGCCTGCGACAGCTGCGGGCCGCTGGCGGCGAAGTCGGCGTCCGACGGCAACGCCGAGGGCGGCTGACTGCCGCGCGGGAGCGGGGTGGCCGGTCGGCCGACGTAATCGGCGACGCCCTCGGTCAGCCAGCGGGGCGCATCCAGCGCGGTCGCCGCACGGCTGGCGTAGTGGAAAAGCTCATGTCCCAGCACTATTCGCAGCGCGGAGTTGCTCATCTGGGCCGCGCCCGGGGCCAGCACGATGCGCTGGCCGGTGGCCAGGCCGCGGGCCGGGTCCACGTGGTCGGCGACGGCGACCGCGGCGATGTCAGCCTCATCCGCCCCGGGCGCGGCCTTGGCTTGCGCAGTGAACTCGGCATCCGATCCGGTGGCCACGATCAGGATTTCATGTGACCAGTCGGTGCCCCAGAAGGTTTCCACCGACGTCACCGCGGCACCGATATCGGCACCGGCGCGGGCCAGGATTGCATCGGTGCGCGCGCCGTCGAGACTGATCATCGTCACGGTGCGGTTGTCGCCGACGACCAGCGGTGCCGGCGCTGAAATTGGTGCCGGCGGGCCGGAATTGGTGGACGCAGTCAGCACCCGCACACCGATCAACAGAACCGCGGCCAACACGACGACGGCCAGTAGAACCGGCCACCGGGCGCGACCAGTGCGGGGTCGGTCAGTAGCGACGAGCGTTGTAGAACGGACCGGCACCGTCAAGCGGCACCACCCTGACCGGCTGACCGTAGGTCGACGCGTGCACCACCATGCCGTCGCCGACATAGATGCCGGTATGCGAGGCGTCGGAGTAGAAGTTGATCACGTCGCCGGGCTGCAATGCGTCGCGCGACACCGGCTGCCCGCCGGAGGCCAGCGCCTGGCTGGAGTGCGGTAGTGAGATGCCTGCCTGCTGGAAGGACCACATAACCAGGCCCGAGCAGTCGAAGGCACTGGGTCCGCCGGCACCCCATGAATAGGGCGAGCCGACGCGGGTCAACGCGGCCTGCACGGCGATCGCGCCTTCACCGGTACCACCTTCGGGGGCGGGAGCCGCACCGTCTGGCGGGGCCAGGTCGCCGGGCGGGACGCCTTCGGGGGCCGGAGCCGGCGGCAGCGCGTCGGGGGCGGGCGGCAGCGCGTCAGGAGCGGGCGGCAGCGCGTCGGGCGGCAGGCCGGGCGCCGGGCCTGCGGCGAGCACATCGGGGCCGGGCTGTGCGTCCGGCGGGGGTACCGGCGCGGGGGCGGCCAGCGCGACCCGCTGGGACGGGGTCAGCGCGGTGTACTGAGATTTGACGACGGCGATCTGCAGCTGCAGTTTGCTCTGCTTGGACTGGAGGTCTGCCCGGACGGCGGCGGCCTGCTCGGCAGCGGTCTTGGCGTCGGCGGCCGACGCGGCCGACGCGGCTTCGGCAGCGGCGGCTTCCGCGCTGACCCGGCGGTAGTCGCTCATCTGCGTCGCCATCTCGGTGGCCATCACCTTTTGCACGGCCAATTTGTCGATCAGGCCCTGCGGCGACTCGGCGGTGAGGATGGCGTTCAGCCCGTCGGTTCTGCCACCCATATACATAGCCGCGGCAAACTTATCGACACCCGCCTGGAACGTAGCCAACTGAGCCCTGGAGGCGTCAGCGGCGGCCAGGTCGTCGGTGTGTTTGCGTTCCGCGGCCGCCTGCACCTGCAGCTTGTTGTCGAGATCGAGCTGTGCGCTGTGCATGGCTTCGGTGGTTTGCTCGGCCTGGCGGGACAGCTCGTTGAGCTTTGCCAAGGCATCGTCGGCCGGATCGGCATGCACACCCGATGCCAGGGCGCTACACAAGAAGATGAGCCCGGCTAGCAGACCCAAAACGGGTCGTTTAACACCGCGTTTGATCCGGTCTGTGCCGTTTTGGCTCAAGATTGCTTGTCCTTAAACTGCCTTCGGCGTGCCGCTGTTGCGTCGCCGCCGAACCGCCTTAGGTCTCAGATAGGTTACGAAACCGCATCGACGTTGTCCAACAAGAGACGCAAACTTAACAGTTTTCGACTGCTGTCGCTCAGGCGAGTTCTGACAATCAAGCGACCCCAGGTTTGGAGTCTCGTTCCGCGTGTCGGTGGATCGGCACCAGCCGCAGCCGCGGCGCCATCCCCGCGTCGGCGAGGATCTCCAAGGCCGCCCGCTCGTCTGCCAGCAAAGTTTCCGGGACTCCCAGTAACACGCTGACCACGCAATCGCGGCAGCCCGGTCCGCGTACCGCACAGTCGTCACAGTCAATAACGACCGGCTCACCGTTGTCGTCAGGACGGCCCGTGTGTGCCATGTCAGTACCTCTTTCGGTCGCTCTCGGTCCGTCTCGATTTCCCCTGACCGCACGCTAAACCTGGCCACCGACAAATCCGCCCGGCGTCCAACCCGTGGGACGCCATGCTGGCCGGATTGGCCCGAATTGCCGAATTTTGCCGAACCGGCGGGAATAAATCGCGGCGCTCGCGGTACTTGTCTGCCGCCTGGCTTAACGTCTGCAGCCGTGGAGGCACCGGGTAGCGCGCAGCTGAGCTTCGCGGATTTCGACCCGACAGCGGACATCTCGCTGCGCGATGTCACCTTCGTCATCGTCGACCTGGAAACCACCGGTGGACGGGCCAGCGCGAAGACCCCCGGCGGCCCGTGCGACGCCATCACCGAGATCGGCGCGGTCAAGGTGCGCGGCGGTGAGGTGCTCGGCGAGTTCGCCACCCTGGTCGATCCCGGCCGCGCCATCCCGCCGCAGATCGTGGAACTGACGGGCATCACCACCGCGATGGTCCGCAACGCCCCGACCATCGCAGCCGTGCTGCCGATGTTCCTGGAATTCGCCCGCGGCGCGGTCCTGGTGGCACACAACGCAGGCTTCGACATCGGCTTCCTGAAGGCGGCGGCCGCGCAGTGTGACCTGGCCTGGCCGAAGCCCGCCGTGTTGTGCACCGTGCGACTGGCCCGCCGGGTGCTGACCAGGGACGAAGCGCCCAGCGTGCGGCTGTCCGCGCTGGCCCAGCTGTTCCGCGCCTCCTGCCAGCCCACCCACCGAGCCCTCGACGACGCCAAAGCCACCGTCGACGTGCTGCACGCTCTGATCGAGCGGGTCGGCAACCAGGGCATCCACACCTACACCGATCTGCGCTCATACCTGCCGAACGTGACCCCGGTCCAGCGCCGCAAGCGGGTGCTGGCCACGGGGATGCCTCCCGAGCCGGGCGTCTATCTGTTCCGCGGGCCGAGCAACGAGGTGCTCTATATCGGCACCGCGGTCGACCTGCGCCGCCGGGTCGGCCAGTACTTCAACGGGGCGGATCCGCGCGGCCGGATGCGCGAGATGGTGGCACTTGCCACCGCCGTCGACCACGTGGTGTGCGCACACGGACTCGAAGCCGGCGTCCGAGAGCTCCGGCTGCTGGCCGCGCACGCGCCGCCCTACAACCGGCGGTCCAAATTCCCACATCGCTGGTGGTGGGTGACCCTGTCTGACGAGGCGTTCCCGCGCCTGACGGTGGTCCGCACACCGCGCCACGATCGGGTGGTCGGCCCGTTCCGCAAGCGCTCGGACGCCGCCGACACCGCCGCCCTGCTGGCCCGGTTCACCGGATTGCGCACCTGCACCAACCGCCTGGGCGCCTCGGCGGTGCACGGACCGTCCTGCCCGCAGCGTGAGGTCTCGCCGTGCCCGGCCACCCGCGATGTCACCGCCATCGACTACGCGCCGATCGCCGACCGGACCGCCCGGGTCATCCTCGGCAGCGCGACCGACGCAGTCGAAGCCGCCGTCGCGCACATCACCGCGCTCGCCGAACGCGGGCACTTCGAGAGCGCCGCCCGGCTGCGCGATCACACCGCCGTCACCGTCGACGCCCTCTGGCGGGGACAACGCCTGCGCGCCCTGACGGCCGTCGCCGAACTGGTCGCCGCCCAACCCGACGGCGCGGGCGGCTGGCACTTCGCGGTGATCCGGCACGGCCAGCTGGCCGGCGCCGGTACTGCCCGCCGCGGGGTGCCCCCCATGCCGGTGGTCGACGTCCTCTGCGCCGGCGCACAGTCGGTCCTGTTCGAACCGGCCCCGCTGGGCGGGGCGCTGGTCGAGGAGACCGGTCTGATCGCGCGGTGGCTGGCCACGCCGGGCACCCGGATCGTGCGGACCAGCGACGGCTGGGCGTCGCCGGCCGGAGCCGCCGGCCGGTGGTCGACGTGGGCGGCGACCGCCCGGTCGGCGCGGGTGGCGGCCGAACAGTTCACCCCGGAGCGCGGCGCCGGCTACGACGAACTGCTGGCACCGACCCTGCCGAGACGGCTCAGAGCTTCTGGCTGAACTGAACCCAGCGGACCAGCAGCTGCTCGGCCGCTCCGGAATCGATCGCCTCCGCGGCGCGGGCCAACCCGGATTCCCAGGAAGGCAACCATTCCGCGCTGCTGGTCAGCCCGGCTCGGGCGACCATCGCACCGGCCGCGTTGAGGATCACCGCGTCACGCACCGCACCCGGAGCACCGCCAAACACCGACCGCGCCTCGGCGGCGTTGCTCTCGGCGTCCCCGCCGAGTAGCTCGGAGAGCTGCGCGCGGGCGAACCCGAAGCCGGCCGGGTCGAAGGTCAGCCGGTCGATGGTGCCCGCCTGCACCCGCCAGATCGTCGACGTCGTGGTGGTCGTCAACTCGTCGAGCCCGTCGTCACCGTGCACCACCAGCACACTGCAGCGGCGCGCCGCGAAGACCCCCGCCATCACCTCGGCGAGATCACCGAACGCGCAACCGATCAGCCCGGCCCGGGGCGAGGCCGGATTCGTCAGCGGCCCAAGCAGATTGAAGACCGTCGGCACTCCGATCTCCCGCCGGGCCGCCCCGGCGTGCCGAAGCGACGGGTGGAACTGGGGGGCGAAGCAGAACCCGATGCCGACTTCTGCGACGCAGCGCGCCACCTCGTCGGGGCCCAGGTCGATCCGCACCCCGAGCGCCTCCAGCGTGTCGGCGCCGCCGGAGAGCGAGGACGCCGCCCGGTTGCCGTGTTTGACCACCGGGACACCCGCGGCCGCGACCACGATGGCCGCCATCGTCGACAGGTTGACGGTGTTGGCGCCGTCGCCTCCGGTTCCGACGATGTCGACGGTGTCGGTGCCGATCACATCGGTCGGTACACGGCGGGCGTGCTTGAGCATGGTGTCGGCCAGCTCACTGACTTCCGACGCCGTCGGACGCTTCATCTTCATCGCCACCCCGAACGCGGCGATCTGAGCGGGAGTCGCGGCGCCGGACATGATCTGGTCCATCGACCACGCCGCCTCACCGGGTGCCAACGGCTGCCGTTCGGTCAGGCGGCCGAGGATTCGTGGCCATGTCGGGGTGGAAGAAGACTCGCTCACCGGCCGATTTTCCCATGTCGGATGCGGGCCTCCAAAACAGGGACGGGAGCCCGGAGCGCGACACTTATTACCAATTGCCTCCCCGGGTGGAGTTCGACAACTACAAAGCGTCATACTTCATGGGTGACGAGCGCTGTAGGGACGTCTGGAACCGCAATCACGTCGCGCGTGCATTCGCTGAATCGACCGAATATGGTCAGTGTCGGCACCATCGTGTGGCTTTCCAGTGAGTTGATGTTCTTTGCTGGACTGTTCGCGATGTATTTCACCGCGCGCGCACAGGCCGGTGGGGACTGGCCGCCGAAACCGACCGAGCTGAATCTGGCGCTCGCGGTACCGGTGACCCTGGTCCTGATCGCGTCGTCGTTCACCTGCCAGATGGGGGTGTTCGCGGCCGAGCGTGGCGATGTCTACGGTCTGCGCCGGTGGTACCTGCTCACCCTGCTGATGGGCGCCTTCTTCGTCGGCGGCCAGGGGTATGAGTACATCCACCTCGTCGAGCACGGCACCACGATCCCGGGCAGCGCCTATGGCACGGTCTTCTACCTGGCCACCGGTTTCCACGGTCTGCACGTGATCGGCGGACTGATCGCCTTCGTGTACCTGCTCGCGCGCACCACGATGAGCAAGTTCACCCCGGCTCAGGCCACCGCCGCGATCGTCGTGTCCTACTACTGGCACTTCGTCGACATCGTGTGGATCGCGCTGTTCGCCACCATCTATTTCGTCCGATGAACGGCAAGACCTCCTTGGCAAGACCTAAGAACAGGAGTGCTGGGTTGAAGATCTCGCGGTTGACCCGATCGGCCAACGGTGACCGATCCCGACGGCGACTGCGCCGCAGGCTGTCCGGCGGCCTACTGCTGCTGGTGGCGCTGGCCATCGCCGGCGGCATGGCGGCGGTCCTGACGCCGCGACCGCAGGTCGCAGTCGCCGACGAAGCGTCGTCGGCCTTACTGCGCAACGGTAAGCAGCTGTTCGAGACCTCCTGCGTAACGTGCCACGGCTCGAACCTGCAGGGCGTACCCGACCGCGGACCCAGCCTGATCGGTGTCGGCGAGGCCGCGGTGTACTTCCAGGTCTCCACCGGGCGTATGCCCGCGATGAGCCTGAACTCTCAGGCCCCGGAGAAGACCCCGAACTTCGACGAAGCGCAGATCGACGCGCTCGGCGCTTACGTCCAGGCCAACGGCGGCGGCCCCACCACCATCCGCGACCAGAACGGCCAACTGGCCGAGGAGTCGCTGCTCGGCGACAACGTCGCGCGCGGTGGCGACCTGTTCCGGCTGAACTGCGCGTCCTGCCACAACTTCACCGGTAAGGGTGGCGCGCTGTCTTCGGGCAAGTACGCGCCCGACCTGGGCGACGCCACCCCCCAGCAGATCTTCACCGCGATGCTGACCGGGCCGCAGAACATGCCCAAGTTCTCCGATCGCCAGCTGTCGCCGGATGAGAAGAAGGACATCGTGGCCTACGTCCGTGGCGCGGCAGAGTCCCGCAGCCCCGGCGGCTACGGCCTCGGCGGCTTCGGGCCGACCACCGAGGGCATGGCGGCGTGGATTATCGGAATGGTGGCCGTCATTGGAGTGGCCATGTGGATCGGGGTACGGACATGAGCACTGAGACGCCCAACGACATCAACAAAGGCACCGACAGCCCCGGGCAGACCACTGATGCCGGAGATCCCACCGACGAGCAGCTGGCGCGGATGTCACGGGAAGAGCTGCTGGCGCTCGGCGGCAAGCTCGACGGCGTCGACATCGTCTTCAAAGACTCCCGCTGGCCCGTCGAGGGCACCAAGGCCGAGAAGCGCGCCGAGCGCACCGTCTCCTACTGGCTGATGCTCGGCGGCGTCAGCGGCCTGGCGCTGCTGCTGATCTTCCTGTTCTGGCCGTGGGAGTACCAGCCCGACGGCAGCGCGGGCAACTTCATCTACAGCCTGGCCACTCCGCTGTACGGCGTCACGTTCGGGCTCTCGGTGCTGGCGATCGGTATCGGCGCGGTGCTCTTCCAGAAGAAGTTCATCCCCGAAGAGATCACCATCCAGGACCGCCACGACGGCTCCTCCCCCGAACTGCAGCGCAAGACGGTCGTCGCGAACCTGACCGATGCGCTCGAAGGCTCGACGATCAAGCGCCGCAAGATGATCGTCGCCTCGCTCGGCGTCGGGTTCGCCGCCTTCGGCCTCGGCACCGGCGTCGCCTTCATCGGCGGCCTGATCAAGAACCCGTGGAAGCCGGTGGTACCCACCGCCGACGGCAAGAAAGCCGTGCTGTGGACGTCGGGCTGGACCCCCAGGTTCCAGGGCGAGACGATCTACCTGGCCCGCCTGACCGGCGACAGCAACTCCCCGTTCGTCAAGATGCGGCCCGAGGACGTCGACGCCGGCGGCATGGAAACGGTCATGCCGTGGCGGGAGTCCGACGGCGACGGCACCACCGTCGAGTCGCACGAGAAGCTGGGCGAAATCATGATGGGTGTCCGCAACCCCGTCATGCTGATCCGCATCCGCCCGCAGGACCTGCCCCGGGTGGTCAAGCGCCAGGGCCAGGAGAGCTTTAACTTCGGCGACCTGTTCGCGTTCACCAAAGTGTGCTCGCACCTGGGCTGCCCGTCGTCGCTGTACGAGCAGCAGACCTACCGCATTTTGTGCCCGTGCCACCAGTCGCAGTTCGACGCGTTGCACTTCGCGAAACCGATCTTCGGTCCTGCTGCGCGCGCCTTGGCGCAGCTACCGATTACCATCGATAAGGACGGGTATCTGGTCGCCGCAGGCGACTACATCGAGCCTGTCGGGCCCGCATTCTGGGAGCGGAAAACAACATGAGTCCTAACATCGGCGAGACCCTGGCAAAACAGGGCGACGCAATAGATTCCCGGTATCACCCGTCAGCTGCCGTCCGGCGCGGAATCCTGAACAAGGTCTTCCCGACGCACTGGTCGTTCCTGCTCGGTGAGATCGCGCTGTACACCTTCATCGTCCTGATCCTCACCGGAATCTGGCTGACGTTGTTCTTCGATCCGTCGATGACCGAGGTCACCTACAACGGCGTCTACGAGCCGCTGCGCGGTGTGCAGATGTCGAAGGCCTACGAGTCCGCCCTGGACATCAGCTTCGAGATCCGCGGCGGCCTGTTCGTCCGGCAGATCCACCACTGGGCGGCGCTGCTGTTCGCGGCATCGATCATGGTCCACCTGGCCCGCATCTTCTTCACCGGTGCCTTCCGCAGGCCCCGCGAGGCCAACTGGGTCATCGGCTCGGTGCTGCTGATCCTGGCGATGTTCGAGGGCTTCTTCGGTTACTCGCTGCCCGACGATCTGCTGTCCGGCACCGGCATCCGGGCCGCCCTGTCCGGTATCACAATGGGCATCCCGGTCGTCGGTACCTGGATGCACTGGGCTCTGTTCGGCGGCGATTTCCCGGGAACGATCATCATCCCCCGGCTATACGCCCTGCACATCCTGCTGATCCCCGGCATCATGCTCGCCCTGATCGGCGCACACCTGGCGCTGGTCTGGTTCCAGAAGCACACGCAGTTCCCCGGCCCTGGCCGCACCGAGAAGAACGTCGTCGGCGTGCGCGTCATGCCGGTGTTCGCCGTGAAGTCCGGGGCGTTCTTCGCGATGACCGTCGGCATCCTCGGCATCATGGGCGGCCTGCTGCAGATCAACCCCATCTGGGATCTGGGGCCGTACAAGCCCTACCAGGTGTCGGCCGGCTCGCAGCCCGACTTCTACATGATGTGGACTGACGGCCTGATCCGCATCTGGCCGCCCTGGGAGTTCTACATCGGCAACTACACCATTCCCCAGCCGGTGTGGATCGCGTTGCTGATGGGCCTGATTCTGGGCCTGCTGGTCGTCTATCCGTTCCTGGAGAAGAAGTTCAGCGGCGACACCGCGCATCACAACCTGCTGCAGCGTCCACGTGATGCTCCGGTCCGCACGGCGGTCGGCGCGATGGCGATCTCGTTCTACATCCTGCTGACTTACGCCTGCATGAACGACATCATCGCGCTGAAGTTCCACATCTCGCTGAATGCGACCACCTGGATCGCCCGCATCGGGATGGTGATACTGCCGCCGCTGATCTACTTCATTGCCTACCGGTGGGCCGTCGGCCTGCAGCGCAGCGACCGTGCAGTGCTTGAGCACGGTATCGAGACTGGCATCCTCAAGCGGCTTCCGCACGGTGCCTACGTCGAGTTGCATCAGCCGATCGGACCGGTCGACGACCATGGCCATCCGATTCCGCTGGAGTACCAGGGCGCCGCGCTACCGAAGAAGATGAACAAGCTCGGCTCCGGTGGTGCGACGGGTTCCGGCAGCTTCTTGTTCGCCGATCCGCTGTCTGAGGATCGCGCGCTCAACGAGGCGGCCCACGCGTCCGAACGACGTGCGCTCACTGCGCTCAAGGAGTACCAGGACACCGAGATCGGTACGAACGGGCACAGCAACGGCCATACCAACGGCCACAGCAATGGAAATGGCAATGGCTCGAACGGCTCGAACGGCCATGGCAGCCACTAACCACTGACCCGCGCGGATGATCGCGCCCGACGGATGACGAGCGGTGCTGCGCCAGCTACCTGTGCTGGCCGGCACCGCTTCGTCGTTTGATCCCCGTCCGACGGGTTCACGCGAGATGGTCTTGACCCGCCGCCAGAGCCAGCCGTACTCCGACCCGGTCGATCTCGATTCGGCACTGCACGACGCGGGGGGTCGAACTCGTCGCGACGCCCGACGTCGTCCCCGACGAGTGGGTGTCCTACGCGGTGCGGGCCGAGACGGTCGAATTCTGGCAGTCCGACCCGGCGCGTCCGCCGCTGTGAACCTACTCTGCGCTGGCGGCCAGCGCGCTGCGCAGCTGACGCAGATACAGCACCGGGATGACCGTCATCCCCAGGGTGATCACCGCGGCGACGATATAGGCCGCCCACGCCCCCTTCTCGGTCTCGCCCGCCATCAGATAGGTGGCGGTCGCGACGGCGATCATCGCGGCCCCCGTGGCCGTCAGCACCCCGGTACCGCAGCGCAGCCACATCCGGTCCAGCGAGCCCGCTGAGATGACCTTGGCGGAGTATCGGGCCGGCGTCGGTCCCGGGTAGCCGGGCGGGTCGCGATCTACCGCCAGCCGGGCCTGCGGCCGCGCGGACGGCGGTGCGGGCTCGTCGACGGCCGTGCGTCGCGCCCGCAGCAGCAGCGGAATCGCCGCCAGGATGACCAGCGCGGAGATTCCGATGATCACGTAGAGCAGCCATGGTGTGTCCGAGTCGGCTGATTTCACCGCGTCGACCGGATGCGCGCTGGCGAGGTCGACCAGTGCGACCGTCGCGGCGACACCGACGCCCAGCGCCACCAGCCAGACCACCGCACACGCGATCACCAGGATGCGATCCACCGTCTCCGGGGACCCGAACCGACTGTCCCCATACCCTCTGTCCCGATTCGTCATCAGCAGCTGGTCTGCGCAGCGTTGCCGGTGTTGGACGACAACACCGTTCCGTCACTGGCGGTGATGGAGCAGTTGAGCCTGCTCACCAGGAACAGGCTGGACGCCTGCACCGAACCGACGTCGGACTGCGAGATGGGCGTGACCGTCAACGACCACGGAATGTAGACGTTGCGCTGGGTCCGTTGCCGGCCCGACGCGTCGATGAACGTCACCGAGATGATGTCACCCGGCGCCTTGGTACCGGTGACCGAGTAGGTGACCTGCCTGGGTCCCGCCGGCGTGGTCGTCGTCGGTGGCGGCGGTGGCGTCGTGGTCACAGGTGGTAGTGGCTCCTCGGTCTCCGGCGGGGGCGGAGGTGGCGGCGGCGGCTCCGGTGTGACCGTCACCGTCTCAGGTGGCGGCGGGGGTGGCGGCGGCTCTTCGGTGGTGGGTGGCGGTGGGGGTGGCGGCGTGGTGGTGGTGATCTCGTCCTGTACCGGCGGCTTGGTGGTGGTGGTCGTCGCGGGCGTCGCCAGATTGTCGGTGTTGGTACTGGTCACCAGCAGGGCTACCGAGACCACCAGGGAGATCGCCGCGATGATGGCGGTAACCCCGACGATCCACGGCCAGCGTGGAGGTCTGGCGTCGTCGTCGCCTGGTTCCGTCGACTCGTAGGTGTCGTAGTCGTAGAGATTGGGGTCAGCCGGCACGTAGGGACCGCTGGTGAATTGCTCGGATTCCGGCGCTGAGTACGCCTGCGAGGAAAAGTCCGACTCCGCGTCGCCCTGCGTCGGCTTGCTGCCCGGTTCACCGGATTCCGGTCCCGGGGGCTTATTCGGGTTGGGAGGCCCGCTCATCTGTGCCTGTCCTTCTCGATGACGTCACCGCGGCACGGCGATGAGAACCCCGGGGGTGCCCAGCCTGTCGTGCCTCGGCAAACCCTACCCAACCCTGCGGGTGGACCGAATTCGACGCCACCGTCGCTTTTCAACTGACGCCACGATTGTGACCTTCTCAAATCACCGCGCGATGTGGGAGGAGTCAGTGCTTCTCAGGGGCCAGGTAGTACTCGAAGACGAGGCCGGCCACCGAACTCAGCACGAACACCACACCCGCGACGATCAGCCACGACAGCCACAGGGCGACGCCCACAGCGGTCACCGAGGCGGACAGCGCGATCAGCACCGGCCACCAGCTGTGCGGGCTGAAGAAGCCCAACTCCCCCGCGCCGTCGCTGACTTCGGCGTCTTCGTAATCCTCGGGCCGGGTATCGAGGCGGCGCGCCACGAACCGGAAGAACGTGCCGATGATCAGGGACAGTCCGGCGGTCAGCACCAGGGCGGTGGTGCCCGCCCACTCCACGCCGCCGTACTGGAACAGCGCCGTCAACACGGCGTAGACCACCGCGGCCAACACGAAGAACGCGGTGAGGATCTCGAACAACCTGGCTTCAATATGCATGGTGGCCCCTAGTCCTTACTTGCTCGCCTGCGGTGCCATCTGGCCGCGCCGCGTGTCGAACGGGTGCGTCGTGACCGCCAGCGGCGGCTGGTTGATCGCCTGCAGCGCCTCGGCGTTGGTCTTACCGGCTTCCCGCTGTTGCAGGTAGGCCTTGAAGTCATTGGGCTCGACGACGCGGACCTCGAAGTTCATCATCGAGTGGTAGGTGCCGCACATTTCGGTGCAGCGGCCGACGAACGCGCCGGTCTTGGTGATCTCGCTGACCTGGAAGATGTTGTCGGAGTGGTTGGCCTTCGGCTCCGGCAGCACGTCGCGCTTGAACAGGAATTCCGGCACCCAGAATCCGTGCACCACATCGGCCGAGGCGATCTGGAACTCGATGCGCTTGCCCGCGGGCAGTACCAGCACCGGAATCTGGTCGCTGGATCCGAGCGTCTCGACCTTGTCGAAGTTCAGGTAGGTGCGATCTTCGGGGTTCTGGCCGTGCAGCGCGCCGACTTCTTCTTCGCCGTGCTCGTCGGTGCCCTCGGGCTTGGAAGACATGGCTTCCTTGCGGGCGGGATCGGCGCCGTCGAACTTCAGCGTGCCGTCCTTGAAGTCGATCTTCTGGTACCCGAACTTCCAGTTCCACTGGAAAGCGGTGACGTCGATGACAACCTCGGGATTGGGATCTTTGTGCAGCATCTTCTCCTGCACCACCACGGTGAAGTAGAAGAGCACCGAGATGATCAGGAAGGGCACCACCGTGAGCACCAGCTCCAACGGCATGTTGTAGCCGAACTGTTTGGGCAGTTCGGTGTCGGTGGCCTTCTTGCGGTGGAACGCCGAGGTCCAGAACATCAGGCCCCACACCATCACGCCGACCACCAGGGAGGCGATCAGCGAAGCCACCCACAGTTCGCGGTTCACGTGGGCTTCCGGGGTGATGCCTTCGGGCCAACCGAGGCCCAGAGCCTCGGACCAGCTACAGCCGCTCAGCATGAGTGCGGTGGCACCCAGCGTGACAGCCAGAGCCACCATCCGGAGCCGACGAGAACGGCTTCGAGAAAAGCCAAGCCCGTGGGTCTTCACGTCGGCGCCTCCTGTGTCAGGTCCTGCTCACCAGCTTCGCAATGCATGTCACGCGCACAAGCGTTCTCGCGCATTGACAGCGAATCGAATACTACGCAGCGTAGACCACGCCCACCCGCGAGGCTCGACACACCTACCCACTTATTTGCGCGCTGGCCCGGCGGCGTCGGTACGCCGTAGTCGTGGGGCATACTTGGCGACGATGTGCGGACTGCTTGCCCTGGTGTGCGCCCCTGCGCGGTCCGTCACCAACGAGATCGACGACGCGGTGGCGGGTGCCTCGCACCTGATGCGGCACCGTGGCCCTGACGAGCCGGGTACCTGGGCCGATGACCGGGTGGTGCTCGGTTTCAACCGGTTGTCGATCATCGATATCGCCCACTCTCATCAGCCGCTGCGCTGGGGCCCGCCGGACGCCCCGGACCGCTACGTGCTGGTGTTCAACGGCGAGATCTACAACTACTTGGAATTACGTTCGACGTTGCGGTCCGATTTCGGCGCCCAGTTCGCCACCGAGGGTGACGGCGAGGCCATCGTGGCGGCCTACCACCACTGGGGTCCGGCAGCGTTGTCCCGGCTGCGCGGGATGTTCGCCTTCGCCCTGTGGGACACCGTCGCCGGTGAGCTGTTCTGCGCCCGCGATCCGTTCGGCATCAAGCCGCTCTACATGGCGACCGGCCAGGACGGCACCGTGGTGGGTAGCGAGAAGAAGTGTCTGCTGAGCCTGGCCGACGACGTCGGCTTCGACACCGGCATCGACGAGCGCGCCGTGCAGCACTACACGGTCCTGCAGTACGTGCCCGAGCCAGAAACGCTGCACCGCGGTGTCCGCAGGCTGGAGTCGGGCAGCTACGCGCGGATCCGGCCGGGCGGCCGGCCCGAGGTGACCCGGTATTTCGTCCCCCGGTTCAACGCCGTGCCGTTCAGCGCCGACTCTGAGCAAGCCCGCTACGACGAGATCACCGCCGTCCTGGAGGACTCGGTGGCCAAGCACATGCGGGCCGACGTGACCGTCGGCGCGTTCCTGTCCGGCGGTATCGATTCGACGGCCATCGCCGCACTGGCGATCCGGCACAACCCGAAGCTGATCACGTTCACCACCGGTTTCGAACGGGAAGGCTTCTCCGAGGTCGACGTGGCCGTCGCCTCCGCCGAGGCCATCGGCGCCCGGCACATCACCAAGGTGGTCAGCCAGGCCGAGTTCGTTGCCGCCCTGCCCGAAATCGTCTGGTATCTGGACGAACCCGTGGCCGATCCGGCGCTGGTGCCGCTGTTCTTCATCGCCCGCGAGGCCCGCAAGCACGTCAAGGTGGTACTCAGCGGCGAGGGCGCCGACGAACTCTTCGGCGGTTACACGATCTACCGAGAGCCGTTGTCGCTCAAGGCTTTCGACTATCTACCGCGACCACTGCGACGGTCGGTGGGCAAGGCGTCGCAGCCGCTGCCCGAAGGAATGCGCGGCAAGAGCCTGCTGCATCGCGGCTCGCTGACGCTCGAAGAGCGCTACTACGGCAACGCGCGCAGCTTCTCCGATGCCCAACTGCGCGCCGTGCTGCCGGGCTTCCGGCCGGAGTGGACGCACACCGACGTGACGGCGCCGCTGTACGCCGAGTCGCAGGGCTGGGACCCGGTGGCCAGGATGCAGCACATCGACCTGTTCACCTGGCTGCGCGGCGACATCCTGGTCAAGGCCGACAAGATGACGATGGCCAACTCACTCGAGCTGCGGGTGCCGTTCCTGGACCCCGAGGTGTTCGAGGTGGCCTCGCGACTTCCGTTGGCGCAGAAGATCACTCGCACCACGACGAAGTACGCCCTGCGCCGGGCGCTGGAGCCGATCGTGCCCGCGCACGTCCTGCACCGGGCCAAGCTGGGGTTCCCGGTGCCGATCCGGCACTGGCTACGCGCCGGCGAACTGCTGGAGTGGGCCTACGCGATGGTCGACTCGTCGCAGGCCGGGGAACTCGTCGACATCGCGGCGGTCCGGGAGATGCTCGACGAGCACCGCACCGGCGTCAGCGATCACAGTCGCCGGTTGTGGACGGTGCTGATCTTCATGCTGTGGCACGCCATCTTTGTCGACGGCTCGGTGGTGCCGCAGATCAGCGAACCGGTCTACCCCGTCGAGATCTAGCAGGCCCTTTTCCCCCGCGAGCAGACGCAAACCACCCCCGACACG